>NZ_JBSFFY010000003.1:0-317070 GCF_053596315.1 Streptomyces sp. NPDC001732
GTCGAGCAGCAGGACGTCCTTGACCTCGCCCTTGAGGACACCGGCCTGGAGCGAGGCACCGATGGCGACGACCTCGTCCGGGTTCACACCCTTGTGCGGGTCCTTGCCGGTCAGTTCTCTCACCAGATCGGTCACCGCCGGCATCCGGGTGGAGCCGCCGACCAGGATCACGTGGTCGATGTCCGACACCTTGATCCCGGCATCCTTGATCGCGTTGTGGAACGGCTTCTTGCAGCGCTCCAGGAGGTCCGCGGTGAGCTGCTGGAACTGGGCGCGGGTGAGCTTCTCGTCCAAGTGCAGCGGGCCCTCGGCGGACGCGGTGATGTAGGGCAGGTTGATCGTGGTCTCGGTCGCGGAGGACAGTTCGATCTTCGCCTTCTCCGCGGCCTCGCGCAGCCGCTGGAGAGCCATCTTGTCCTTGGACAGGTCCACGCCGTAGCCGTTCCTGAACTGCTTCACCAGGTGGTCGACGACCGCTTGGTCCCAGTCGTCACCGCCGAGGTGGGTGTCACCGTTGGTGGCTTTCACCTCCACCAGGCCCTCGCCGATCTCCAGGAGCGACACGTCGAAGGTGCCGCCGCCGAGGTCGAAGACGAGGATCGTCTGGTCGTTCT
The DNA here is from genome assembly GCF_053596315.1 of Streptomyces sp. NPDC001732. NCBI lineage: Bacteria > Bacillati > Actinomycetota > Actinomycetes > Kitasatosporales > Streptomycetaceae > Streptomyces > Streptomyces sp. NPDC001732. The sequence goes on from NZ_JBSFFY010000003.1 coordinate 615, forward strand.
CCTTGTCCAGTCCGTAGGCCAGTGCCGCGGACGTCGGCTCGTTGATGATCCGCAGGACGTTCAGGCCCGCGATCTGCCCCGCCTCCTTGGTCGCGGTGCGCTGGGAGTCGTTGAAGTACGCGGGGACGGTGATCACCGCGTCGGTGACGTCCTCCCCGAGGTACGCCTCGGCGTCCCGCTTCAGCTTCTGCAGCACCCGCGCGGAGATCTCCTGCGCGGTGTAGCGTCTGCCGTCGATGTCGCCGGATTCCGGGAAATGCCACGCGGGGTCTCCCATGTGGCGTTTGACCGACCGAGCGGTGCGCTCGACGTTGGTCACCGCCTGTCGTTTGGCGACCTCGCCGACCAGCACCTCGCCCCTCTTGGCGAAGGCCACCACCGACGGTGTGGTCCGCGCACCCTCGGTGTTCGCGACCACCGTCGGCTCGCCCGCCTCCAGCACGGACACCACGGAGTTCGTCGTTCCCAGGTCGATGCCCACTGCCCGCACCATGGTTGCCTCCCTTCATCGTCCGTTGTCCTTCCCGGGCCCGGCGTCCTTCGCGGAGGGGCCCGGGTCGGCTGTCGGGAGAGTGGTCCGTCCGCTTCACCTCCCCAGCCGGTCCCGCGGGGCCAGCGGCAGCAGAACCCGCATCGCCTCCTCGGGATCGGGGACGAAGACCGCCAGCCGGCTGTACGGTGCGCCCCGGCGCAGTTCCACGCACAGCACCGGTCTGCCCTCCCGTATCGACACGAAGTCCCGCCCCTCCCGAATAGGGCGGACACCCGTGTACAGCAGCCCGGGTATCCAGGTCCCCCGGCCGCGCTCGCCGCGCAGCGCACGCCACCAGTCGGGCTCGACCCGGGGCCGGAGCAGTGCCGTGACCGGGACGCGCACATCGCGGTGGCGTGCCATCGCCTTCTCCCACCAGGACAGGCGCACGACGATGTCGGTGCCTTCGACCACCACCCGTGCCATGTCCTCTCCCTCGTCGTCGCGCCGCTGTGCCGGGCACGGACCGGTCCGGACAGGGCCGGTCCCGCGGCAGTGCGGCCGGGGAGGCGCAGCCGCGCGGGGAGGGCCTTCGTGGAAGCGGCGGGAGTGCGGTCCTCCGCGGCCCGGCGGCGTTTCCTCACTTCCATTGTCCTCTCCCGCGGGCGGTCGGGCCGGATCGCCCACGACGTTCCAAAGCCGGAGCGGGCACGGGCGGCCGAAGACCGTCCGGGTGGTGCGGGATCGGGCGCGGGCGTCGCGGCGTTGATGTGCGGTGGAGTGCGATCGGCGCCAGGGTGGGGACATGGGCCCGGCCCGGTGCGACACGACGTGGCCGCGGAGTTCCCGGCCCGCCGTCGCACCGCGGAAGAGCCGTGTGCGCGGGGCGAGGCCCGGTCTGCGGGCCCCGCACCGGGACGCATCGCGAGCCGGCCGGTCACAGGCCGGTGAGGGCCCGGTCGCCGGGGCGGTGCGTCCGTACCCGACGGCATGCGGGCACACGCGCGCGGTGCGGCGTCGGCGGTCCGGGACGGCCGCAGGCCGCCCCGCCGCCCGGTGCGCCCGGCGACTGTCCCCGTTGCCCCGCCGCCCGGTGGCCGTCCCGTCGCCCGGTGGCTGTCCCGTCCGCGCATCCGAAGGAGTTCCGAATGACGGCCTTCGACAAGATCATGCCGGTGACCGGCGCGCCCTGCTGGGTGAACCTGCTGACGCGGGACCTGAGTGCGACGCAGGCCTTCTACGCCGCCGTTCTGGGGTGGAAGTTCAGGGAGAGCGCCCTGGGTGACGACTTCTCGGTGGCTCTGTCGCAGGACGAGCCGGTCGCAGGGATCGGGTGCTGTCCGGGCGAGGGCCATCCGCCCGTCTGGACCCCGTACTTCGCTGTCAAGGACGCGGACGAGACGGCGGGCCGGATCAGCGAGCGCGGCGCCACGCTCGCCGTGGGGCCCCTTCCCCTGGGCGAGGGTCGGGCCGGGATCGCCGCCGACCGCGACGGGGCTGTGTTCGGGTTCTGGGAAGGCCCGGCCCTGTCCTGGCCGGTGGGCCCGTACGGCGCCCCGGTCCGGCTGGACCTGCGGACCCGCGACGCGTTCGACGCCGCCATCTTCTACGCGGAGGTCTTCGACTGGGCCCGGCCGCCCGGCGGCTGCACGGTCGACTACGCCCAGGACCACATCGTCGTGCAGGCCGCGGGACGTACCGTCGCCACCCTGCGCGGCGGAGGCGTCGAGGACGCTCCCGACCCGAAGGTCCGGCCCCGGTGGAACGTGGACTTCCGTGTCCAGGACCGCGGACGGGCCGCAGCGGCCGCCGTCGCGGCCGGGGGCGAATCATCACCGGTTCCCTCACTCACCGGTGCCCCGGAGGACGCCTGTGTCATCCGCGACTCCGACGGCGCCCTCTTCACCGTGTCCGGCGTTTGACGGCAGCCACCTCATCCAGCGTACTCACATCGCCCGCACCGGCCAGGCGTCCGCCCTGCCCGGCCGCCCGCGGCCGGGCAGGCGCGAGCCGCGCCGGTCTTCCGGACTCCGTGGTCCGATGGACCGGCGAGCGATACGGACGGGGCCGCCCCCGCGGACAGCGGCGGCCCCGTGGGCGGGTCAGGCCCGTGCGGCGGATTCGTAGAGGTCGAGCAGCCTGCCGCGGGTCGCGTGCAGCCGTCGAGTGAGCACCATGCCGACCCATTGGCTGATCTCGAATCCGAACTCGGGGTCCGCCCGGCACAGCGCCCGCACTTGGGCCGCGTCGAATTCGTGGGCCCGGACGGGGCTCAGCGTCTCGGCGCCCAGTTCCCACTCGTAGGGCGGGAAGAGCCAGGACAGCCCGACCAGGTCGCCCGGTCCCAGGGTCTCGATCTCCGCGCGGCGCCGGTGGGGCAGCTGGGAGTCGAGGGTCACCGCGCCGGTCCTCAGGATCCAGAAGCGGTCGGCGACGGTGTGTTCCTCGAAGAGCCGCCGTGCCGCGGGGAAGTGGACGTCCTCGGCAAGGCTCAGGAGGTGGTCACGGCGTGCGGGGGGCAAAGACGTGATCTTGAGTGTGGTGGTCATCGGAGTACTCCTGCGAGGAGCGGCTCTCCACGGGCGGGCAGGACCCTCGGGTCCCTCCGGGGGGCCGGTCCGTCGCCGCGGTGCACGGCTCCCGGGAGGTGGCGTACGAGGAGGTGCCCACACGCGTCGCTCGTGCTGGTCACGAGGTTCTGGCGACCTCTCGTAGAAGGGTTTTTCCCCCGTCGTGGCAGAAGTACGCCGCCGGAGTCGTGTCTCCCTGTGCGATCACGCCCTCCTCGCGTGAGGATCGGTTCACGGGCGGTGGTCCGGTGACACTCCGGCCCCTTCGTGGGCTCGGCTCCCTTCCCCGGTGCTCCGGTCCGCTATCCCACCCGTGCCCGGCCGGGGCGGAGGGCAGCGGCGAGCTCCTGGCGGAGCAGCGGGACGGCGGCAGCGGCCACAGGTCCCATCGGCGCCCACGCCCCGGCCGCCCCGGGGCGGTTGTCCCGGTGTTCCGACCAGGCATGCAGCAGCGCGGGCAGGGACTCCTCCGGGTCCCTGCCCGCCCGCCACGGCGCCACCGCGGGGGTGCCCGCGACCCGGCCGCCGTTCTCCTCGGGCGACTGCCGGAGTCCGCGCAGGCCGGGCAGCAGCCCGGCCGCCCCGGTGCCCATGCGGGCGATCGTCCGCAGCGCGTCGTACCGCTGGAACCAGCACTCGGCCGCGAGGCCCTCCGACAGTACGGACAGCACGAGGTCCTGCTCGCCCCGGCCGGCCACGGCGCCGCGGCCACGTCGACGCAGTGTGGCCCGGGTCTCCGTCCCGGGCCGGTTCCCGTGGCTCCGGCAGCACCCCCACGCCGTCGCGCCGAGCCGGGAAAGGGCGGTCGCGGGACGGGGCGCTGACCGGAGTGCGGGCCGGGGCGCGAGTCGGCCGAGCATCTTGACAGGAGTCGCCGTGCGGGGATCGGCTGGGGCTCTGCTCCGTGTCGGTACGGGGTTCGTCCATGGAGTCGGGCAACGGGGGTCGACTGGCCGTGCTGCGGGTGTACTTCACGTCCGAGGACCTGGGGCGGGTGCGCGTCGCCTCGGGTCCGGACCATCTGTGGGAGATCAGCAACAGCGTGCAGACCCTCCAACGGCGCGACGGGGAAGGAGTGTTCGGCGAATGGCGCCGATGGGTGCGGCCGCGCCTCCCGGACAGTTGCAGGTTCCTGTCACCGCTGCTGCCGCCCCACGGCTGCTCCCCGGACTTCCTCACCCCCACCCGCGGCGGCGAGACGTTCCAGACGGCGGTCGACACCCTGGTGCACACCCCCGGCCCGCGGCTGCGCAGGGACCTGGCGCGGGTGGCCGCCTCGCGTCGCCTCCCGGGCTGGACAGACGCGCTGGCGGGCGGGGACGGTGACACCCTCCTGCGACTGGGGCACGCCCTGCGCACGTACCACCAGGAAGCACTGGCACCGTTCTGGCCGCGCATCCACGCCCACGTCGACGCCGACCGCATCGCCCGCCTGCACAGCCTCCTGGACGGCGGGACGGAAGGACTGCTGACCGCTCTCGGACCGCGGCTCCGCTGGCGGCCCCCGGTGCTGGAGGCCGACTACCCCGTGGACCACCACCTCCACCTCGACGGCCGCGGGCTCACCCTGCAGCCCTCGTTCTTCTGCTGGCCCACGCCCGTCACGCTCGCCGACGGCGAACTTCCCCCCGTCCTGGTGTACCCGATCGACCACGCGACCAACTGGGCCCGGCCCACGCCCCCGGAACGGACCGGCGGCGCGCTGGGGGCGCTGCTCGGGCACACGCGCGCCGCGGTCCTCCAGGCGGTTCGCACCGGCTCCTCCACCGTCGGCCTGGCCCGGCTCCTCGGGGTGACGCACCCGGCGATCAGCCAGCACATGAAGGTGCTGCGCGCGGCCGGCCTGGTGACCACGACCCGCAGGGACGGGCGGTCGTTGCACGTCGCGACCGCGGAAGGGCGTGCACTGCTGCGCAGTTGCGAGCGGGGGGAGGCCCCCCGCCCAGAGGGATGGCCGACACCGCCCGACGCCAGGCGGTAAGCCTGGCCTTTCGGACCTTGCGTCTGTCATGACCACGCAAGGATGCTGTGGGGGCTGTCGCGCGCACACCCCCACCCCCCACAGTCCCTCCCCCGCCGCCTCTCCCCCACGCCCTGTCACCACCGTCCGCCCTCGGCCCGGTTTCCCGGCGACGCGCCCAGAGCGCTCCCTCGGGCCCCGGGCCGGAACGGGCGTGCCGCGCGACGCGCGCGGCAGCAGGGCCACGGAGCGACACGACCCGTGCACGAGGCGGACGGGCGGGGTGACGACCCGCACGAAGGAGATGAAGCAGTGGCATTACGCACTGCCCTCGCCCGCACCGCGGCCGCGGCCGCGTCGCTCGCCGTCGCCGGCACGCTGTTCGCCGCACCCGGCACGGCCCAGGCGTCCTCGTCCCGCACCCCGGCCGCCGAAGCCGGAGAAGCCGGCCCGGGACACGGCGTGGCGTGGTTCCAGGAGCGTCACGGCCTGCCCACGACCGGGCGGGTCGACGGCGCGACCGCCGGCGCCCTGCACCACGCCTCCGACGCCGAGTTGCTCCGCACTTTCCGTACCGCGGCCGATCTCGGACCCGAAGAACTCGCCAACGCGCGCACCGTCATCGGTGTCGGCAAGGGAGCGGAAATTCCCGAACAGGGCCAGGTCATCGCGCTGATGACGGCCATGCAGGAGTCGAAGTTCGTCAACTACCTGGTCCCCGTGGACCATGACTCCCTGGGCATCTTCCAGCAGCGTCCCAGCACCGGCTGGGGGACCCCCGAGCAGATCACCGACGTCGCCACGTCGTCGAAGTCCTTCTACGGTGTGGCCCCCTTCGGCAGCAATCCCGGACTGATCCAGATCGACGGCTGGCAGACGATGCCGCCGGGCGAGGTCTGCCAGGCCGTACAGGTCTCGGCGTACCCCGACCGCTACGCGCAGTGGGAACCATTCGCCCGGGACCTGCTCGCCCGGGAGAGCCCCACCGTTCCCCCGATCCCCTGATCCCGCGCCGGCCGCGCCGTCCCTCGTCCGCCGTGCACCGCGCACGCACTCCGGGCCGCGGCCGTCCCGCACACGCACCACCGCACGAACCCCGGCCCGCTCGCCCGTCCTTCGGGCCGCACTCGCCCGCCGGGCCGTGCCCGCCTTTCTCCCGACCCCTCACCCCAGGAGCCCGTATGCACAGGAGATTCCTTTCCGCGGCAGTCGTCGTGGCCGCCCTCGGCGCGCTCGTCACCCCGGCCGCGGCCCAGGCGGAACCCGCCCGCCCCGGCCCGGTGTCGGTGCTCGCCCACGGTTCGAAGGCCGGAACCGCCGTCCTCGGCGGACACAACAGGCCGGGCACCCGTCTGCGGGTCGGCGGTGTGAAGACCGCGAGCGCGCACACACTGCAGATCGACTACCAGGTGCAGCAGACGGGTTACTGGTGCGGTCCCGCCGCGACCCGTATCGCACTGTCGGCACGCATCGCCCCGCCCAGCCAGGCGGACCTGGCCTGGCAGCTCGGCACGACCGAGGCGGGCACCGATCACATCAGCCAGGTCACGGGCGTCCTCAACGCGAACCTCGGCACCGGCTGGTACGAGACCAAGGAGATGCCGAACGATCCGCCCACCCAGGCCCAGAGGGACCTGTTGTGGAGGGACGTCGTCCTGGACATCGACAACAACTACCCGCTGGTGACGAACATCGTCGCCCCGCCCGGCAACCAGCCGCCCGGCTACCCGTCGGACCAGACGATCTACCACTACTTCACGGTCATCGGGTACGACGACGCGAACCGTACCGTTCTCATCGCCGACCCGGCCTCCTTCGGCGGCAACCAGATCTACTGGCTCTCCTTCGACCAGCTCGCCACCCTGATACCCCCGAAGGGCTACTCCGCCTGACCGCCGGGCGCAGGCACGTGGAGCGGGCGACAGCGGCGGCCTGCCGCTGTCGCCCGGAATGCCGTTCAGGCCCCCGGCCGGTCCTCGACCAGGTCGCCGGGGTCGGTGTTCGCCCCGCACAGGACGACGGCGATCCGCTCCCGGCACGGGGCCGGTAGCCGCGGTCCGGGCCGGTGGGCGGGGTGGTGTGTGCGGCGAGGGCGGTCGCGGCGCCGGGTTCGACGACGAGGCGGCGGCGGTCCCACAGGGCCCGGCGGGCGCGGACGATCTCGTCGTCCGGCGCCGGCACGGAACGCACGTCGTACTGCTGGGCGGCGGGCAGGGCCATGGCGGAGGCGCGGCGGGCGCCGAGGGAGTCGGAGGCGACCGAGTCCACGGAGACGTCGACCGGGCGGCCGGCTTCGAGGGCGGCGTTCAGCGCGCGGCAGTTCTCCGGCTCGACGGCGACCGTGCGGATGCCGTGGTGCCGGGCCGCGGTGGCCACACCGGCGAACAGGCCGCCTCCACCGACCGCGACCACCACGGTGTCCAGGCCGGGAACCTGCCGGTGGATCTCCTCCAGCAGGGTGGCCGCCCCGGCCGCGGTCAGCGGGTGGTCGTAGGCGTGGGCGGCGAGCGCGCCGGTCCCGGCGGCGAACTCCTCGCAGGCGGCCGGGGCCTCGGCGTACTGGGTCCCGACCAGGCGCACGTCGGCGCCGTACGAACGGAGCCCGGCGATCTTCACCTGCGGGACGGTGGTGGGCAGGAACACGGTCGCGCGCACTCCTTGCTGCCGGGCGGCCCAGGCACAGGCGAGTCCGGCGTTCCCGCCGGAGGCGATCGTCACCCCGACGCCCGGGAGGGTGCCGGAGTCGCGGTGGGCCTGGATGAAGTTCCGGGCGCCGCGCGCCTTGAACGAACCGGTGTGCTGCATGAATTCCAGTGCCGGCCACACCTCGCAGGGCTCGGCCCCGCCGTCGCCCGGGGTGCTGCGGTGGACGGTACGGACGGTCTCCGCCGGCTCGGCCCGGGTCACGGTGACGGGGCGGACGTGATCCGCCGTCCGGCCGGTGGCGGCCTCGATGTCGGCGTGGGCGAGTCGGTGCACTGTGCTGCTCCTGCGGTGAAGGGGGCGCGGCCGGGGCCCGATCGGCCGGTGGTGGTGTCGGTGCCGGCGGGGAAGCGCGCGGGGCCCGGCGTGTTCACGACGGTGAACAGGGGCTTGGCCATGGGTTGCTGACGGCCCGTCGGCCCGCTCACCCGCCCCGCAGGGCAGGGGTCACGTCGGCCAGACGACCCGGCCGTCCTTCACTTCGAGCACGTCCGGCGTCAGGTCCTCGTAGAACCTCAGATATCCCATCCGGACCGTCGTGCCGTCCGGGACCCGGTGGATGTCGTGCGCGCGGGCGGCGAGCCATTCGAGGAGCTCGCCGACCTCCTCGAATTCGTCCGGGTGGATCTCCTGGCGGGAGGTCAGCGCCCAGCCCTTCCGGGGCGGCTCGCCCCGCACGGCGAGCGCCGAGCAGTACGCACCGCCCACCCGCCAGGTGTCGCCGGTCCTCGCCAGCAGCGGATACGGCTCGCCCTCGACGACCGACTCCCCCGACTCGTCCCGGACCACGGCAGGAGACGCGGTCACGATGGACAGTTGCCCGGGTTGCGGCCCGGTTCCCAGGTGCCAGCGCAGTTCGGCGATTTCCTGCTCGGAGAGCTCGTCCCGCAGGTCGACCGTGACCACCAGCTCGTAGATGTCACTCACGCGACGCACCTTACAGAAGGGGTCCGGACGGGTCCCGGGGCGCGTGGGCGCCCCGGGACCCGCCTCGGCGGGGCACATGCCCGAAGAGCGCCGGGCTCAGGACTCGTCGTTCACCCAGAGCTGCCACTTGCCGCTGCTGGACTGCTTGCAGTCCCACTGGGAGTAGGCGGAATTCACGCCGTCGTTGTAGCACGCCTGGTGGGTGCTGTAGGTGCCGACGTAGATCCACGAGTCGGCGATCGGTGCGACGGACGTGGTGTTCGTGCCGGAGGGAACGGGTGCCGCCTGGACGGTGGCGGAGGTGGCGCCCGTCAGCAGGGCGGCTCCCATCACAGCGCCGGCAAGCACGAGTCGAGTACGCATGTCTCTCCTTCGGGTCGAAGCGTTGCTGTCGGAATCGATCCTGGGAGCGGCGGTGACACGGGGGAACAGGGGACGGGCGTCCCGGACGCGTCCCGGACGGGACAGGAACGGGACGGGACGAGGAAGAGATGGGACGGGGCCGGGGCCACCGGGCTTCCGTTCGCGGGGCGGACGGGTCCGGGAGCGCGGCCCCGGGCCGGGTGCCGTCAGTCGTCGTGCGACGTCCGGCCGGGGGCGGACGTCCGGGTGCCCGCCCCGAGCCGGTCGCGCTGGAGCCGGTGGGCGAGGGTGCGGCGCACGGACGCCGACGCGGTGGCGGTGGTCTCGGCGGGCACGTCGAGGCCACGGCTGATCCGGTCGTACGCCTCCCGGTAGCTGCCGGGCAACTGCTCCCGGTGTGCTCCGAGGTCCTCCTCGACCAGGCGCCGCAGTTCGTCGACGTTCCGGGGGGTGAAGCGTTTCCGCCCCCGGGCCAGGGCGTTCACGCAGCGCGTACAGCGGGCGGTGTCGGGGAAGGCCTCGGAGATCTCCTCGGCCAGGCCCCACAATCGGCCCTCGAGCCAGGGCGCGTCGCGCTGGTCGAGGGAGAGTTCCGTCATGGGCGGCGGTTCGCCCGTCCCGCCCCGCGCCACCTGTTTGGACACGGCGGGCTGGCTCATGCCGGCGAGCCGGGCGATCCTGTCCTGGGTCCAGCCGAGGCCGACGAACAGTTGGATCATCTCGGCCCGCAGCTTCCGCATCTCCTCCCCCGCACGAATGACCTCGTTCATGTCGGCGAGCATGCGTCCGGCCTGTTCCTCGGTCAGTTCCCCGAGCCGCCGGGGGGTGTCCTCTTCGACTGCCACAGCTCGGTTATACACCCCGAGCGACTTTCCATAACCTGGTTGTACAACCTGGTTATGAGTGGCAGGCTTCGCGCCATGCCCACTTTCTCCGCACCTGACGGAACCCGGCTCGCCTACCGTGTGCACGGCGACGGCGCCCCGGTCGTCTGCGTTCCGGGAGGCCCCGCCGACTCCCGCTACCTCGGCGACCTGGGCGGCCTGGCCGCGCACCGTCGGCTGATCGTCCCCGATCTGCGCGGAACGGGCCGGTCCGCGATTCCCGACGACGCCTCCTCCTACCGCTGCGACCGCCTGGTCGACGACATCGAGGCCCTGCGCGACCACCTCGGTCTCGCGCGGATGGATCTGCTCGGCCACTCCGCCGGCACGAACATCGCGGTGCGGTACGCCGCCGAGCACCCGGACAGGGTCGGCGGGCTGGCCCTGATCGGCCCCAGCACCCGGGCCGTCGGCCTGACGGTGACCGGGGAGATGCGGCGCGAGGCGGCGCTGGCACGGAGGGAGGAGCCGTGGTTCCCCCCGGCGTTCGCGGCCCTGGAGGCGATAGCCGGGGGAACGGGCAGTGACCGGGAGGCCGTCGCCCCTTTCCTCTACGGTCGTTGGGACGCGGTGGCACGGCGCCACCACGCGGACGGCCGGCCGGACAACGAGGAGGCCGTCGCCCGCTTCGCGAGCGACGGCGCGTTCGATCCGGAGGCCACCCGTGCGGCGCTCGCCGCCTTCGATGCGCCGGTCCTGCTGCTCACCGGTGAGTTCGACCTGAACAGTCCGCCCCGGTCGGCGGCCGAGTTCGCGGGGCTGTTCCCCGACGCCTCGCTCGTGGTGCAGCCGGGGGCGGGACACTTCCCCTGGCTCGACGACGCCGACCGGTTCGTGGCGGCCGTCGCGGATTTCCTGGGCTGAGCCGGATGCCCGGCCGCCGGACACCGTTGCCGCGTGCAAGGTCGGGCTCGGGAAACGGCCGGACGCGGGGCCCCGGGTCCGAAAAGGTCACTGCGGCCGGAGGCCCCGGCTCCGGAAGAGTCACCGCGACCGGACTCCGGTGGAGCGGGCCTCGGTCGGAACCCGCGGACCTCGGTCGGAACCGCCGGCTTCGGTCAGGCCCCGGTGAAACGGCCGCCCTGCACACCCCGCAGCCGGCCGGCCGGGAGCTTGCGGCCGAACGTGACCAGCAGGAGGTCCTGGGCCGCGCCGTACACGGGTGTGCCGGTGCCGAAGGACCAGTTCAGGTCGTCGGCGCACAGCCGCACCCCGTCGATGTCCGCGCCGAAGAACGTGAGGTTCCGGGGCCGGGTGCTGTCGAGCAGGACGCGCAGCCGGTCCTCGGGGACGCGCCGGTCGACACCGAGGGCGACGGTGATGTCCAGTCCGTGCACCACGTCGTGGCCGAGCGCCGCCGCGAGCCCGCCGACCGGCGGCCTCCACGGATGGTGTGCGTTGTCCCGCAGGAACACGGCGAGTTCGGCGGTGGAGTGGGCGCGCGCGTCCCGGCGGGCGACCCGGTCGGTCATCCGGTGAAGGCCGCGCGCCTTCACGAGTTCGGCGACGGTCGCCGGCAGCGAGTACCGGAATCCCATCGACATGTGGGCCGCGACCTCACGCACCCGCCATCCCGCGCAGAGGCTCGGTTCGTCCCACTGGTCGGCCCGCAGGCCGTCGAGCAGGTCCGCCAGTTCCCGGCGTTCCGCCGCGATCATGGCCCTGATGTCGGTCCCATTGCCCGTGCGTCCGGTCGTCTTCCCCATGTGTTCAAGGGTGCGGAGGCCCCTTCCATAAGTCCAATACATGGTTGTGCTTCGATCTAGAATCATTGGTTATGGAACTTCGGCAGCTCCAGTACTTCGTCGCCGTCGTGGAGGAGGCCGGCTTCACCCGTGCCGCCGCCCGGCTGCATCTCGCCCAACCCGGGCTGAGCTCCCAGATCCGCCGACTGGAACGGGAGTTGGGGCAGCCGCTGCTCGACCGCTCCGGCCGGTCGGTGGCACCGACCGAGGTGGGCCGGGCCGTACTGCCGTACGCGCGGGCCGCGTTGGCCGCCGTGGAAGGGGTGCGGCAGACGGCGGACGAGTTCGGCGGGCTGCTGCGCGGCCGGGTCGCGATCGGGCTGGTCTCCGGCGCCGTCGGTCACTCCTTCGACGTGGCCTCGCTGTTCGCCGACTTCCACGACGCCCACCCCGAGGTGGAGATAGCGCTCAGCGAGGCCACCTCGGAGCGGATGCGGGCCTCGCTCCTGGCCGGGGAGCTGGACATCGCCCTCCTCGGGCAGACCGAGGAGGAGCCCTCGGCCGGGCTCTCCTTCCAGACCGTGATCGACGAGGCGCTGGTCGCCGCCGTCGCCCCCGGCGACCCGCTCCTCGCCCGCGGCGACCGCACCGAGGTCCCGTTGGCCGAACTGCGGGACCGGCCGCTGATCTGTCTGCCGCGTGGCACCGGGGTGCGCGCGGTGGTCGAACACGCCTGTTCCCGGGCCGGGTTCAGGCCCCGGGTCTCCTTCGAGGCGGCTTCCCCGTACGTGCTCGCGCAGCTCGCCGCCCGGGGCCTCGGGGTCGCCGTGCTGCCGGCCGGCGAGGAGCCGGTCGACGGGCCGCTGCGCATGCTGCGGATCGTCCGGCCCGAGCTGCGCGGCCGGGTCGCTCTCGCCTGGCGGGCGCCCGGACCGGCGGGTCCTGCCGCCCGGTCGCTCCTCGACCGGCTGCGCAGGGCGCTGCCGGACCTGCCGCAGGGCTGATCCCGCCGGAAGGGGTGGTGAACGGCCGGGCGCCGGTTCACCACCCCGGCCCGGGGCGGGGCGGGTGGGGTCAGCCCAGCATGTCCTCGATGAGGTCGGCGGCCCGGGTGGTGCCGCCCTCGGCGCGCGCCGCGGACCGGAGCCCGGCCGAACGGCGACGCACCTCCGGGTCGGTGACCAGGTCGTTCAGCGCGGTGCGCAGCGCCTGTGCGGTGGCCTCCCCGGTGTCGATGCGGCGTGCCACCCCGAGTTCCACGAGCCGGTCTGCGTTGAAGAACTGTTCGGCGCCCTGCGGAACGGCGATCATCGGCACACCGGCCATCAGCCCTTCACTGCTGCTGCCCATGCCCGCATGGGTGACGAAGGCGTCGGCCTGTTCCAGAATCGCCGGCTGGGGCACCCAGGAGTGGACTTCGACGTTGGACGGGATGTCGCCGAGTTCCTCCGGGTCGGTGTACTTCCCGATCTGGAGCACCACGTGCCAGCCGGGCAGGTCGCCGTAGGCCGCCAGGCACCGGCGGTAGAACTCCGGCCGACGGGTGTACGCCGAGCCCAGGGAGATCAGCAGGACCTTCTCGGCCCCGGCGGGACGGGTCCAGGTCTCCTCGCCCTCGCGCGGGCCGGGGCACTGTCCGACGAACGTCACCGTGTCGGTGTCGACCCGGTCGGCGTGCGGCTGCATCGCGCGGGGAATCAGGGCCAGGGCCCGCGAGGGCCTGCCGGAGAAGGTGTCCACATCGGTGGTGGACGCCCCGCAGTCGGTGAGCCACCGCGCGAACTTCGCCCGGTACGCCTCGGCGCCCGGCAGCTGCCACTGGGCCGTGCCGATCTCCTGCTCGTAGCCCTGCCAGGCCACGAACGTCGGGGACAGCTGCATCAGGGGGCGGCCCTGGATCTCGGCGAGGGCACGCGCGGCGTAGGCACCGATGTCGTACAGATAGAGGTCCGCGGGGTCGTGGTCGTAGGCGGCGCGCAGCCGGCCGAGGGACTGGACGGCGTTGTCGAGGAAGAGGTCCATCGCGGCGATGGGGTCGTCCGGCCAGTTGTTGTCGGCGACCGGGAGCGTGGAGGTGCAGGGGACGAACTCGGCGCCGGTGGCCTCGATCCGTTCGGCCATGACGGGGTCGTTGGCGTAGGTCACCCGGTGGCCGCGGGCCACCAGTTCACGGATGACGTGGATGCTGGGCAGGACGTGGCTGACGGCGGGGATACCGATCATCGCGACATGGGCGCGGCGACGGGACATGGAGAATCACTCGTTTCAGGTCTACGGCGAAAAGGACACGGCGCATCGGTGCTCCGCGGCTGCAGGAGAAAGTCCTGGCCGGGGCGCACATGGATGTGCCGGACGGCAGCGGGGCGTTGCCCCGTCCGCGTCAGCCGTAGATCTGGTAGAGATGCATGCCGGGCACCTTACCTTTCCGTCCGGCAGCGTGTTCCCAATTTTTTGGGCGCCGTGACGCCGACGGCGCCGGGAGAGAAAGAAAACCCTCTCCCCGGCGCAGCAGCCGCCACGCCTCGGAGAACGGCTCCGGCAGGGTGCCCGGCAACCCGGGCAGACGCACGCCCCGCCCGTCCTCGCTGCCGTCGGCCGGTCGGCCCCGGGGTGCGGGCCCTCGGTACGGGCCCGCATGCCGTGGACTGTTCGGCCGGATCGGTGGCATCGTCAGGGATTGTGACGAAGCAAGGTTTCCTGGCGTTGGCACCGCAATACACCACGACATGCGAGCTGCTCTCGGCATCGGCACGTCGACGGGGGATGGATGTAGAAGTACTTCCCGCCCGGGGCGATGCGGGCACCGCGCCGGGGAGGCGTGGTGGCCACTATTACGGCGGCCCCGTTTTCGCGGCACGTGTCGTGGACTCCCTCGGGGTCGCGCTCCTGGAGCCGTCTGACGACTGGCTGGCCGCGTTGCCCCCCGAGTACACCGGGCGGCGCATCGCCATGGCGACCCTGGGCGAGGCGCGCCGTCTGTCCCGGCCCGCGTTCGTCAAGCCGCCGAGTGACAAGAGTTTCCCGGCCGCCGTCTGCACCGACGGTAGTTGTCTTCCGACGGGGCCGGAGCTGCCACCGGACATGCCGGTGCAGATCAGCGACGTGGTGACCTGGGCAGCGGAGTTTCGCCTGTACCTCCTGGACGGCGAGGTCCGCACGGGTTCGCAGTACGCCACTTTCGGCCGTCTCGACGCCGAGCGGCTGGACGGGCACCGCCATGAGAACGCCGTCCTGGAGTTCGCGGACGATCTCCTGGCCGCGTGCGGCGATGGCCTGCCCAGCGCGGTGGTGGTGGACATCGGGCTCCTGGCCCCACCTGGGCACGGTGCCGCCGATCAGTGGGCGGTGGTCGAGGCGAACATGGCGTGGTTCAGCAATTGCTATGCCGCGGACCCCGACCGGGCCCTGGACGTCGTCCTGCGCTCAGCCGGTCCGCGGGCACAGTTGGCCGAGCGGGATCGCCGGTTCTGCCGGAACCCTGAAGGCGCTCACCTGGCCGGCTGAAACGTCACCATGACGACCGGGAGCACTGACCCACCCGGCCGGTCCCGTACGAGGCGGGGCGGTGGGGCGTGCCGGGTCTCCGTACGGTCCGGCCCGCACCGGTGCTTCTTCCGTCCCGCGTCGGCGGCGGTCAGCGACGCCGTGCCCGGCCGTAGCACCGGGCCAGTGCGTGAAACGCCTGCTTGGGTTCCCAGTGCCAGTCGGATTCCGGGTCGTCGAACCGGTCCTTGACGGGTTTGACGATCGCGTAGCTCGCCATGTCCAGGTCGTGATGGGGGTCGGTGGAGTACGGGGCGTCGGCGGTGACGAACTCGAAGGCCATTGCCGCGTAGAGGCCCAACGACTCGAAGATTCCGAGGAGTTCGGTGAGGTACGCGGCCTGGGTGCGTTCGCTGCGCACCAGATCGCCCTTGATCCGCGGTGGTTGCGCGGTGTAGTCGACCACGTCCCAGCCCATCCCGCCCGCCCGGGGCGCCCCCGCGTACGCGCACGTGCCGAACTCCGTGATCGCCAGCGGCTTTCCCAGGCGCAGGTACTTCCGCAGTTCACGGAAGTGATCCGTGCGGTTCGGGTAGTACGAGTAGTAGTCGATGCCCATGATGTCGAACAGGTTCCAGTCGACCTCGTCGTCCTGCGCGGCGGCGTACGACAGGCTGCCGCCGAAGACCGAGCGGCCGACCGCCGCCGCCCGCCGGGTGAACGCGTCCAGGCGACGCATCATCCGTTCGGGATCGTAGGTGCCGGCCATGAGGTTGCGGATGCGTTCCTGCGCGTTGTCGCCGGGGACGATGCCCGGCACGAACAGCCAGAACTCGCATCCCACGCTCAGGTCCGCACGGGCTCCCTGCCTGCGCAGCCGCTCCAGGTGACGGCCCGTCTCGGCGAGGTGGTCGAGGATCTCGTGGGCGGGCCGGTCGCCCAGGGTCGGCTGGAGCCAGATGTGCAGCCCCTGTTCGGCGGCCTCCGACGCGGTGGCGTTGAGCCGTTCGACGCCGTCACCCGTCACCTCGATCGATGTGGCGTGCAGGTCCTCGGCGACGGCGCGGACGTCCGCGCGCATGCGGGCGGTGCTCCACGCGGTGGCCGGTGTCTCGCCCGCGCCGACCGTGTAGCACACTCCCCGGTGCAGCAGGCCGCGCCCGCCGTCGTGCTTCCTGTCCCGGTCGGCCGGTGCCGTCGCTCGGGCGGGTGCGCCGGCCAGGAGGTTCCCGGTCGCCGCGGCGGCCCCGATCGCCCCCGCCCCGGCCAGGAACCGGTTGCGGCTGATGCCTCGGCCGTGTTCGCTGCGATGCACTGTTGCTCCCTTTCGGTGGGCGGTCCGTGTATCGCCGTCAGTCTGCTCGGCGGGGCCGGTGACACGGATCGGCCGAAAGTCTGCGGACGGCCGACCAAGGGATGAAACCCGCGGCGACGGAAGCTGCCCGGAGCGGCGGGGCGGTGGCCGACCGGCGGGTCAGGAGGGCAGTTCCAGGTCCGTGCATCCGTGGCGCCGCGCCGTGTTCTCGGCGAAGGCGCGCAGTGCGGTGCGGAGACAGCCACGTGGCGGAGCGGCGTATTCCGTGTCGTTGACGACGAAGAGTGCGCGCGGACCGTCGCCGCACGCGGCGCTCGCCCAGGCACGGTGGAGGTCGGTACCCGCGTCGCGGTGGTAGCCGTCGGGTGCGTCGTCCGAGGTGCGCAGCCGCTGCGCGTACGGGCCGAACGAGGCTTCGAACCAGTACGGTTCCTCGTCCCGTGCCTTGGCCTCACCGAGGGCACAGGTCTCCCGGAGGGCGGTGCCGGGGGCTTTCGTCTCACGGAGCCAGTCGACGGAGTCGTCGTCCGGCTCGGGCACCCCGGCGCAGGTGCCCGTGGCCCTGCCGGGTGTGGTGTGGCCGGACTGCACGGGAAGGGGCGGCACGCCGTTGCCGTGCGGGGCCCCGCACGACCACTTCTCGGCGGCCCGGACGGCGGTGACCGTGGCCAGCCGGGTGATCTGCCGGGTCTCCGCGGCGTTCTCGTGCGACTCGTCGGCGCTCACGGCCACCACGAGGGAGGCGGGCCGGTCGGTGCAGTCGAGGACGACACCGGTGTCGCGGAAGTCGGTGTGGCCCTGCCAGCCGCCGCCGACGGGGACGGGCAGACGGTCGGAACCCCGGTCGTTCAGCAACGAGAGCGGGTCGCCGGACAGGTTGCGGTTGCGGACGGCGTCGTGCGGGATCAGGGCGACCAGCAACCGGGTGTCCGCCAGCCGGCACTCGTTCCAGCGGTTGTCGTCCCCGCCTCCCGTGCGGTCGCCGGACAGTCCGGCATCCGTGGAGTACGAGGTCAGCGCGGCGGACTCGGCGACCGGCAACAGGCCCTCGCAGTATGTGGCGAGCCGGTCCTCGTACCGCCATCGTTTGCCGGTGTCGCTCGTCCGGTACCAGCCGTAGCCGGCCGCGAGCAGGAGGGCCAGCGGCACCGCCGCGTACAGCGCGATCCGGCGCATCGTCCTCATCGGATGTGTTCCTTTCCCTTACCGGTCACACAATCCCACCCCCACCCTCACCCGTGATCCGGTCCGGGGCGCCGGGCGAGGAAGACGAACTCGCGGCCCGGCCGGTCGGGAGCGTCGCGCACGTCCTCCACCACGTATCCCTGCGCGGCCAGATCGGCCTCGACCTCCTGCCGCTCACGGAAGCGCAACGTCGAGTCCGACGTCAGCACCCGCCCGTCCGACGCGAACGCGTAGGTCCAGCGGAACGTCACCAACGGACCGCTGACGTCGAGGAGTTGGACCCACGTCTCGACCTCGCCGACGCCCGGGATCCCCGTGACCCCGTACGAGTCCTGGCGGTTCCACTCCTCCCAGACGCGCCGGGCCGGGTCCCGGGTCTCGAACACGAGGAGGCCGCCGGGTCGCAGTGCCCCGTGGGCTCCCCGCAGGGTCTGCCGCCACGCCTCCGGGTCGACGACGTCCTGGGCCACGTTCGCCGTCATGGTCGCGAGGTCGGTCGAAAGGGGCGGCAGCGTCGTCGCGTCGCCGTGGATCCAGCGCACCCGTTCGCTGCCGGGTTTGCCCCGCGCCACGTCGAGGGAGGCCTCGGCCGGGTCGACGCCCACGACCTCGATGCCCCGGTCGGCCAGCAGGAGCGCGAACACTCCCGTCCCGCACCCGATGTCGAGCACCCGTCGCGCCCCGGACTCCTCCGCCATGCGCACATACGCGTCGAGGTCGCTGCGATCGGGGTCGAGCGCGTCGTAGATCGCGGCGAGCCGCGGATTCGTGAAACATTCGTCGGCCACGCGGCCGACCGTATGCCGGGGCGCGCGCGGACTGCCATCGGATTGTGTCCCCGGACGTTCTTCCGTCGGCGGTAGTGTCGCGGCATGTACTCACCAGTTCCCGAGCTGAACCTTCTCAAGGAGTTCGAGGAGAGCGTGCCCGGTTGGTACGCCCCCGGCTTCGAATTGCAGGCCTTCGGCGAGGACGACGGCGGATACCCCGGCACCGCCGACCGTCTTCGTACCTTCGCGCTCGCCACGGGTTCCGGCTCGGTCTACGCGATCTGGCTGCTCGACGAGCGTCCCGATCTCGCCGCGCTGCCCGTCGTGTTCCTGGGCGACGAGGGCGGCATCAACCTCGTCGCCCGCGACCTGCGGGAGTTCTTCCGCGTCCTGGCCTCCGGCTGGACCCCCATGGGCAGCTGGGAGAAGGTCGAGTACCTCGACGAGCGGGAGGAGGACGAGGACTACGACCCCTGTCCCGGCAACGAGCGGTTCCAGGCATGGCTGCGCCGCCACTTCGGTCTTGAGGCCGTCGAGGACCCCAATGAGGTCGTCGAGGCGACCGAGGCCGAGCTGTGGGACCGTTTCGCCGCGTGGATCGGCCCGCTCCACCCCGACGTGGTGAATGCGCGCACAGCGCCCTGACCGGATGTGACCGGCAGGTCCGGCCAGGGCCGTGAACCGCGCGCTGCGGTACGGGCCTGGCCCCCTCGCCCGTACCGCACCGGCGTCGTTCGGCGACTTCGTCCGTCGCGGGCGCACTCACCCGCCGGGCTCACGCACCGGCCAGCAGCGCCTCCAGAGCCTCGGCCGTTTCCGGGTGGCGGCCGAGCAGTTCCGCACCCGGGGGGCCGGGATCCGCCGTCTGCCACGTCCCTTCGCAGCCCAGCAGGTCCGCCACCGCGTCGCACGTCGCGGGGTGGGCGGCCAGCAGCGCGCAGCCCCGGCCGCCGCCCGTGGACCGGACCGGCCGCGCGGCCGGTTCCGGCTGTGCCAGCCACGGCGGTACCCACTCGTCCAGTGCCGCGAGCCTGCCGGGGAAGGTCCGACCGGCCTCACGGATCAGCAGGGGTGCCAGCTCGGAGCCCGACCGCAGGGTGGTGATCAGGGTGGGCAGCCACGGCAGCAGC
Organism: Streptomyces sp. NPDC001732; assembly: GCF_053596315.1. Lineage (NCBI taxonomy): Bacteria > Bacillati > Actinomycetota > Actinomycetes > Kitasatosporales > Streptomycetaceae > Streptomyces > Streptomyces sp. NPDC001732. The sequence continues at coordinate 20,062 of NZ_JBSFFY010000003.1, forward strand.
ACCGGGTCCGGCAGCCGGGCGAACGCGTTCGACACCGCTTCCACGACGAAGTCGGTGAGACCCGGCACCGGCCCCAGCGCGTGCAGGAAACCGCTGAGGTAGCGCGGATAGGAGGGAACCACCAGGGGGTTGCCCAGCAGTTCGTCGCATCTCGCCCGCAGGTCCGCCCGGGAGAGGTTCCCGAGGTGCGTCTGGGCCGCCCACAGCAGCGCCGTCTTCGCCGAGTCCTCCGGATGGGACTGGGCGACCGCCAGTTCCAGCTGTGCCCGGTCGCAGCCCAGCGACAGCGCCAGGCTCTCCATGCCGAACAGGAAGCCCAGCATCGCCGCCACCTGGCGGACGGTGGCGTCCTCGTCGGTGAACGCCGTCGGCAGCAGGGTGCAGTAGTGCGCGTAACCGGCCTTGACGAAGGACTCGATCCAGGGCGGCAGCACCGGCTCGCTGGTGCGGTAGTACGCCAGCAGCCGCCGCACCCGGCGCAGTACCTCCGGTGCCCCGTCGACGCTGCGCTCGGCCGACAGGACCTCCAGCGCGTGGGTGCCCAGCTCGTCCGCGAGGCGACGGCTGCGCAGGTACAGCGTCGCGTCCTCGACGGCTTCCAGGACGGTCGCCGCGGTGGCCTGCCGGTCGTACGCCTTGCGGCGCAGGCGCTGTTCGAGGACCTGCTCGATGCTGACGCCCTCGTAGCCGAGCTCGATGAGTGCCCGCTGGTGGGTGCCGAGGGACAGGTCCCACGACTCCTGGATCGACCGCTCCCCCAGCTTCCGTTCGCCCATGATCGGCCGGACGGCCTGCTGCGGCATCAGGGTGCGCAGCATCCACAGCACGTCGGAGCAGCGTTCCAGCTCCGGCCGGGCGGCTATGTCCAGCAGGGCCCGTTGTACCCCCGACTGCTGGAGTTTCAGGTTCAGGGGTGCGAGCCGGTCGTGGACGTCGCGGGCCAGGGGCGGCAGCGCGTCGTAGCCGACCTGTCCGACGCGGTCACCGCCCATCATGATCTCCACGAGCCGACGCACGTCGCGCCGGCCGGGCACGGTGTCCTTCTCGATGCAGGTGACGGCCGCGTCCTGGAAGTCGTACGGCGTGGGCCTGGCCCGGTCGCGCATCCCGGCCAGCAGGATCGACGACTCGAACACCGCGATGGCGTCGGCCGTGGAGGAGAGGTAGCCGTTGCGGCGCGCGGCGCGCACGATCTCCACCGACCAGCCGAGCAGTTCGGCCTCGTCCAGCCGGTCCAGGACGGGCGGCTGCTGGAGGAAGCCGGTGAGCTTGTCCGAGGGCGGGAGCGCCGGTACGGGGGCCGCCGCGGCCGCGGTCTTCCTGGCCCTCGACTTCTTCGTCCCCGCCTGTCCCTCCAGGCGGTAGGGCTGCACGCGTGTCCGTTTGAGGTTCTTCGCCCAGACGGTCGCGGCGATCGACACCGAGCCGGCGGCGAGGCCGAACTGCGCCTCGATCGCCGCGTGGCTGGACGGGATCAGGCCGTGCTGCCACTTGGTGGCGCTGGGCGGGGCGATCTCGAAGGTGTCGGTGCCGTGGACGCCGAACTCCGCGACGCGGCTGGCCGCGTGGAACGCTCCGCAGACATAGAGGCAGTCCTCGGGGTCGGCGCCGGTCGCGGCCAGGTGTTCGCGCATCCTGGTCCACATGTAGCGTTCGCGGTCCTCGTCGACCCGTACCCGGTGCGGGTCGCCGGGGGCCAGCCGTCGGAAGAGGCTTCCGATCAGGAGCATCACCTGACGGTAGGTGTCGTGGTCGCTGTCGCCGAGCGGCAGCTCGACGTACTGGTGCCACCACTCCGACCAGTGCCGCACCTTGCCGTGGCGCAGCAGGTGTTCCTCCAGCTCGGCGAAGCGGGGCCGCAGATCGCCGATCTCCACACCGACGGCGTCGCCGTGCAGCGCGGCCTCCTCCTCGGCGGGCGGCGCGTCCTGGTCGGCGGGCCCGTCGGTGTGCGTGCCGCGCACGTCCCACTGGAAGACGTGGTCCGAGGAACGGTCGACGAGGACGAGTTCGACGCCCGGGGTGTCGAGTGCGTAGGCGATCGCCTGGTACTCGGCCGACGCCTCGGTGATCGGTGCGACCACCGACAGCGGGGCCCAGTCGGCGGGGAAGCCGTCGATCTCGGCGGCGAACGACTGGACCGCCACCGGGAGCTTGCAGTTGCGCAGCTCGGTCAGCAGCGGCGCCATGTCCTCGCACAGTTCCAGGTACACGACCTTGGGCTGCTTCTGGCGCAGGCGGCGTGCCATCGCGGTCGCCGACGCGGGCGAGTGGTGGCAGACGGGGAAGATCTCCAGCGGCTCGCGCACCGCGTGGTCGACGTCGTCGACGATGCCGAGGAGGATGCCCTCCAGGGCGTCGGGGCCGTCGGCGAACGCCGCGGCGGCCTCCTGCAGTTGCGCGCGAAGCCCTTCGAAGGTTCCCTGGTGTGTACCGCTCATGACAGGGTGGCGATCGCGTCGCGGCCGCCCTCCAGGAACTCCGGCCAGGAGCCGCCTTCCTCCTTGCTGCGCGGCTCGACGACGCCGTGCAGGTACTTGTTGAGTATGGCCAGGTCCTCGGGCTCGCGCCGGGCCAGGGACCCGACGAGCGAGGACGCCAGTGTGCGCGCGGTCAGGGTGGCCTCGCCGAAGAAGTTGCTGTGCAGGACCGCGTCCTCGAGCACACCGATCTGTTCGGCCGTGGACAGTGCGGACTCCAGCTTCTCGTCGTCGCTGCCCGCCGCGGCCGCGGAGGCCCGCAGGTCGGCGAAACTCTGCAGCAGCACGTCGAGCAGTGTCGGCGGCACGTCCAGGTCGATCTGGTGGCGGCGCAGCAGCTCCTCGGTGCGGAAGCGGACGATCTCGACCTCGCTCTTCTTGTTCGTCACCACCGGGATGCGGACGAAGTTGAAGCGGCGCTTGAGTGCCGAGGACAGGTCGTTGACGCCCCGGTCGCGGCTGTTGGCGGTGGCGATGACGGAGAATCCGGGCTTGGCGAAGACGATGCTGTCGCTGTCCAGTTCGGGGACCGAGATGTACTTCTCGGACAGGATCGAGATCAGTGCGTCCTGGACGTCGCTGGTGGAGCGGGTGAGTTCCTCGAACCGGCCGATCGCGCCGGCCTCCATCGCCGTCATGATCGGCGAAGGGATCATCGACTCGCGGGACTGGCCCTTGGCGATGACCATCGACACGTTCCAGGAGTACTTGATGTGGTCCTCGGTGGTACCGGCCGTGCCCTGCACCACCAGGGTGGAGTTGCGGCAGATCGCGGCGGACAGCAGCTCGGCGAGCCAGCTCTTGCCGGTGCCGGGGTCACCGATGAGCAGCAGGCCGCGGTCGGAGGCCAGGGTGACGATCGAGCGCTCGACGAAACTGCGGTCGCCGTACCACTTCTGCGAGATCTCCCGGTCCAGGCCGTCGGAACGCTCGGAGCCGAGGATGAACAGGCGGACCATCTTCGGGGACAGGCGCCAGGAGAAGGGCTTGGGGTTGTCGTCGATGGACTCCAGCCACTCCAGTTCCTCGGCGTACTTGATCTCGGCGGGGGCGCGCAACAGGTCGGACATCTTTCGGGGCCTTTCTAGGCGATGAACGTCTTGAGCTCGTGGACGAGCTTGCGGATGTGGCCGGAGAGCACCGGCGCACCGAGGTCCTTGAAGCGCTCGCGGAACCACGGGTTGACACTGCCGCGGCCGGAGCTGGTGACCGAGCCGACCGGGATGAACTTGGCTCCCGAGCGGTGGATGGCGGCCATGCTTTCGAACAGCGGCTCGGACCGCCATTCGTAGAAGTCGGAGATCCACACCACGACGGTGTTGCGGGGCTCGGCGATCTTCGGCTGGGCCAGTGCCATGGCGACCGTGCCGTCGGTGCCGCCCCCGAGGTTGGTGCGCAGCAGGGTCTCGAAGGGGTCGTGCACCCAGGGCGTGAGGTCGAGTGCCTGGGTGTCGTACGCGATCAGGTGGACGTCCACCTTCGGCAGTCCGGCGAAGATCGACGCCAGGATGGTGCAGTTCACCATCGAGTCGACCATGGAGCCCGACTGGTCCACGACGACGATCAGCCGCTGGGGAGTCGTCTTGCGGGTGGTGTGCCGGTAGTAGAGGCGGTCGACGTACAGCCGCTCCTCCTCCGGGCTCCAGTTGGTGAGGTTCTTCCAGATCGTGCGGTCGAGGTCGAGGTTGCGGAACACCCGCTTGGGCGGGACGGAGCGGTCCAGGGCTCCGACCGTGGCCTTCTCCACCTGGGTGCGGAGCACTTCGGCGACCTCGTCGACGAAGCGGCGGATCAGTGCCTTGGCGTTGGCCAGGGCCACGCCCGAGAGGTTGTCCTTGTCCCGCAGCAGTTGCTCGATCAGCGACATGCTCGGGGTCAGTTGCGCGGCGAGCCCGGGGTCGGCCAGTACTTCGCGCAGGTGCATCCGTTTGACGAGGTCGGCCTCGATGGCGCCGAGTTCGGGGCCGATCGCCGGGATCAGCCGGCTGAGGTCGGGGTTCGTGCCCCGGCCGCCGGTGCCGGTCGGGCTGACGCCCCGTCCTGCCGCCGCTCCCCCGGCCCGGCCGCCGCGCAGCTCGCCGGGTTTGCAGCCGAGCGCGCGTTCCAGCCAGCCGGCGTCGGACTGCCAGCGTGCCAGTTGTCCGGCGGTGACCGTGCCGGAGCCGGAGGCGAAGACGTTGAGCAGCACCTTCGACACCAGTGCCGCACGCCGCACTTCCGCGGCCCGGTCGCGTGCGGCGCCGTCCTCCTCGTCGGGGCCGGGCGTCATCAGGCCTTCGAACTCGGCGGCCAGCTCCGGGTGGCGCTGCACGATGGAGTCGACGGATGCCTGCGGGTCCAGCAGTGCGGTCGGCAGGCCGATGTCCTCGACGATGCCGAGACCGGCGGATTCCAGGGCTGCCTGCTCCTCGTGGTCGAAGAGTCGGGCGAGGAGTCGCCAGTACAGGACCTGGCGGCGGTTGTCGTGGGGGGCGGGCCCGGGGCTCTGCGGGGTCGCGTGCTCGGCGGGCCGTCCGGTCGTCTGGTCCGTCATTTCCGCAGCAGCTTTCCGGCGCGCTCCCGCAGCACGGCGACGGCGTCGGTGGCGGCCTTCTCCGCCTTGACACCGGCCTTGTCGGTGGTGCCTCCGGCCCATTCCCCGGCATGGATCGCGACCGTCTTCTTCCGTACGGTCGTCTCGACGGCCAGGGGCTGGAGGCGGTAGGACCCGGCGTCCCAGCGGAGCAGTCCGATGCACGCCCCGGACGCCGCGACGGCCTCGGGGGTCAGCGGTCCGGCGGCCGGAACGCGGTCCGGGTCGACGGCGACCGGGTGCCCGGCGACGGTGAACGTCAGTGCGTCGTCGTCCTGTTGGGCGGTGTAGCCCTCCAGGAACACCGGAACCGCGATGCGCGCCGGGTGCCGGTCCAGGGGGGCGGTCGCCGCGCCGGTGGCGGTGGGCAGGGCGACCCGGGCGGTGACGAACGCGTCGGCGGGCTTGTCCGGACGGGCGTGCGCGTCGTCCCAGATCAGGTCGTTCTCGCAGGTGATCGGCATGTCGGTGAGTTTCATGGCGCGGCCTTCGCCGGCTGCGGCCAGGAGCGACATGTGGGGGCGCAGCAGCTGCCAGAGTCCGGCGCCGACGACCGTGTCGGGCTTCGGTGCCGACACACCGGCGCGCACCAGGCGGGGCGTGGATCCGTCCGCGGGCTCGAACACCGCGTGGACCTGGGCCTGTACGGCGGTGGCGTGTTCGTGCACGTCGATGCCGAGGGGCAGGAGGCGGCCGGTGACCGTGCCGGTCGTGGGGACGTTGGCGGCGCCGGGCAGTGTCAGCAGCATCGCGCGGGCCCAGAGGTCGGCCCAGCGGCGTGCCGGTATGCGTTCCAGTGAGGCGCCCGGACAGGACGCGGCGAGTTCGGCGGCGAAGCCGTCGAGGAGTGCCGCCGGCCGGCGCAGCGCCGGGTCCGGGAGCATCGCGGAGACGACTTGCGCCGCTCCGGAGACCACTTCGTGGTCGATGCCCTGCCAGCCGCAGCGGGCCAGGTCGGACAGCCAGGAACGGGCGGCGGCAAGGAGGTTCGCCGCTTGCTGTTCGCCGGGCGCCGCGATGGTCTCCTCGCTGCCGGGGCGGCCGACCACCTCCTGTATGCGGCTCGTCAGCGCGTCGTGGACGGAGCCGAGCAGGGCGGTGCGGGCGGCGGCGAGGGCGACGAAGTGGTCCTCGTCCGCGGCTCCGCCCGCCGCCTTCTCCGCGGCCTCGGCGACCCTGCCCGCCAGCGGTGTGCCCGCGAGGGCGTCGGCGAACTCCATCAGCTCTGCGGCCTGGGCGGGCCGGGGGCGGAGCAGTCCGGCGACGAGTGCCCGGTCGAAGGCGTCGACGGCCGACAGGGCCTCGTCGAGTCCGGCGATGGGTTCGTGGAGCAGGTCGGTGCGCATCACGCCACCGCCCTGGTCGGCGGGAACCACTGCATCTCCGGCAACGGCGCGGTGGTCGGGGCGAGTTCCAGATAGGCGAGGTGGCGCAGGAACCGGCTGAAGACGGGCGCGGCCGCCGCGGTGTCCCCCTGCGACGGGCGGGTGTTGGCCATTTCGGTGGTGATGGCCGTCGCGGTCGGATCGCCGTTCGCGACGTCGACCTTCAGGTAGCGGGCGACGCGCTCGGCGCCGTACTGCAGTACCGCCTCGCCGATCAGGGCCTGGATGTGTTTGCAGAACGATCCCCGCGCACCGCCGCAGGGCCGGTTGTTGTTGGTGCTGCAGGCGAAGGCGTAGGTGCCGACCGCTATTGACGAGACGTAGACCCGCCCGATGTCCGAGCCGCTGGACACCACGCCCTGCAGGCGCCCGTCGGCCAGTTCGACGAACGGTACCTTGGCGAGCTTCCGCGGCCGCGCGGGGGCTGTCACCCGCGCCGTGCTCGACCTCTCCCAATCCGACAACGCACCACTCCTATGCAACGAAAGGGGACGTCCGCGCCACACCGGCTGGACACGAACCGAACATACCTGCGCCCACTGACAACGCCCCGATCATGGTCGGGAGGGCTGAGCATGCGAGCGCGGGAGATCCCCGTGGGGGGGCCGGGCGTTGCCGGTGGCACGGTCGGTGCGGACGTCCTGGGAGTGAGCGGCGCCGGTGGCGCGGGCCCCGTGGGAGTGAACGGCGCCGGGGCCCCTGTGCCCGGTGTCCTGTCGCGCGGCCACGGGCGTGGCCGGTCCGCGCGGCAGGACACCGGGGTTGTGTCAGAGGGTGCGCCTTGGCCCCTGCCCGGTCATGACCTCCTCGTACGAGGGCAGGGAGTGGTACGGGAGGATGTGGAGGAGGGCGTACTGGGGGCACGGCGCCTTGATGCACTGCTTGGGCGACGGCACACAGATCTGACCGGCGGGCGCCACGACGGCGGCACACGGGCTCGCTTGCGGCACGAGGGGCGCCTCGTCCGCGAGCGCCGGGCCCGCCGGGGTGAGGGACAGGGCGGTGAGAGCGGCCACCGTGGCGGCACGCAGCAGTTTCTCGATCACAAGCAGCAGAGATAGCCCCACTCCCGGGTGACGTCGCATCACGACCAAGGGCAATCACCCGTACGTGCCATCGAGTTCACCCCGTGAACGTTCGTTCCTGCCGCCCTCCCGTGGGCCGGACCGGGGCGGGCCGGGGCCCGGGGCGGGGATCCCGCACACCTTGAGCGCACTGGACTCGCCCCGGCCGGAGGGCTCCGGTTCCGGCTCCGGCTCCGGCTCCGGCTCCGGCTCCGGCTCCGGCTCAGGTGATGGTCACCCGGCTCCGGCGGCCTCGGGCCCGGTACTGGTGGTCCCGGATCCGACCCCGGCCCCGGGCTCGTCGGAGGGCTTCGGGCGGCCGATCGTGCAGACCAGGGCGTCGTCCCGGACGTCGGCGACGATGGTGTCGCCCGGCTCCGCCTCACCGCTCAGCAACAGGGACGCGACGCGGTTGTCGAGTTCGGTCTGGATCGTGCGGCGCAGCGGGCGGGCCCCGAACTCCGGCTGGTGGCCGTGCGCGACGAGCAGGGTCTTCGCCGCCTCGGTGATGTCCAGCTCCAGCCCCTGGGCGCGGACGCGGCGCCTGCTGCCGTCCAGCATGAGGTCGACGATGCGGCCGAGGTCGTCCTTGCCCAGGCCGTGGAAGATGATCGTCTCGTCGACGCGGTTGAGGAACTCCGGCGGGAAGTGGCCCCGCAGGTCGCCCATGAGGTCGTCCCGGATCTCGGAGACGTCCCCCTTGTGGGCGAGGATGCGCTGGGCACCGATGTTGGAGGTCATGATGACCACGGTGTTGCGGAAGTCCACCGTCCGTCCCTGCGCGTCGGTGAGGCGCCCGTCGTCGAGGACCTGGAGCAGCGCGTTGAAGATGTCGGGGTGGGCCTTCTCCACCTCGTCGAAGAGCAGCACGCTGTACGGCCGGCGGCGCACCTTCTCCGTGAGCTGCCCGGCCTCCTCGTGGCCGACGTATCCGGGAGGCGCGCCGACGAGCCGCGAGATGGTGTGCTTCTCCTGGAACTCGCTCATGTCGAAGCGGACCATGCGCTTCTCGTCGCCGAACAGCAGATCCGCCAGTGCCTTGGCGAGTTCGGTCTTGCCCACACCGGTGGGGCCGAGGAAGAGGAAGGAGCCGACCGGGCGGTTCGGGTCGCCCATGCCCGCGCGGTTGCGGCGCACCGCTTCCGCGATCGCGGTGACCGCCTCGTCCTGGCCGACCACGCGGGAGTGCAGCGCGTCCTCCAGTGCGAGCAGCTTCTCCTTCTCGCCGGCGGTGAGCTGTGCGACCGGAATGCCGGTGCGGCGGGAGACGACATCGGCGATGTCGGTGGTGGTGACGTCCATGACGCCCTCGCGCCGTTCCTCGATGCCGGCGAGTTCGGCCTCGGTCTCGGCGATCTCTTCCTTCAGACCGGACGCCTTCTCGAAGTCCTCGGCCGCCACCGCTTCGTCCTTCTCCCGCTTCAGCTCGGCGAGCCGGTCCTCGCGGGAGACGACCTCGGTGGACCTGCCGAGCGACCGCAGCCGCACCCTGGCGCCCGCCTGGTCCATGAGGTCGATGGCCTTGTCCGGCAGGAAGCGGTCGCCGATGTAACGGTCGGAGAGTTCGGCCGCCGCCACCAGCGCGTCGTCGGCGAAGCGGACCTGGTGGTGCGCCTCGTAGGAGTCCCGCAGGCCCTCCAGGATCTGGACGGTCTCGTCGACCGTCGGCTCGGGCACCATGACGGGCTGGAAGCGGCGTTCCAGAGCGGCGTCCTTCTCTATGTACTTGCGGTACTCGTCGATGGTCGTCGCGCCGACGACGTGCAGTTCGCCCCGCGACAGGGCGGGTTTGAGGATGTTGCCCGCGTCCATCGCGCCCTCGCCGGACGCCCCCGCGCCGACCACCGTGTGCAGTTCGTCGATGAACAGGATCGTCGAGTCCGAGGCGGCCCCGACCTCGTCGATGACGTTCTTCAGCCGTTCCTCGAACTGGCCCCGGTACTGGGCGCCGGCCACCAGCCCGGAGAGGTCGAGGGCGACCACCCGCTTGTCCTTGAGCGTCCGGGGGACGTCCCCGGACACGATGCGCTGGGCGATGCCCTCGACGATCGCGGTCTTGCCGACACCGGGCTCCCCGATGAGCACCGGGTTGTTCTTCGAACGCCGCGAGAGGACCTCCACGGTCTGCTCGATCTCGTCGGCCCGGCCGACGACGGGGTCGAGCTTCCCGGCCTTCGCCGCCTCGGTCAGGTCCCGTCCGTACTCGTCGAGCGTGGGGGTGTCGCTCGTACCGGTCGCCAAAGTGCCCTCGGCCCTCGCCGTACTGTCCGCCTCGCGCCGCAGTCGGTCGGTGTCCGTGCCGTAGGCGCCGAGCAGTCTGGCCGCGCCGGACTCCCTGGTGTCCAGGAGCGCGCCGAGGATGTGCTCGGGCCCGATGTAGGAGACCCCGGCCGCCTGCGAGCGCTCGTACGCCCGGAGCAGTACGCGCTTGGCGGCGGGCGTCAGGCTCGGTTCCGCGGACGGTGTGGCGCTCTCCCCGGGCAGGACGTCCTCGATCTGTTTGGCCAGTTGTTCGGGATCGGCGCCGGCCCGTGCGAGCAGGGTGCGTGCCGGTTCCACCTGGGTGGCGGCCCACAGCAGGTGCTCGGTGTCCAGGTCCCGGCTGCCGTCGCCGGTCGCGCGCGTGGTCGCGCGGCCGATCAGCTCACGGGCCGACTCCGTCAGCAGCCGCCCGATGGGGACCCGCTGCACCTGGGGAGGCGAGGAGGCGGGAGACATCCCGAAGAAGCGGTTGAGCAGTTCGGAGAACGGGTCCGGGCCGCCGAAGGAGCCGAAGGAGGACATGGTCATGATCACCATCCGGTGTGTGCGGGGCGGGGAGAGGGCGCGAGGAATCGTCGGACCGGACCGCCGTGCGCCGGATCCGGGGGTTCATCGGTCGTCGAGGTCTCCTCGCGGCCCCTGGGAAGGTGTTTTCACTAGACCAACGTGGGCGGGGTCCCGCAACGCCGGGGAGGATCGCCCGCCGTCCGCGGTCGGCTTTCGTCATGGCGGCACGGACGCCCCGGCCGGGTGACGGACCGGCCCGGAGACCGCCGATCGGGTGACGTCCGGCCGGGCTTCCGCTCCCCGTACCGCCTCCGTGCCGCGTGCCCCGGGCCGCCCCCTCGCCGCACCGCACCGGACCGCCCGTCCGTGCCGGGCCACCGGCCCGTTGCCCACCGCCCGGCGGGGCGGCCCCGTACGGTCGCCTCGCCTGGTTCCGGGCCCCCGCCAAGACTTGGGCCATGAGCAACAGCGAAGAGTCGGAGGACCTCCACGGCGGCCCCGGTCCCCTCGTACTGCTGGCGGTCGTCTTCGCCGTGCCCGTCCTCAAACTGGCCTGGACGCTGGGCGGCGGTGGCGCGGCGAGCGAGGCGCTCGTCGCCATGGAACCGGCCAACCGGCCCAACGTCCTGATCGGCGTGTTCCTCGGCAACGCGCTGCTCACCACGGTGCTCTCCGTCGTGGTCTCGCGCATCACGTACGCCTACTTCGTCGCCCGGAGCAGCGCCCGTGTACGGCCGGGCGCCCCGCTCGTCCGCCCATTGGTGACGGCCTGCGTCGTGGAGTGCGACATCGACACCGGGCAGGGGGCCGAGCGAGCGCGCCTGGTGGAGCTGGGCCGCCAGGGCAACGGTGTCGTCGGCTGGGACATCGAGGCGGACGAGGTCGTCAACGGCCTCAACTGCGGGGTCCTGAAGAACGACGAGGTCCGTGCGCCGTGGTGGCGCTCCTGAGCGGTGCGACGGCCGCCCGCCCCGGGCCGAGGTGTGCGCCACCGGTGGTGGAAGTCCTGGGGAACGTACGGTTTCGGACAGCCGAACGACGGTCCCTGCACCTCACGAGGGGTCGGCGGCCCGCCGTGGACCGCCGCTGTCACGGCGCGGATCCGGGGACCGCGTACGACGTCGGTGGGGTGTGCCGTACACGCTGCCGGTACGGTCCCGCACCGGTCGGGGCCGGTCGGCCGCCGGCCGGTGCGGGACCGCCGGCTGGCGGCCGCCGGGCCCTCGCGACCACCCTGCCGCGGCCCTCAGCTTTGGCGCATTCCATTTCCGGATTTCTACGTGCTTGTCTGTGCGGTACGCCACGCTGGACCCATACCGCCCAACACCGGCTTGGAGGCCAGTAGTGGACGCCCAGGACCTCGCACAGCTCGCCGACAAGGAGTTCGAGCAGATGCTCACCTCGAACATCCACCCGCCCACCCGTGACGCGAGAACATGGGAGGCGATCACCCACCCCGACAATCTGCCGCGGGCCCGGAAGATCCTCACCCACGTCCACGAACGGACCGCGAGCGTCCTGCGCCGCCGCAAGACCGAGCGGGAGGAGTTCCACGCCCAGTGCCTCGCCCGGGGCGAGGCCGGCAAGCGCGAATGGTTCGCGACGCGCGCCGAGTTCGAGTCGCTGCGCCGCCGCACCGCCAATTTTCACCAGCGGGTCCAGCGGGCCATCTCCGAACTGGGCGAGGAGCAGCGGAACGTGAACCGCGCGCAGAGCCACAGCTCGGGTCAGCAGAGCCGGGAGACGCTCCGTGAACTGGCCCTGGCCGTCCAGCGCCACCAGGCGGTCCACGCCCGCGACGGCGGCGTCGCCGAGCCGGCGGACCACGAGCTGTGGCGGCACCTCGACCGGCTGACCGTGCCCACGGGCCCCACCCAGGAACCGACGACTCTGCGCACGATGCTCGACATCTACTGGACCGACCTGCGGCCGGCCGCCGGGGAACCGGCGCACCGGCCCCAGGAGCGGCATGCCGCACCCGACGTCCCCGCCGTCCCGCATGCCCGGCGCGCACCCGCTCCTGACGGCCTCGCGACGTAGCGGGCCCTTCCCCGTGGTCCCCTTGCCCGGTCGGCTCCGGACCGGGCGGGGACCGGGCGGTCCGGACGCGTTCGGCGGCGTCCGCCGCGCCGTGGAGACCCGGCCGTTCTCAGGGACGCGTCACCCTCCCGTCACCCCGTCGAGACGCTCGCGCACCAGGTCGGCGTGGCCGATGTGGCGCGCGTATTCGGCGATCATGTGCAGATGGATCATGCGCAGTGAGTACACCTCCCCGGCGTGGGTGAAGGTGTCGTCCAGCGAGGCACCCGCGACGATCTCGTCCGCCAGCCGCCATTCCTCGACGAGGCGGGCATGGTCCTCGGCGGCGCGGGCCGGGTCGAGGTCCTCGAAGTCCGCGTCCTTGCCCTTCTCCGGGTCGTACATCGGGTCGAGCGTCCGGCCGGCGAACCGCTCCCGGAACCAGACGCGTTCGACCTTCGCCATGTGGCGGATCAGCCCCAGGAGCGTGAGGTTGGACGGCTCGACGGTCTGTTCGGCGAGTTGTTCCCCGGTCAGGCCCGCGCACTTGTGCAGAAGGGTGCTGCGGAACCACGCGAGGTAGTCCGTGAGCATCTCCCGCTCATCGGCCACCAGCGAGCCGGACTTGCGTGTCACTTCGGGTGCGGTCCATGTCATCGCATGATCATGCCTCGTGCGCCGCGGGGCGAGCCAGGGATTTCACATCTCGTCGTCGTACTCGGTCGTCCAGGTGCTCGTGGTGGAGGTGGTGAGGGAAGTGGCCGCGCCGAGCACCAGGAACAGGACGAGCAGTGCCTTCCCCGTGCCGCTCATGACGAGCGGCCGGGTGGCGGAACGCATCTGCTGTCGCGGTACGGAGAGGTCGTCGTCGCCGAAGAAGCCCTTGGGGTACGCCGGGGTGAGCATCAGGGAGTAGGCGTAGAAGCGCATCGTGTAGCGGAGCGTGGCGGCCGTGGCCTCGAAGAGGGGACGCGGCATGCGGCCCAGGATCAGGGTGATCAGCCACCAAACGATCGCCACCGTCCACCAGCCGGACAGGACGAGGCCCTGCACGATCGCCGCCGGAATCATCAGGACCAGACGGAAGAGGACGGCCGGCCGGTTGAGCGTGGTGGGGGCGACCTCGATGCGGGCCGGGTAGTCCGGCGCCGGGTCGAGGGTGAACGGCGGGTAGCGGTCCACGAGCAGCAGGCTGCTCGCACCGACCCGTAGGTGGTAGCCGAGGTATCCGGCGAGGAAACGGAAGACCGGTCCGGGCAGCCTGCCCAGGAACAGGGCGGCGAACCAGCCGAGGACCACGATCACCACTGCGGCGAGGTCCAGGAAGAACAGCACGACGAAGTGCGGGACCAGGAGCAACAGCCGCAGCAGGACGGTGAGTCGGCGCTGGCGCGGTGGCTCGATGACATCCAGCACGGGCAGCCGCTCGTCGGCGACCCATGCCCTGGGCGCCGGACTCCACTGGGCGTCAGCCATGTCGCTCCTCGTCGGGGGGTGGTCCGTACGCCATCGGCACACACGACGTCACCCCACGCTGGGTCGGACATGGAGGTTCCGCAATCGCTCGTGGGCCGGTCGGGTGCCCCTGCGGGGCCCCGGGAACGGCTCCGGGGCGGCACGGCCGACCAATGCGGGCGGCGAAAGGACGGAGTCGAGGAGAAGCCCCGGCCGGATCGGGGGAATCCAGCCGGGGCGGCTTGTCCTGTGGGCGCGGTACGCGACATCCACATGTAGGTGAACGATAAACCACCACGCTCCGTTCCCGGAAACCCGCCCCCGACTTGTGACTCACAGCACCGGGGGCGGGCCGCCGATGGAGCCACTCAGCCGCCGACGGGCGCCTCGGCACCGTAGCGGCGACAAAAGCGCTCGACGCGGCCGGCCGGGTCGAGCACCTGTCGGCCCCCGGTCCAGAACGGGTGGCTCGCCGACGAGGTCTCCACGTCGATCACCGGGTAGCTCCGGCCGTCCTCCCAGGTCACCCGCTCGTCCGCGGTCGCGGTCGTACGGATCAGGAAGGCGGCTCCCGCGGCCCGGTCACGGAAGACCACCGGCCGGGAGACGGGGTGGATACGGGGCTTCATGCCCATTCCCTCCTCTGCTGCTGCGGGAGCGCCACCCCTGCGGGCGACGCGGGAGACGGGACGCCTCCGGGCCGGCGGGTCAGCGCTCCTCGCGGAACGACACGTGCCGCCCCACGACGGGGTCGAACTTGCGCAGGACCAGCCGGTCGGGATCGTTCCGACGACTCTTGCGGGTCACGTAGCTCCACCCCGTTCCGGCCGTCGACCGGAGCGTCACGACGGGACGGGTCTCATTGCGGGCCATGGGCACCTCCGGACTTCCTCTCCACCGAACCCCACCCCTTCATTGGAATGGGTTTCGTTTTCGTTCTGGTGTCGTAACGCGGCAGTACCCGGCCGCATTCCCACCCCCGCACCCCGGTCGGGAACGGGGGCGGAACCCCGCGCTCCGGAGCCGTGGACATGCAGTCCGTCACCGCCCGGGGCGCCCCCTCTTCGCATTCGCCACCTTCCGGCCCGGCGCATGGACCGCGAGAACACGCGCGGGCGCGCAACCGTCTGCACACTCCGGATCACTTGCGCCAACGTCCGCCGCCAGCAAAGCTGTTCGACGGATCGACGCATCGCGCAGCCTGTGGCATATGCCAGGAGCAACAGCCCATCGAGTGTTGCCAAACCCCTTACGGGCTCCTCCGGCCTGTGCCACAGTCGTCTTCGGTCCACCCTTCAGACCTGGCCGCGCCGTGCCTGTATCGGAGTAGAGATGCCGTCCCCGCTGTCCGCGGACCGCCCCGCCCCCCAACCGCCCGAGCACGATGCCGTGGCCGCGTTGATCGACCGGACCCGGCGGCTGCGCGGCGATGTGGATGCCGTGCGGCGCGACGCGGTCCCGGTGGACGAGGAGGACCCGCAGGCGCGGTGGCAGCGGGCGCTCTGCGACCTGGCGGTCCGCCACCTCGACAACCTCGGTACGCATCTGGGGCAACTGCGGGACGGCCTGCGACCGCAGCTGCCGGAGCAGCTCGGGGGCCCGCCGCCGCAGGACGTCGCGGCGGAGCCCCCCGAGGAATCGGGGCAGGGATCGCTGATCGGCCGGGTGGGCAGCGCCGAGTGGAATCTGCTCACCGACGAGGTCAGCTGGTCCGAGGAGCTGTTCCCGATCTTCGGCAGGTCCCCCGAAGCCGGCCCGCTCTCGCTGGACGAACTCCCCTCCACCCTCGTTCCCGAGGACCAACCCCTGCTCACCGCGCTGGTGACGGGCTGTCTGGTGGACGGGAAGCCGATAGACGGCGAGTTCCGCATCGTGCGGCCCGACCGCCGGACCCGCACGCTCCACATGATGGGCGAGCCCGTCCTCGACACGGACGGCTGCACCGCCTCCATGTGGGCCGTCCTGCGCGACGTCAGCGAACTGCGGCGGAGCCAGCAGGCGGTGCGACAGAGCCACGACACGCTCCGTCGCCGCCAGGACAGGGCGTGGACCGAGCACCGCATGGCCGTGGAGCTCCAGCAGGCCGTGCTCCCCCCGTGGCGGGGTTCGTCACGGTCCCCCGCGCGAGGAGCCGGCGCGCTGGACGTCGCGGCCCACTACCTCCCCTCGGAGTCGAGTTCACTCATCGGCGGCGACTGGTACGACGCGCTGGACATGCCGGACGGCAGAACCGTCCTCACGGTCGGCGACCTGACCGGCCACGGCATCCAGGCCACCTCGGCCATGGCAATGCTGCTGGGCGCGCTGCGCGGAATGGCCGTGGCCGGAATCGAGCCGGGCGTTCTCATGGGACATCTCAACCAGTTGCTGGAAACCTCCGTCCAACCCGCTCTCGGCAGCGCGGTGTGCTGCCGGTTCGATCCGGCGACCGGCGCCCTGACCTGGGCCCAGGCCGGGCATCCCGCGCCGTTGCTGTTCCGCGCCGGGAAGGGGCGCCCGCTGCCCCCACCGGACGGGGTTCTGCTCGGCGCGACCTCCGGGGTCACGTACGAGCAGGACGAAGTGCACCTGCTGCCGGGCGATGTGCTGGTGCTGCGCACCGACGGGCTGAACCGTCCCCACGGCCGGGATGCGGAGCCGGACGCGCTGCTCGCTCTGGCACCGCGCTTCGCACAGGCCGGTTCGGCGCAGGAGTGCCTGCGGATCGTCCTCACGGAGTTCGGTGGCACCGAGCGCCTGGACGACGCGTGCGTGCTCGTCGCCCGCCTCGGGGCGTAGCACGGCACGGCGGCACCCGTACGAAAGGAACGGACACCCGCGACAGCGCACGAGGCACGGCAGGGCGAATCCGCCTGTTCACGGAGCAGTGCCCGAGCGGCCGATGGTCGGACGGTGGTTGGGCCGGACCGCTACGGTCGGACGACATGACGTCAGCCGGACCGTGGCGTCCGGACGGTCGACGGTCGGCGCCCCTCGTCGTGGCGCCCCCGGTCAGATCTCCGCGGAACGCCTCGGCTGCTTGACGATGGCCTGCGGCATGGAGAGCTTGATCTCCTCGCGCAGGTCCTTGATCTTCGCGTAGCCCGCGAACTGGCCGGTGAGCCGGTACATTTCGCGCAGTCGGTCCCAGGTGCGGTGCGAGGAGGTCTCCCCCATCGTCACCAAGGCGAGTCGCGCGTAGCGGTCCGCCTGCTCGGGATCGTCGGCGATGAAGCACGCCGAGGCGAGCGAGATGTAGTCGAAGATCTTGGACCGCTGGCGTCCGCCGGGCCGGAGCTCCAGCGCCTGCCTGGCGTGGCGCTGGGCCACGATCGCCGCCGACGGATCGTGCTCGGCGAGGGTGCGGAACGCCAGGGCCTGCATGCCGTGCAGGTCCGCCTCGTCGAACATCTGCATCCAACTGGGCGGCGGCACATCGGTCCTGTCCGAGACGAAGAGCTCCTCGGCCTTGCCGAGCGTGCGCCGCATCGCCTGGCCCCGGCCCATGGACGCCTGTGCCCACGCCTCGATGGTGTACAGCATCGCCTGGGTGCGCGGGAGCACCGTGTCGCCCGAACCGGACTTGGCGAGCTTCATCAGGTCCAGGGCGTCGTCGGGACGGCCGAGGTGGACCATCTGCCGGGCCGCTCTGGAGAGCGCCTCGCCCGCCCGTGGGCGGTCCCCGCCCTCGCGCGCCGCGTGGGCCGCGATGACGAAGTACTTCTGGGCGGTCGGTTCGAGTCCGATGTCGTGGGACATCCACCCCGCGAGCACCGCCAGGTTGGCCGCCACGCCCCACAGACGGCGTCGCAGGTGTTCGGGGTGGCGGTAGGCGAGCATGCCGCCCACCTCGTTGAGCTGGCCCACCACGGCCTTGCGCTGGAGGCCGCCGCCCCGTGACGCGTCCCAGGCGCGGAACACCTCGACGGACCGTTCGAGCGCTTCGATCTCCTCCGAGCCGATGGGTGCGGCCTCGTACCGGTCGAAACCGGCCGCCTCCGCGTACAGGGGGTCGTCGATCCGTGGGACGTCGGCCGCCAGCACGGGATCCGTGTGCAGCCAGTCGTACATGGGGCCGGTGATGGTCGATCCTGCGGCGAGCGCGGCGCCCGCGCTCACCAAGCCGCGTCGGTTGAGCATGAGGTCCATTCCCGTGAATTCGGTGAGGACCGCTGCCGTCCGGTCGGGCGCCCACGGCAGCCCGTCGGGATTCTGCTGCGTCCCGACGCCCCGCCGCTTCCCTGCACGCCCGCGCCGGCCGAACCCGAGGTCCTCGATGGTCACGACACGACCGAGTCGCTCGGTGAACAGGGCGGCCAGCACCTCGGGCACGGGATCGCGGGGTGACTCCCCCATGTCGATCCAACGCCGCACCCGCGAGGTGTCGGTGGCCAGTTGCGGATGGCCCATGGCCGCCGCCTGTCTGTTCACCATTCTCGCGAGTTCGCCCTTGGACCAGCCGGCGAGGCCGAACAGGTCGGACAGGCGGGTGTTGGGTTCTCCGGTCACGTCAAGCCCCCAGGTTCTCGGCTGTGTTGACAGTAACCCCCTGTCAGATGCCTTGCGACTATTCGCCATGGTTCGCCAGGGCACGCCACATGGTCTGCCACCCGAAGTTCGGTGTCAGGTAGGAAAGCGCCACCCCGCCCGGCAGCCCTAGGTACTCCCCAGGGTGCCGAACGGTCGCCGGCCGGGGCGGCGCACGCAACTTGTCGGCGCGCGAAGGGATCTGTCTCGCCCATGTACACAGCATCGTCCTCCGTGACCGCCCCGCCCCGGCCGCTCCGTCCCCTGGGGGCGGGCGGCGGACCGTATCTCGCTCCGCACACCGCTCACCCGGTGCCCGGCACGGTCCGCCCGCGTCGACCCGCGGGTCCCGGTGGTCCGGCGCTCAGCGGGCGGCTGGACCTGTCCGGCCCGCAGGGCGCGCAGCTGAGGATGGTGATCGCCTCGGTGCAGCGGATCTGCCCCGAGTTCAATCCCGTGCAGGTACTGCGCCGCAGCGGCCGTTCGGTCCTGCTCGTCGGCTCCACCGGACGGACGACCGCGGTCGCCAAGTGCTTACTTGACCACTCGCCCGCGTGGGCAGAGCGATTCCGGCACGAAATAGCTGCATACCGTGCGTTCGTCCGGCACCGTCCCCCGGTGCGGGTGCCGCGTCTCATCGCGGCCGATCCGGAGAACTGCACGCTGGTGATCGAGCGGATGCCCGGCCGGGTGGCGGCGCTGACCAGACACCCGTCGGAGGCCCCGCCCCGTGCCGATGTGCGGGCCGTGCTCGGGGCGATCAGCCGGGTCAACGAGTGGCGGCCGGCCCCGGGGCTCTTCGACGCCCCGCTGGACTACGCCTCGCGGATCTCCCGCTACCACGAGCTGGGGCTGTTCACCGACCGGGACCTGGGCGACCTGCAGAAGCTGCTGCACGGCCTGGCGCACGCGGGCGGCCGGCAGAGCATGGGGCAGTTCTGTCACGGTGACGCGCTGCTCTCCAACATCCTGCTGTCGCCCACGGGTCCGGTGCTGGTGGACTGGGAGCACGCGGGCTGGTACCTGCCGGGCTACGACCTGGCGACGCTCTGGACGGTTCTCGGGGACGCGCCCGCGGCGCGGCGTCAGATCAGCCAGCTCGCCCAGGCCAAGGGGCCCGCGGCGCGTGACGCATTCCTGGTGAACCTCATGCTGGTGCTGACCCGGGAGATCCGCACGTACGAGACGGCTGTCCAACGGGCCATGCGCAATCCGGGGCCCGCCGGTGCCGGTCAGGACCGGCCCGGGGCACTGTCGTCGAGCGAGGAGCAGCGGCTGCTGCTGCGCCGGCTGCACGACGACTGCGCCATGGCCCGCAGGGCCGTACGAGCCGCGGTCGGCACTCGCTGACCCTGCCCAGAGGGACGCGCCGCGGGCCCGGTGCCGACACACCGGGTCCGCGGCGCGTCGTTGTGGTTCAGCGCGTACGGACGATGTCCACGTCGGCCGCCTTCACGAAGGCGATCCGGTGACCGATCTGCACCGTCACGTACTTCTGCCCGCCGGCGAAGTACGTGTGGTCGAAGGGGGCCGAGGAGTCGATCGTCGGCGCGTAGAAGTAACCCGTGGGTGCCTCGCCACCGCCGGGGTACGACTGGCCCGCCTTGATCGTGTACGGGAGCGGCGAGCCCACCCGCTTGTCCCCGAAGTCCGCGGGGTACTCGGACTTCTCCGGGTACGCCACCCCGTACACCGGGACGTCCGTGCGGCCGTCCTTCGGCCTGACCACGTAGCCGGAGGTCGGGGTGGTGTTCCGGGTGTGGGCCGGGGTTTGGAACCACGCCTTCTGGCCGTACCACCAGATCGCCGTCCAGCCGGGGGCGTGGTCCGCGACGACCGCCTGCTGGGTGGCGCTGATCTTGCTGCCCCAGTCGGCGGCGCAGTTCGTGCCGGGCGAGCCGTCGGGGTGCAGGCCGGGGTCGGAGAAGAGGGGCGCGTCGGCGGAGGGCGCGGTGCGCAGCGGGACGGCGCTGGAGCCCTGGACCGGCAGGTCCACGCCCTTCTCGCAGTCGCGGAAGAGCTGCTGATTCTCCTTGAAGTCCGGGTTCATGGTGACGAGTTCGCTGTTCCGGGGCGCGCTCGGCACCGTGGGCTTGCCGAGCAGCTTCATGAAGCGGTTCCAGTCCCAGTACGGGCCCGGGTCCCAGTGCATGTTCCTGGTTCCGGCCGCGGTGGTGGGCGGCACTCCGTCGTGGCCGATGATGTGCTGGCGGTCGAGCGGGATGTCGTACTTGGCGGCGAGGTAGCGCACCAGCTTGGCGGTCGAGCGGTACATCTCGGGGGTGTACCACTTGGCGCCGTCGACGGCGACGCCCTCCTGTTCGATGCCGATGGAGTGGCTGTTGACGTACCAGTTGCCCGCCTGCCAGGCCACGTCCTTGCCCTTGACCATCTGTGTGACGTGGCCGTCGGCCGAGCGCACCACGTAGTGGGCGGATGCCTGCTTCAGGGGGTTCTGGAAGATCTTCAGGGTGGTGTCGAAGTCTTCCTCGGTGTCGTGCAGGACGATGAACCGGACCTTGTTGGTGTGCGGCCGGTCCGCGGTGTCGTAGTTCCCGTACGTCTCCTTGTCGGCGGGGTCGCCCGTCTGCTGGTAGGCCGCCGGCACCCAGTCGCACGCGAGGCTGCGCGGGCATTCCGGCCGCACCCCGTCCGCTCCGGCCTGCGCCACGGGACTGAGCAGTGCCATGCTCAGTGCGCCGACGCCGGTGAGCGCGAGTGCGAGTCCGGTCCTCTGCTTGGACGTCATGACAACCCTTCTTGGAGCCGTGCGTGTTGAGCCGTGCGTGATCCGATCTCGCTCTTCCGCTGTGCGCGCACACTCTCCGACCTGACATGACAGCGCGTCAAGGGATCAGGTGAGACCACGGGCCGAGCCAGTGGACCAGACCACTGAAAGGGGGTCTGACCTGCGCGCGGAAAGATTCGACCAATGGTCGACGGTGGCCCGTTACCCGGTTCTTGCGGAGCGGTCGCACGACATCGGGCGCATCTCGGGCACCAGCCATGAGCGTTCTTTTTATCTGACTAATCCTGGATATGCGTGCCCCGAACGGCCGAAGGGTAGTGCTCGCGCGGACACGATCGAGCCCGCGCGACAGCCGTGCGGCGATCCAGGAAAGGCCGGACGTACATGCCTCAGCCCTTCACCCTGCCGGACTTCTATGTTCCGTATCCGGCGCGGCTCAACGCCCACGTCGAGGAGGCGCGGGTGCACACCAAGAAGTGGGCCCGCAGCATAGGGATGGTGGAGGGTTCGGGCATCTGGGACGAGAAGGATCTCGACTCCCACGACTACGCGCTGCTGTGCGCGTACACCCATCCCGACTGCTCGTCCGAGGCCCTCTGTCTGGTCACCGACTGGTACGTGTGGGTCTTCTTCTTCGACGACCACTTCCTGGAGCTGTTCAAGCGCACCCGCGACCGGGAGGGCGGCAAGCGGTATCTGGACCGGCTGCCCGCGTTCATGCCGATGGACCGCGGGGCCCCGGTGCCGAAGCCCACGAATCCGGTCGAGGCGGGGCTGGCCGACCTGTGGGCGCGGACGGTGCCGAGCATGTCCGACGCCTGGCGGGTCAGGTTCGCCGAGGCGACGAAGAACCTGCTCAACGAGTCGCTGTGGGAGCTCGCCAACATCGACGAGGGGCGCATCGCGAACCCCGTCGAGTACATCGAGATGCGCCGCAAGGTGGGCGGTGCGCCGTGGTCGGCGGGGCTCGTGGAGTACGCGGCCGGCGCGGAGGTGCCCGAGCGGGTGGCCGGGGAGCGGGCGCTGCGGGTGCTGCGGGACGCCTTCTCCGACGGCGTGCATCTGCGCAACGACCTCTTCTCGTACCAGCGGGAGGTCGAGGAGGAGGGCGAGAACAGCAACGGGGTGCTGGTCCTCGAACGCTTCCTCGGCTGTTCCACGCAGGAGGCCGCCGAGGCCGTGAACGACCTTCTGACGTCCCGGCTGCAGCAGTTCGAGAACACCGTCCTCACCGAACTCGGCCCGCTCTGCGCGGAGAAGGGTCTCGATCCCGCCCAGGCCGCGGCGGTCCTCGCGTACGTCAAGGGCCTGCAGGACTGGCAGTCCGGCGGTCACGAGTGGCACATGCGCTCCAGCCGTTACATGAACGACGGTGCGGTCGAAGCGGCCTCGACCGGCTTCGGCATGGCCGCGGCCTCGCTCCGGTTCACCCCCCGTTCGGAGTCGGCCCGGCTGCGCAGCCACACCCATGTGCCCTACCAGCGGGTCGGCCCGTCCCTGCTGCCCGACTTCGAGCTGCCCTTCGGCACGACGCTCAGCCCCCATCTGGACGGGGCGCGACTGCGGATCGTCGACTGGGCGAACCGCATGGGCATCCTGGAGGCGCAGCCGGGGGTGCCCGGTTCGCACATCTGGGACGAGGAGCGGCTCGTCGCGACCGATCTGCCGCTGTGCGCGGCGGGGCTGCACCCGGACGCGACGCCGGAGGAGCTCGATCTGGCGTCGCAGTGGCTGACCTGGGGGACGTACGGGGACGACTGGTTCCCGGTGGTGCACGGGCGGCCCCGGGACCTGGCGGGGGCCAAGCTCGCCAACGAGCGGCTGTCGTCGTTCATGCCGCTGGACGGGTCCGCGACGCCCGAGCCGGTCAACGCGCTGGAGCGGGGACTTGCCGACCTCTGGGCGAAGACCTCGGCCCCGATGGACGCGAGCGGGCGGCGGGCGTTCCGGAAGGCGGTCGAGGACATGACCGCGAGCTGGGTGTGGGAGCTGGCGAACCAGGTGCAGAACCGCATCCCCGACCCGGTGGACTACGTCGAGATGCGGCGCATGACCTTCGGCTCCGACCTCACGATGAGCCTGTGCAGGCTGGGGCACGGGAAAAGGGTTCCGCCGGAGATCTACCACAGCGGGCCGATGCGCTCCCTGGAGAACGCGGCGGCGGACTACGCGTGTCTGCTCAACGACCTGTTCTCGTACCAGAAGGAGATCGAGTACGAGGGCGAGGTGCACAACGGCGTCCTGGTCGTGCAGAACTTCTTCGGGGTGGACTACCCGACCGGGGTGGCGATCGTGCACGACCTGATGAAGTCGCGGCTGCGGCAGTTCCTGCACGTGGCCGAGCGTGAACTGCCGGTGCTCTACGACGACTTCGGGCTGGACGCGGAGGCGCGGGAGGTCCTGGCCGGGTATGTGCAGGAGCTCAAGCACTGGCTCGCGGGCATCCTGATCTGGCACCGGGACTGCCGGCGCTACCGCGAGCAGGACCTGCAGCGGGGCAGCGGCGTTCCGTGGCACATCAGCGGTCCCACGGGGATCGGTGTCTCGGCGGCGCGGGTGACCGCGTTGTTCGCCCGGACCGCGGCGAGCGGCGTGTAACGGCCGTCCGGGCGGGAGCCCGCATGCCCGTGGCCGCCCGCGAGAGGCGGGCGGCCACGAGGCGGGACGTTTCTCTCAGCCCTGCTGGAACAGCTCGGCGGGCAGCGGCTTCAGGAGGGTGTACAGGTCGTCGGTGATCGGCCGGTCCCAGCTGGCGATGGTGACGAGCACGCCGTCGCTGCGGTCGAACTGGACGCAGGAGATGCGGCTTTCGGAGAGCTTGACCCGGCGGACGATCAGCAGGTTGTCGCCCTGCATGACGGGCATGTCCTCGGTGCCGGTGACCTCGACCGGCTCGTCGTTCTCCAGCGCGAGCAGCAGCTGGGCGACCTCGAACGGGACCTGGCCCTCCTCGGTCTCGCGGGCGGGCGAGCCCTCCGGGAGGTTGCCGATGATCATCGCGGGGCCGCGTCCGCCGAACAGGTCGTAGCGCAGGAAGACGCCCTGGCAGCTCCCGTCGGGGGCGGGCAGCAGGCCGGCGCCGAGATTTCCGGGCCAGTCCCCCGGGTCCATGGCCAGGACGTCGAAGTCGGGGCCCGCGGGTGTGGCGGCGCTACGGCGGCGGAGGAAGGACATGCAGACATGGTACGTGTCCGGGCTCACGTTGCAGAGTCGGGTCCGCGCAGGCCGGAGCGCCGACGGCCCCGCCCGGCCGGTCGCGGAGGGGTCGGCCGGGCGGTCCGGGTCGGCCCGCCGGGGCCCGCCGGGCCGTCCCTCAGCCGGATTCCGCGGCCAGTGTCTCCAGCACGTGGACGGCCTCCTCGGCCCGGTCGTACGGGACGAAGAGGTGGTCGTGGTGGAATCCGGCCACGATGTTGCAGCTCAGTCCCGCATCGGTGAGGGCCAGGGAGACGGCGGCGGTGAGCCCGACCGCGTCCAGTGCGCAGTGGACACGGAGTGTGATCCAGCCTGCGGCCCAGTCGTGGTCCAGCCCCGCCGAGACGGCTTCCGCCTCCGGCAGGACCAGGCTCAGCCCTTCGGGTTCGACGACGGTGGCGACCGGGTTCACCCCCTCGGGCACCGCACCGCCGGGCACGGTCGTGAAGACGTAGCGGCCGGGGTTCAGCTCCGGTCGCAAACCGCTCAGCAGGGTCCGCAGATCGCGTTCGCCACTCACGGGGACCACGCTACCCACCGGGCGGGCGGGCGCACGCGGTCAGCCGGTGGGCGGTTCGGATCCGACCAGCCACATGGAGAAGAACTGCGCCCCGCCGCCGTACGCGTGGCCGAGCGCCTTCCGGGCCCCCGCCACCTGGTGTTCGCCCGCCCGGCCCCGTACCTGCAACGCGGCCTCGGCGAAGCGGATCATGCCGGAGGCCCCGATGGGGTTGGTGGAGAGCACTCCGCCCGAGGGGTTCACGGGCAGGTCCCCGTCGAGTTCGGTGGCGCCGGACTCGGTGAGCTTCCAGCCCTCGCCCTCGTCGGCGAAGCCGAGGTTCTCCAGCCACATCGGCTCGTACCAGGAGAACGGCACGTACAGCTCGGCGGTGTCGATCTCCCGTCGCGGATCGGTGATCCCCGCCTGCCGGTACACCTCGGCCGCGCAGTCCCTGCCCGCCCTCGGGGAGACGAAGTCCTTGCCGGCGAAGAGCGTCGGCTCGCTGCGCATCGCACCGCCGTGCACCCATGCGGGCGGGTGCGGCGAGCGGTCCGCCCCGGCCCGGTCGGTGAGGACCATCGCGCAGGCGCCGTCGGAGGACGGGCAGGTCTCCGAGTAGCGGATCGGGTCCCAGAGCATCGGTGCGGCCTGCACCTTCTCCAGGGTGATGCCGGGGTCGCGGACGTGGGCGTACGGGTTCCTGAGCGCGTTGCGCCGGTCCTTGTACGCGACGAGGGAGCCGATCGTGTCGGGGGCCTCGGTGCGCCGCATGTAGGCCCGCACGTGCGGGGCGAAGAAGCCGCCCGCGCCGGCCAGCAGCGGCTGCTGGAAGGGGATCGGCAGCGAGAGGCCCCACATGGCGTTGGACTCGGACTGCTTCTCGAAGGCGAGCGCGAGGACGGTGCGGTGCACCCGTGCGGAGACCAGGTTGGCGGCGACGAGCGCGGTGGAGCCGCCGACGGAGCCCGCGGTGTGCACCCGGAGCACGGGTTTGCCGACCGCGCCGAGGGCGTCGGCGAGGTAGAGCTCCGGCATCATCAGGCCCTCGAAGAAGTCGGGGGCCTTGCCGATGACGACGGCGTCGATGTCCGCCCAGGTCAGTCCGGCGTCGTCCAGTGCACGGACGGCGGCCTCGCGGACCAGTCCGGCGATGGAGACGTCCCGGCGGGCGGAGACGTGTGCGGTCTGGCCGACGCCGACGACGGCCACGGGCTCAGCTGACATGAGCGCTCTCCCCTTCGAGGACGGCGACCAGGTTCTGCTGCAGGCAGGGCCCGGAGGTGGCGTGGGCGAGCGCCCGGTCGGACTCGCCGCGGTGGATGCGGGCGGCGGCCTCGCCGAGCCGGATCAGCCCGGCGGCCATGACGGGGTTGGCGGCGAGCGCCCCGCCGGACGGGTTGACGGCGACGCCGTCGTCGAGTCCGAGCGCCTTGCGCAGCACCACCTCCTGGGAGGTGAACGGGGCGTGCAACTCGGCGGTGTCCACGGGGCGTTCGAAGAATCCGGCACGGGTCGCGGCGAGCCGGGTGGAGGGGGAGCAGGTGAGTTCGCGGACGCCGAGGCCGGGCGCCTCGATGCGGTGGTCGATGCCGCGGATCCAGGCGGGGCGGGGGCACAGCCGCCGGGCGGTGTCCCCGGCGGCGAGGATCACGGCGGCCGCCCCGTCGCCGATCGGTGCGCAGTCGCCGGTGCGCAGCGGTCGCACGACGTAGTCGCCGGCCGGGACCGGGCCGGCGAGCTGGGCGTGCGGGTTGTCCGCGGCGGCGGCGCGGTTGCGGGCGGCGATCGCGGCGAGGGCGGCCTCGTCCGTGTCGCCCGCGTCTATCAGTGCCTGGGCCTGGAGCGCGGCAAGTGCGACGGAGTCCGGCCAGAGCGGGCCGACGTAGTACGGGTCGAGCTGGCGGGTGAGGACGTCGCGGAGCTCCCCGGGCGAGGACTTGCCGTAGGAGTAGACGAGCGCGGTGTCGGCCTCGCCCGCCCGGATCTTCACCCAGGCCTCGTGGAGGGCCCAGGCGCCGTCCATCTCCACGTGGGACTCGGAGATCGGCGGGTGGGCGCCGACGCCGTCGAGCGCCATGGTGAAGGAGAAGGCCCGGCCCGCCAGGTAGTCGCTGGAGCCGGAGCAGGTGAAGCCGATGTCGCCCGCCCGCAGGCCGGTCGCGTCGAGGACCCGGTGCAGGACCGGCATCAGCATCTCGACCTCGGAGAGTTCGTCGGTGCGCCGCAGATGGTCCGTCTGCGCGAAGGCGACGATCGCCACGTCTCGCATCTAGAGCAGCTCCTTGTACGCGTCGTAGTCGGCGTCCGGCTCGCCGGTGGGCCGGTAGTGGTCGGGGTGGCGTACGCCCTCGGTCCAGACGGGTTCGACGCGCAGCCCCATGCGCACCTGGTCGTACGGGATGCCGCCGATCCGCGCGTGCAGGGCGAGGTCCGCGCCGTCGAGCGCGATGTGCGCGTAGACGTAGGGGACCTCGATGTCGAGATTCGCCGTGTGAGCGGCCTTGATGTTGACGACGCAGTACGTGGTCACGGTGCCGCGCGGGCCGACCTCGACCTGTTCCGCGGTGGCGACGCCGCAGGTGGGGCAGGCGCCGCGCGGCGGTACGTACACCTTGGCGCAGGACGGGCAGCGTTCACCGACGATGCGCCGCTCGGACAGGGCCTGGAGGTAGGCGCTCTGGGCTCGGCCGGGGGTGTACCGGTAGTCGAGCCGGGCGGGGGTGACGATGCCGGTGACGGGGTCGGGGAACGTGCCGTCGTGCGGGACGGGCGGCCCGCCCCCGTCGCCCTCGTACGGTTCGAAGCAGGCGATGTCCGTGATCGCGCCGGTCCGTTCGGCCGCCCAGCGGATCCGTACCCGCATGCCGGTGCGCACAGCGTGCGGGCCGGGCGCGGCCAGGGCGTGCAGGAGGGAGGTGTCGGCCCCGTCGAGCCGGACGAGGACCCAGGCGAAGGGGGTGCCGAGGGGCTGGCCGCGGCGCGGTGCGGGGTTCCAGGCCCAGGTGGTGACGGTGCCGGTGGGGGCGACCTCGACGAGTTCCCGGATCTCCTCGGCGGTGACGGGGTCGTACTCGACGGGCGGGACCAGGATCTTTCCCCCCTCGGTGCGGACGCCGAGCACGGTGCGTTCGCGCAGTCCGGTGAGGAAGGCGCTCTGGACCGGGCCGAGGGAGCGGGTGAAGGGGAACTCGACCACGAGTGGTGCGCTGAGGGTGTCGGGCACGGTTGCCTCCTCGGCTCAGGCGCGACGGTAGACGGGTGGGCGTTTCTCGGCGAAGGCGCGGGCGCCTTCGCGGGCGTCGGCGGTGGCGAAGATCGGCTGGCCGCGTTCCAGTTCGGCGGCGAGGCCCTCGGTCTCGGCCAGTTCGGCGCTCTCGTACACGGACGCCTTGACGGCTTCGACGGCGAGCGGTCCGCAGGCGTTGATCCGCTCGGCGACGGCCAGGGCCTCCTCCAGTGCGGTGCCGTCGGGGACGACCCGGCCGATCAGGCCGATGGCGGCGGCCTCGGCGGCGCTGTAGGGGCGGCCGGTGAGGAGCATTTCGAGGGCGTGGGTGCGGGGGATCTGGCGGGGCAGCCGTACCGTGGAGCCGCCGATGGGGAAGAGGCCCCGCCGGACCTCGAAGAGGCCGAAGGTGGCGCCCGCCCCGGCAATCCGGATGTCGGTGCCCTGGAGGATCTCGGTCCCGCCCGCCACGCAGTGGCCCTCGACCGCGGCGACCACCGGTTTGCGGGGGCGGTGGTGGCGCAGCATCGCCTTCCAGTGCAGATCGGGGTCGGCGGCCGTCCGGTGGCGGTACCGCTCCCCTTCCATGCCCTGGCCAGCCAGGGCTTTGAGGTCCATTCCGGCGCAGAAGCAGCCGCCCGCGCCGGTGAGGACCACCGAGCGGACCGTGTCGTCCTCGTCGGCCGCCAGCCAGCCGTCGTACAGCCCGACCAGCATCGGGAGCGAGAGTGCGTTCTTCGCCTCCGGCCTGTTCAGGGTGAGCACCAGTGTGGCGCCCTCGCGCCGCACGGTGAGGTGTTCCGTACCGCCCATTGCCTGCCTCCCGTCTCGGGACCCCGGGCCGCCGGGCGGGATGCGCCGGACACGGCCCAGAACAGGTTGCAGTAGGCGGGGGCCCAGTTCAATAGTTTTCTGACAGTCAGTCAGTTTTCTTCGGCGGCTCCCCTTCCCACTTGTGGCTCCCGGCGCTCTAATGACCGCCGAGCCAGTCAGCTTCCGGGGTCAGGAGGAACGGTGGAGTACAACCTTGCCGACCTGTTCGAGTCGGTCGTCGACGCGGTCCCGGAACGCGAGGCGCTCGTCTGCCTCGACCACCCCGGCACCGGTGCGGAGCGCCGGCTCACGTACGCGCAGCTGGACGCGGCCGCCAACCGCCTCGCCCACCACCTGATCCGAGCGGGCATCGCCCCCGGCGAGCACCTGGGGCTGCACCTGTACAACGGGGTGGAGTACCTGCAGACCGTACTGGCCTGCCTCAAGGCGCGGATCGTGCCCGTCAATGTGAACTACCGCTACGTGGAAGAGGAGTTGACCTACCTCTATCGGGACGCGGACCTGGCTGCCCTGGTCTTCGACGCCGAGTTCGACGAACGGGTCGCGGCGGCCGCGGCGAAGGCCCCGCTGCTGCGCCACCTCGTCCGGGTGGGGACCCCGGCGGCGGGCGCCCGGGGCCCGGAGGCGGTCGCGTTCACGAAGGCCGAGGCGGAGGGGAGCCCGGAGCGCGGTTTTCCGCCGCGTTCGGCCGACGACCAGTTCATCATCTACACCGGCGGCACCACCGGGATGCCCAAGGGGGTGATGTGGCGCCAGGAGGACCTGTTCTTCTCCGGGCTCGGCGGGGGCGCGCCGACCGGCGAGCCGGTGAAGACCCCGCAGGAGCTGGCCGAGCGGGTGGCGGCGGGCGGGGACGGGATCACCTTCTTCCCCACTCCCCCGCTGATGCACGGCACCTCGACCCTCACCGCGTTCATCGGCTTCAACTTCGGGCAACGGGTCGTGCTCCACCGCAGGTTCGATCCGCAGGCGGTGCTCCGCACGATCGAGAAGGAGAAGGTCACCAGCGTGTCGCTGGTGGGCGACGCGATGCTGCGACCGCTGATCGACGCGCTGAAGGGCCCGCTGAAGGGCACCGACTGCTCGTCGATGTTCTCCGTCTCCAGCTCGGGCGCGATCATGTCGGACTCGGTGCGCGCGGAGTTCCAGGCGCTCGTGCCGACGGTGCTGCTGCTGAACAACTTCGGCTCCTCGGAGTCCGGGTTCAACGGCACGGCGACGGACGACTCGGGCCCGGAGAACGGCTTCCGGCTCCGGGTCAACTCCCGTACGGCGGTGGTCGATCCGGCCACGTACGAGCCGGTGGCGCCGGGCGAGCCGGGGCGGATCGCCCAGCGCGGGCACGTACCCCTGGGCTACTACAACGACCCTGCCAAGACCGCGGAGACGTTCTTCCGGCGGGGCGAGGAGCGGTGGGTGCTGCTCGGCGACATGGCGACGGTCGACGCGGACGGCATCGTCACGGTCCTCGGCCGGGGCTCGCAGTGCATCAACACCGGGGGCGAGAAGGTGTACCCCGAGGAGGTCGAGCAGGCGCTCAAGGCCCATCCGGACGTGTACGACGCACTGGTCGCCGCGGCGCCCGACGCACGCTGGGGCAACCGCGTCGCGGCGGTGGTGCAGCTGCGCGAAGGGGCGTCCGAGCCCTCGCTCGACGACATCCAGGCGCACTGCAGGAGCCGGCTGGCGGGCTACAAGATCCCGCGCCGGCTGGTGATCGCCGGGCGGATCCGGCGCTCGCCGAGCGGCAAGGCCGACTACCGGTGGGCCCGCTCGGTCGTCGCGCCCCGGCCCGAGCCCGGCGACTGAACCCCGCGGACCACCCGGACGGGCCATCGGCCCCGGCTGCCTCGGGGCCCGGACCGCGGCGGGGAACCGTCCGGGAGGCCCGCGGGCGGTGGCCGTGCCCAGCCGGACGGGACTTTCGAAACACACCCTCACCCATTCGGGCACGCTCCGAACCCATCCGCTCACCCTATGTGGCAACGGGAGAGGATCGCCCATAGCTTCGGCTCATGAGGAAACGAAAGATCAAGATCCTTGTGCCGGTCGTGGTCCTCTCCGCCGCGGGCCTCGGCGCGATCGTTCCGGCCGCCTGCGCCAAGAGCGCGCGCGTGGTCCACCCCGGTCAGTCGATCCAGAAGGCGGTGGACGCCGCCGGGTCGGGCGAAACCGTCGTCGTCCTGCCCGGCACGTACCGCGAGAGCGTCCTGGTCACCACGCCCGGCCTGACCCTGCGCGGTTCCGGCAGCCGGACCGTGATCCGGCCCCCGACTCCGGACACGCGGGCCACCGGCGCCTGCGCGCAGGCCGGAAACGGCATCTGCGTGCTGGGCCGTGCGGGCCGGACCATGGACGGGGTGAGCATCGACGGGCTGACCCTCTCCGGTTTCAAGAAGAACGGCGTCTGGGCCTCCTGGACCGACCGGCTGACCGTCCGGGGTGTGACCTCCGAACACAACGGTGTCTGGGGCATCGCCCAGGAGCATTCCACCCGCGGGGTGTTCGAGCGCAACACTGCCCGCGCCAACGGTGACGCGGGCATCTTCGTCGCGAACAGCGTCGACGAGGAGGGCGGCGCCACCGACACCCGGGGCACCGAGCTCCGGAACAACACCCTGGCGGACAACCGGATCGGCTTCACCGCCCGGCGGGTACGGAACCTGACGGTCCGCGACAACACCGTCACCGGCAACTGCAGCGGTGTGTTCGTCGTGGGCGACGAAGGAAAGCCGCAGGCCGGAGCCATGACGATCAGGTCCAACCGGATCACCGGCAACAACAAGTCCTGCGCCCCGACCGAACGGCTGTCGGCCCTCCAGGGCTCCGGCATCGTGCTCACCGGCGCCGCGGACACCCAGGTGCGCTCGAACACGATCCGCGACAACGCGGGCAACACGCCCATGTCCGGCGGCATCGTGCTGTTCAAGAGCTTCGTGGGCACGAAGAACACCGGCCACGTCATCAGCGACAACGTCGTACTCGGCAACAAGCCGGCCGACCTCGCCAACGGGGACCCCGCCGGCAAGAACAACACCTTCGCCGACAACGTCTGCGCGAAGTCCACACCTGCCGGGATGTGCTGACCGGCGCACCCCCGCCCGAGGAGAAGCGAAACAGTATGACCACCGTGAGTCCCACCCCCCCGCCCGCCTCCGTCCACGCCGCGCTCCCCCACCCCGTCACTCCCCCGCAGCCGGCCATGCAGCTGCGCGAACTCGTCTTCGGCGCCGCCAGAGCCGCCGCCGTGCGCGCAGCCGCCCGGCTGCGCGTCGCCGACGCGCTGGGCGAGACGCCCGCCACCGCGCAGGAGCTCGCGGAGCTGGTGAAGGCCGAGGCCGTGCCGCTGCGGCGGCTGCTGCGCGCCCTGGCCTGCTACGGGATCTTCGCCGAGACCCCCGACGGACGGTTCGCCCACACCGAGATGTCCCGCCTGCTGCGCGAGGACGACCCCCACAGCCTGCGCGACATCTCGCTGTGGTGCACCGAGCCCTGGACCTGGGACGTCTGGCCGCACCTCGACGACGCGGTGCGCACCGGCAGGAGCGTCTTCGCGGACGTGCACGGCAAGGGGTTCTTCGACTACCTGCACCAGGACGCCCACGAGTCCGCGCAGATCTTCAACCGGGCGATGACCACCTCCAGCGTGCAGTCCGCGCTGGACGTCGCCGAGCTCCTCGACCTCACCGGGGTGTCCTCGGTCGCCGACATCGGCGGGGGCCAGGGGCACGTACTGGCGAGCCTGCTGGAGAAGCATCCGTCGCTCCACGGCACCCTGATGGACCTGCCGGGCGTGGTGGCGCGGGCCGACGCCCGGCTGCGGGACGGGGGTGCGCTCGTCGACCGGACCCGGATCGTGGCCGGGGACTGCCGCGAGGCCATCCCCGTCGAGGCCGACCTCTACATCATCAAGAACATCCTGGAGTGGGACGACGACAGCACCCGCAGGACACTGCGCAACGTCGTCGCCGCGGGCCGCCCGGGAGCCCGGGTCGTCGTCATCGAGAACCTCGTCGACGACACCCCGTCGATGCGTTTCACCACCGCGATGGACCTGCTGCTGCTCCTCAACGTCGGCGGCGCGAAGCACACCAGGGAGAGCCTGGTGACCCGGATCTCGGACGCCGGGCTGCTGATCGGCGACGTCGTCCCGGTCAACGCCTACCTGCACGCGTTCGAGTGCGTGGTGCCCGACTGACCTTCCTTCCCCCGGGCACGACAGGAAATCGCCCCGGGTCCGGCCTCTCGGCCGGGCCCGGGGCGATCGTCCGTCTCAGGAGGTGGCGTCGCGCTCCCACCGGTAGAACTCGTGGGCCATGGCGTCCTTGGGGCTGCGCCAGGTCTGCGGGTCGTAGGCGCTGACATAGGCGCTGAGCTTCTCGCTGATGTCCTTGAACTGCGGGTGCCCGGTCACCTTCGCGATCTCGGGGCCCGGCGGGCGCTCCGACTCGATCAGGTGCAGGTACACGTCGCCGAACTGGAAGAGCTTGCGTCTGGTGACGCCGACGAGGTGCGGCAGTTCGGTGCTGTCGGAGGCCGCGAACAGCTCGGCGATGTCCGGCGCCGATCCCGGTGCCATCCGGGCGACGATCAGGGCGTGGTGCATCGGGAGATGCCTTTCTGGTTCCCGGCCCGCCACCCGGCCGGGTGGCCGGGTGGCGGGCCGTGGGCGGACGGCGGGTCAGCGGGCGCCGGCCGGAGCCGTACGGCGCTCCCGGTCACGCTGCTCGATCTTGTCCCGGATGAGTTCCATCTGGATCTTGGAGTTGCGGTTGATGTTGTCGGTCATCCACGCGTCGTCGACGGGGGCGTCGGGCCGCATCGCGAAGTCCTGGGTCCAGTGCATCTTCGTCCCGCCGGGGACCTCCGAGTACTGCCACCGGATGTCCATGTGCTGGAACGGGCCGGTCTCGACACGACGGGCGCGGACCGTGCGACCGGCACGGTCCACGGTCCGCTCGGAGACCCAGCTCCACACCTTGTCGTTCTCGTCGGGGTGCATCGTCAGCCGGAAGGTGGTGCTGTTCCCGTTCCGTTCGATGATCTCGACCGAGGCGTACTCGCTGAAGAGCCGCGGCCAGTTCTCCAGGTCGTTCGTCACGTCCCAGACCAGGTCCAGGGGGGCGGCGATGGTGATCTCGTTCTCGGTGTGTCCTGGCATGTCAAGCTCCTGTCATGAGGCTGTTGTTGACGAGGGCGATGAATTCCTGCGGGGTCCTGCAGCGGTCCGCGTCGGCCGGCAGCGCGCGGCCGTGCCGGTTCTCCAGCACGCCGACGATGCCGAGGAGGCCCAGCGAGTCGAGGCCGAACTCGTCGAAGGCCGAGCCGGGGCGGTTCTCCATGTCGCGCGGGTCGACGGTGAGACCGGCGCCCTTCTTCATCAGGGCGGCGAGTTCCGTGTAGGTCAGTCGGTCGGTCATGAGGACTTCTCCTTCTCACGATTGGGTGTCGGTGGAGCCCCGCAGCACCATCGCCGCGTTCGAGCCCATCAGCCCGCGGCTGAGCACCAGCGCCGTCCGCAGTTCGGCGGGGCGGGCGCAGCCGGTGACCACGTCGAGGTCGTGGCACACCTCGTAGACGTTCGGGGTCGGCGGTATGAGCGCGTTCTCCATGGAGAGCACGGCGGCGGCCACGTCCAGCACCGGTGCGCCGCAGTACGCGCGCCCGGTCCCGGTCTTGGGCGCCGTCACCGGTACCCGGGTGCCGTGCGCGCCGAGCGCGTCCGCGATCGCGAGTGCCTCGGCCCGGTCGGCGGCCGGTACGCCGAGGGCGTCCGCGAAGACGACGTCGATCTCGTCGGGGGCGCAGTCGGCCTCCCGCAGCGCTCCGATGATCGCCTGGGCGAGGCCCTCGCGGGACTCCTCCCACCTGGCCGCCCCGGTGAACGTGGCGGCGTGTCCGGCGAGTTCGGCCCGCACCTTGGCGCCGCGCCGGCGTGCCGACTCCTCCTCCTCGACCACCAGCATCGCCCCGCCCTCGGCGGGCACGAAGCCGCAGGCGCCCGAGGTGAACGGCCGGTAGGCGCGGAGCGGGTCGTCGACGGTGCTCAGGTCCGCGTATCCGAGCTGGCAGACGACCGAGTAGGGCGCCAGCGGGGCCTCGGCCGCGCCGACCACCACCGCTTCGGTGCCGCCGCGGATCGAGCGGGAGGCGTGCGCCAGCGCGTCCAGGCCGCCCGCCTCGTCGCTGGCCACGACCGCGCAGGGGCCCTTGAAGCCGCCGCGGATCGAGATCTGGCCGGTGCTGGCCGCGTAGAACCAGGCGATGGACTGGTAGGGGCCCACATAGGTGGAGCCCTGCCCCCACAGCCGCTGGAGTTCGCGCTGGCCGAACTCGCCGCCGCCGGAGCCGGCCGCGGTGACCACGCCGACGTCGAACGGGGAGTTCTCGTAGTCGGCGCGGCCCAGCCGGGCGTCGTCCAGCGCGATGTCCGCGGCGGCCATCGCGAAGTGCGTGAACCGGTCGGTCTGGACGAGGTAGCGTTCCTCGATCAGTTCGGCCGGCTCAAAACCGCGCACCTCTCCCGCGACCTTCAGCGGCAGGTGTTCGCACCCCTCGCGGGTGACCCGGTCGAGGACGCTCATTCCTTCGTGCGTCCGCTTCCAGAAGGCTTCGGTGTTGGTGCCGTTGGGGGCGACGACACCGATGCCGGTGACGACGGTGCGCCGGGCTTTGCGGGTTCTCATGGTGTCCTCCCACCTGGCCGGGTCAGGGCCACCGCGGACTGGAAGCCGCCGAAGCCGCTGCCCACCGAGAGGACGCTGCGCAGCTTCAGCGGGCGTGCAGTGCGCGGCACGTAGTCGAGGTCGCACTCGGGGTCGGGGTTCTCGTAGTTCGCCGTCGGCGGCACCGTCTGGTGGACCAGGGCGAGCACGCAGGCCGCGATTTCTATGGCCCCGATGGCCCCGAGCGAGTGACCGACCATCGACTTGATCGAGCTCATCGGGATGTCGTGGGCGTGCGCGCCCAGCGCCCGTTTCACGGCCGCCGTCTCGTGCCGGTCGTTCTGCTTGGTGCCCGAGCCGTGCGCGTTGACGTAGTCGATCTGCGAGCCGTCCATCCGGGCATGGTCCAGCGCCCGGTTGATCGCCTCGGCCATCTCCAGCCCCTCGGGCGTCAGACCGGTCATGTGGTAGGCGTTGCCGAAGGTGGCGTAGCCCGAGATCTCGCAGTACACGGTGGCACCGCGGGCCCGTGCGTGTTCCAGCTCCTCCAGGACGAGGACGGCGCCGCCCTCGCCCATGACGAAGCCGTCGCGGCGGGCGTCGAACGGCCGGGAGGCGTGCTCCGGGTCGTCGTTGTTCGCCGAGGTGGCCTTGATCGCGTCGAAGCACGCCACGGTGATCGGGGTGATCGGGGAGTCCGAGGCCCCGGCCACGCACACGTCGACGCGGCCCTCCTCGATGGAGTGGAAGGCGTAGCCGATCGCGTCGAGGCCCGAGGTGCAGCCGGTGGAGACGGTCTGCACCGGGCCGTGCGCGCCGACCTGCTCGGCCACCGCCGAGGCGAGGGAGCTGGGCGAGAAGGCCCGCTCCAGGTGCGGGCCCGCCGGGCCGGGGTCGACGTCCCAGCGGGCGCCGCTGCCGCTGACGGCGACGTAGTCGTGCTCCAGCCGGGTGGTGCCGCCGACCGCGGTGCCCAGTGACACCCCCATGCGCCAGGGGTCCACCTTCTCCACGTCCAGGCCCGCGTCGTCGAGGGCTTCCCTGGCGGCCACCATCGCGAACTGGATGTAGCGGTCCGACCGGGCGATCGTGTCCGCGTCCAGTCCGTGCGCCGCCGGGTCGAAGTCGCACTCGGCGGCGATGCGGGAACGGAAGCCGGTCGGGTCGAAGAGCGTGATGCCCCTGGTCGCGGTGCGCCCGTTCGCGAGGAGGTCCCAGAAGGCCGGCGTACCGACGCCGCCGGGGGCGACGACGCCGATGCCGGTGACCGCGACGCGGCGGGTCATGAGGCCGCCTCGGTTCGTTCCGGCGGCGCGACGTGCTCGTCGGATTCCGTCTCCTCGGTGTCGACGTGGCCGAGTTCCGGGCGCGGGGCGAGCGGTCCGAGGTGGAAGACCATGCGGGCCTCGACATCGCCCACGTTGCGGAATCGGTGGCGTACATGGGTCGGGATCAGCAGTCCCTGGTCGGACTTCATCCGGTACGGCTCACCGTCCAGGTCCACTTCCAGGAGACCGTTCACGACGTACACGAACTCCTCGGAGTACGGGTGGTAGTGCTCGCCGATGCGGTCGCCGGGCTGAACGATGGCGAGTCCCATGAAGCCGCTGGTGGCTCCCACCGCGGTCGGTGTGAGCATGGCGCGAAGGTCGCCTCCTCGCCTGCGGTTGGGCTGCGTCTCGCTGAGGTCCACGATGCGTGGCCGGTGCATGGTCATGACTGTTTTCCTCCTGGCGCATTGCGCGTTGTGTCGACGGGTTGAGCGAGAACCCCCCAGGGGGCGGATGCGCGGTTCAGGACTCCACGGCCCGGCGGTCCGTGATCAGGGTCATCTCGGACTGTGCGAGGAAGTCCGAGATCTCCTGCTCGTTCGCGGGCACGGCATTGGTACGGCCGTCGAGGAGACGTCCGAGCCTGGCCACCTTGCCGGGACCGTCGATGCCGACCGCCTGGGCGGCCTGCGCGTCGATCGGTTCCACCGCTTCGAGGAGGCGCACGACGACGTCGTCGCGCTGGAAGATGGTGCTGCTGTCGATGATGCTCGCCGGGTCGTCGGCCGCCTCCTCGTCGTGCTCGGCGAGGAGCCGGGCGAGTGCCATGCCGCAGCCTTCCTTGGCCTGGTAGAAGAGGGCGTGCCTGCGGACGTCCTCGGCATTGTGGCGGCCCGCGGTCACGTGGTGGACGGTCGGGAGCGCCGCCCGGGTGAAGAACATCCGGGCGGAGTCCGGGTCGGTGAGGTCCCGGTCCTGCTCCAGGTACGGGTTGATGGCCTCCTCGACGGCCCGGACCTCGGGCTGGCGGGAGACGTGGCGCAGGGCGGCGAGCAGGTCGCCCTCGACCTCGATGGCCCGCACGACCCGGTTTCCGTGCATGAAGAGCGAGGTGCGGCGCAGCCTGGTGTCCTCGTCGACCCGCGCGTTCGGGGAGTCGTAGTCGGCCAGGATCTTCGCCACGATGTCCTCGGTGCCCGGTTTGACGGTGAAGGTGAGCGCGTGGCGCACCACGCCGTCGCCCAGGCGCGGGGAGGACTGGAGCCCCGCCTTGGCCGACTCGGGCGCCAGCTCGAAGGCCCTTCCGGTCTCCCGCAGGACGCTGAAGCGCAGCGAACGGGTGTCGCGGACGCAGTTGTGCAGCGGCTGTACCGTCGCGACGTGCTCCTCGCTGTTCACCCAGGCGAGGAACGGCGGCGCGCTGTCCCACTCGCTGGTGATCAGCCACTGCGAGGGGTTCTCGATGGACTGGCACAGCTGGTCGCTGATGTGCCCGGGTACGGAGGCCACCTGGTTGCGCAGGTGTTCGTACGCCTCCAGGAACTGCTGCTGGGCCCCGTCGTACAGGTCCAGCAGCAGCACGACGCGCAGCCGGGAGCCGTCGAAGGCGGACTGGGAGATCCGCTCCGAGAGGGTGGTGGTCATCTTTCGGTCTCCTTCGAGACGGTTCCGTGGCCTGCCGGGTGGCACGCCGGGAACCGTCGATTGGCGAGTGGGTTTCGGAGCGGGGACTCTCACGGCGGGTGTGGATGGTCCGTCCGAGGACCGCGGGCGTCGTCTCCGTGACCGATCGTTAAACGCTGGTCCGGGTGGCGCGAGATTTATGAACCGTTCAGGTGAGCGGGCGTCCGAACCGCTCTCACCAGGGCATTGAACAAGGCATCCGAACGGCGTCCGAGCTGGAGCAACTGATGAACGAGAACGTCGACATCCGTGTGCCGGTCCTCATCGTGGGCGGATCCCTGGTGGGGCTGTCCGCCTCCCTCT
The DNA here is from genome assembly GCF_053596315.1 of Streptomyces sp. NPDC001732. NCBI lineage: Bacteria > Bacillati > Actinomycetota > Actinomycetes > Kitasatosporales > Streptomycetaceae > Streptomyces > Streptomyces sp. NPDC001732. Next base: position 58,740 of record NZ_JBSFFY010000003.1, read on the forward strand.
TCCTCGGCCGGCTCGGCATCGAGCACCTGCTGGTCGAGAAACACCAGGCCACCTCGACCCATCCGCGCGGCCGCGGCAACAACGTACGCACGATGGAGGTGTTCCGCACGGCGGGGGCCGAGGCGGGCATCCGGCGGGCGGCCTCGGTCCTCGCCGACAACCACGGCATCCTGCAGGCCGGTTCGCTGACCGGGGACGATCAGGAGTGGCTGTTCAGGGAGATCGACCCGGGGGGCGGGATCGCCCGCTTCAGCCCGACCGGCTGGTGCCTGTGCAGCCAGAACGACCTGGAGCCCGTGCTGGTGGAGCTGGCCCGCCAGCAGGGCGGCGACCTGCGGTTCTCCACCGAGATGCAGAGCTTCGAGCAGGACCCGTCGGGGGTGGACGCGGCGCTCAAGAACCGGGAGACCGGGGAGCACATCAGTGTCCGGGCGGACTACCTGATCGCGGCCGACGGGCCGCGCAGCCCGATCCGTGAGCAGCTGCGCATCGGCCGTACGGGGCCCGGCGACCTCTTCCACAACGTGAGCATCACCTTCCGCTCCCGGCAGCTCGCCGATGTGCTGGGCGACCGGCGCTTCATCGTCTGCTATCTGACCAACCCCGCTGCGGACGGTGCCCTGTTGCCGGTCGACAACAAGAAGGAATGGGTGTTCCACGCGCCGTGGCAGCCCCAACTCGGAGAAACCCTGGAGGACTTCACCGACGAGCGGTGTGCCGAGCACATCCGTACGGCGGTCGGCGCGCCAGGCATCGACATCGAGATCACCGGCAAGGCACCGTGGCACGCGGCGGAGCGGGTCGCCGAGCGGTACTCGTCCGGACGGGTCTTCCTCGCCGGTGACTCCGCCCACGAGATGTCCCCCACCGGGGCGTTCGGTTCCAACACCGGCATCCAGGACGCGCACAACCTGGCCTGGAAGCTGGCCGCCGTGCTGAAGGGCGAGGCGGGTCCGGGGCTGCTGGACACCTACGGGGCGGAGCGGCTGCCGGTGGCGCGGGCGACGAGCTCGCGGGCGTCGGCGCGCTCCGGCGAGCACAGTCACCCGGGGTATTCCGCGGCGCCGGGCGTGGGCGGCGGGAAGCAGGGCGGGATGCTCACCGTGGCGCTGGGCTACCGCTATGTCCGCGGTGCCGTGCTCGGCGTCGACCCGCAGGATCCGGTGGTGCCGCAGGGCATGCAGCTGGACGGCCGCCCCGGCAGTCGCGCCCCTCATCTGTGGGTACGTCAGGGCGGTGATCGCAAGTCCACCCTGGATCTGTACGAGCGTACGTGGGTGCTGCTCACCGACGGTACGGACACGGTGTGGCGCCGGGCAGCGGCCCGGGTCGCGAAGCGGCTGGCGGTGCGGCTCCGGACGTACGGGATCGGGCCGGGCGCCGATCTGGAGCCGGAGGACGGTGCGGACTGGGCCGGGGCGCACGGGACGACGGCCGAGGGCGCCGTGCTGGTGCGCCCCGACGGCTTCGTCGCCTGGCGTTCGACGGGCCCGGCCGACGACGCCGAGGCCACTTTGCGCGAGGTCCTGACCACCCTGCTGCACCGGTCCTGACCCGCCGCCGCCCGTCGCCCGCCGCTCGGGCGCTCGGGCTCTCAGGCGTTCGGGCGCTCAGGACAGGCCGAACTCCCTCAGCGCCGCGAGGAAGGCGTCCGGCCGTTCGGTGTGGACGAGGTGGCCGGCGTCGACGGTGGTGAACCGGCCGCCGGGTATCCGCCCCGCCATCCGGACCAGCCTCTCCTGGGCGATCGGGCTGGTGGGGCCGCCGCCCACGACGAGGGTCGGGGCGGTGATGTCCCCGAGGCGTTCCCGCGCCCCGGGGTCCGGCGCGTTGAGCTGGGCATCGGTCGACGGCACCACCGGCCAGTCGAAGTCCAGCTCCCCCTCGGGCCGTTCGGCGATGCCGCGGGGCGGGTCGAGCGGGAAGGGCGGCGGCACCTCCTCCAGGACGAGACGGCCGATCAGCCCCGGCTCCCGCTCGGCGAGCAGGAAGGCGGCCGTGCCTCCCATGGAGTGCCCGACGACGGTGGCCCCCGCCAGGTTGCGGGCCTCCAGGAAGGCGTGCAGGTCGTCCCGGAAGAGTTCGAAGGAGTAGCGTCCGGGCCAGTCGCTGAGCCCGTGGCCGCGGAAGTCGAAGGCATACACCCGGTGCTCGGCCGCGAGGGCCTCGGCGATCCGGGTCCAGGTGCGGCTGTCGCCGCAGCGGCCGTGGGCGAGCACGACGGGCGGTGCCGACGGATCCCCCCACACCCGGTAGGCGAGCCGGATGCCGCCGACCTGCACGCTGTGCACGTCCGGGTCGAGGAACGCCTCCACCGTGCGGACGAAGGCGCCCGGGTCGTCCAGCCAGGGGAAGTGCGCGGCGCCGCGCTGCACGACGAACTCGGCGTTCGGGAAGTACGCGACCAGTTCGGCGGCGCGGTCCGGGGTGGGCCCTGCGTCGTACTCCCCCGCGAGGACGAGCACCGGTGCGGTGACCGCGGCCAGCGCGGCTCCCGTGGCGGCCGGGTCGAATGCCTCGTCCGCGTAATAGAAGGCGGCGGCACCGGAGTTGGTCTGCCCGGGGCCGGCCGCGGCATGGGCACGGGCGGCCTCGTCCCAGCGCCCGTAGACGAGCGGCGCGACAGCCTCCCGGACCTCGTCCGGGGCGTTCCCCGCCAGGAAGTCGCCCAGGGCGGCCCGTGCGGCCGGGTACCAGGGTTCGTCGCGCCTGAGTTCGCTCGCCTCGTACCAGTCCTGCTCGGTGGCCTCGATGCCCACCGCCAGGGTGCCGGGGGTGACGAGCGTGAGCGTCCGCAGCCGCTTCGGGTGGCGGGCGGCGTAAAGCGCGGCGAGGTTGCCGGCGGCGGAGTGGGCGAGCAGGTCGATGCGCTCCTCGCCGAGGTGGACGCGCAGCGCCTCGACGTCGTCGACCAGCCGGTCGCAGCGGTACGTCGACGGGTCGTCCGGCACCGCGGAGTCCCCGGAGCCGCGCAGGTCCAGCACCACGAGCCGACGGCGGGCGGCGAGCCCGCCGAGGTCCCCCAGGTACTCGCCCGCCCGCATCGGCCCGCCCGGCAGGCAGATCAGCGGTGTGCCCTCCCCCAGGAGGCGGTAGGAGAGCTCGGTCCCGTCGTACGCGTGAAAGGTCGGCATGCCCGCCATCCAAACAGGCCCGGCCGGGCGGTGCGGCCCTGTTCGGTATGAGCGAAGCCGTGCTCCGGATCCACCCCGCCACCCCTCTTGCCACGGGGCACCGTGGCCTGAATTACTGCTGTCGAAAGATCGACCGAATGATCGGTCGTCTGCTCGGAAGAGGGAGATCCCGATGACGGCTCTGCTGGACGAGGCGGAACGACTGGGCCGGGACGAGCTGGAGGCACTCCAGCTGGAGCGGCTGCGGGCCACGCTGCGCCACGCGTACGAGAACGTCGGCCACTACCGGGCCGCGTTCGACGCGGCCGGGCTGCGGCCGCAGGACTGCCGGTCGCTCGCCGACCTCGCGCGCTTCCCCTTCACGACCAAGGCCGATCTGCGGGACAACTACCCCTTCGGCATGTTCGCCGTCCCCGAGGAGCAGGTGCGGCGCATCCACGCGTCCAGCGGGACCACGGGCCGGCCGACCGTCGTCGGCTACACCCAGCGGGATCTGGACACCTGGGCCGATGTGGTCGCGCGCTCGATCCGGGCCGCGGGCGGGCGCCCCGGCCAGAAGGTCCACGTGGCGTACGGGTACGGGCTGTTCACCGGCGGGCTCGGGGCGCACTACGGGGCGGAGCGGCTCGGCTGCACGGTCGTTCCCGCCTCCGGCGGCATGACCGCCCGGCAGGTCCGGCTGATCCAGGACTTCCGCCCCGAGATCATCATGGTGACCCCGTCGTACATGCTGACGCTCCTCGACGAGTTCGAGCGGCAGGGCGTCGATCCGCGCACCACCTCGCTGAAGGTCGGGATCTTCGGGGCCGAGCCGTGGACGCAGGAGATGCGGCGCGAGATCGAGGAGCGGTTCGCCATCGACGCGGTGGACATCTACGGGCTCTCGGAGGTGATGGGCCCCGGCGTCGCGCAGGAGTGCGTCGAGACGAAGGACGGGCTGCACATCTGGGAGGACCACTTCTATCCGGAGGTCGTCGACCCGTTCACCGGCGAGGTGCTGCCCGAGGGCGAGGAGGGCGAACTGGTCTTCACCTCGCTCACCAAGGAGGCCATGCCGGTGATCCGCTACCGGACCCGGGACCTGACCCGGCTGCTGCCGGGCACCGCCCGGGTGTTCCGGCGGATGGAGAAGGTGACCGGGCGCAGCGACGACCTGGTGATCCTGCGCGGAGTGAACCTCTTTCCGACACAGATCGAGGAGATCGTGCTGCGCACCCCGGGGGTGGCCCCGCACTTCCAGCTGCGGCTGACCCGCGAGGGCCGGCTCGACGTGCTGACCGTGCGGGCGGAGGCGCGGGCGGAGGCCGGCCCGGAGCAGCGGACGGCCGCCGCGGAGTCGGTCGCGGCGGCCGTCAAGGACGGGATCGGGGTGTCGGTCGGGGTCGAGATCGTCGACCCCGGGACGCTGGAGCGCTCGGTGGGCAAATTCCGGCGGATCGTGGACGAGCGCGAGCCGCGGTAGCACCCCGGGGCCTGTCGGGCGACCCCCGACCGGGCACGGCCGCCCGGTCGTCGGGTCGCCCGGCGGGCTCTCAGGACGCGAACCGGTCCCGCAGCTCCCGCTTGAGGATCTTCCCGCTGGCGTTGCGCGGCAGCTCGTCCACGAAGAGGACCTTCTTGGGGGCCTTGAAGTGGGCGAGCCGCTCGCGGGCGTGCGCGATGAGCTCGTCCGGCGTGGCGTCCCCGCGCAGGACGACGACGGCGGTGACGGCCTCGATCCAGCGTTCGTCGGGCAGCCCGACGACCGCGGCCTCGGCGACGGCGGGGTGGGTGTAGAGGGCGTCCTCGACCTGCCGGGAGGCGACCAGGACGCCGCCGGAGTTGATGACGTCCTTCACCCGGTCGACGACGGTGAAGAAGCCCTCGGCGTCGCGCACCGCGAGGTCGCCGGAGTGGAACCAGCCGTCGCGGAACGCCTCCGCGCTCTCCTCGGGCTTGTCCCAGTAGCCCTCGCACAGCTGGGGCGAGCGGTAGACCACCTCGCCGGCCGTGCCGTCGGGGACCTCCTTGCCGTCCTCGTCGACGACCTTGGCCTCGACGAAGAGGACGGGCCTGCCGCAGGAGTCCATCCGGCCCTCGTGCTCGTCCGGTCCGAGGACGGTGGCGAGCGGGCCGATCTCGCTCTGCCCGAAGCAGTTGTAGAAGGCGAGGGCGGGCAGTCGTTCGCGCAGCCGTTCCAGCACGGGCACGGGCATGATCGACGCACCGTAGTACGCCTTGCGCAGGCCGCCGAGCTCGCGGGTGGCGAAGCCGGGGTGCCGGGAGATGCCGATCCAGACGGTCGGCGGGGCGAAGACGCTGTCGGCCTGTCCCGTCTCGACGAGGTCGAAGATCCGGTCCACGTCGGGCGAGTCCAGGATGGTGTTCTGCGCGCCGACCGCGAGGTAGGGCAGCAGGAACACGTGCATCTGCGCGGAGTGGTAGAGCGGCAGGGAGTGGACGGGCCGGTCGGTGGCGCGCAGGTCGAGCGCCGTGATCGCGCTGACGTACTCGTGCACGAGGGCGCCGTGCGTCATCATCGCGCCCTTGGGCAGGGCGGTGGTGCCCGAGGTGTAGAGCAGCTGGACGAGGTCTCCCGCGGCCGGTTCGTGTTCGGGGACGAAGGGGCGCGGGGTGGCGGTGGCGTCGAGGAGGGAGTCCGGCGCGTCGCGCAGCGGGCGCACGGGGAACGCGGCGGGGACCCGGTCGGCGAGGTCCGGGTCGGTGAGGACGAGGGCGCTGCCCGACTGGCCGAGGATGTACGCGAGGTCGTCGCCGGTGAGGTTCTGGTTGACCGGCACGTGGACCAGGCCCGCGCGGGCGCAGGCGAGGTAGCCGATCAGATAGGCGTCGGAGTTGTGCGCGTAGGAGGCGACCCGGTCGCCGGGCCGCAGGCCGTGCTCGCCGGTGAGGACGGCCGCCGCGGTGCTGACGGCCGTGTCGAGATCCGCGTAGCTCCACGACCTGTCCGCGTACCGCACGGCGGTGCGCCCGGGGGTGCGTCGGGCGCTGCGGGCCACGACTCCGTCGACTGTGCTGCTCCGTACACCTGTCATGGCGTGATCCTGGGCGGCCGGAACGCGGTGGTCAAGTGTTCGGGCTCCGGTGAGGAGGTTGACAGGGGTGCGGGGGTGCTGGCTGAGTGACGCGTGGCGACTCGAACCCTCGGGCAATCGCCTTTCGCACCCGCACAGTTGGGAGGACCGTTGCCGCTCCGCAACCGTCTGAGACTCCTCGCGATATCCGGCCTCGCGCTGTTCACCGTTTCGGCCTCGCTGCCCCCGGCGGCGGCCGACGGCCCGCACCGTTCCCACCGTCCGTCGGGCGGCGGGCTGTCGGCCACGATCCGCTACACCGAGTACGGCATTGCGCACATCGTGGCGAAGGACTACGCGAACCTGGGCTTCGGCAACGGCTGGGCCCAGGCCGCCGACCAGGTGTGCACGCTCGCCGACGGCTTCGTGACCCTGCGCGGCGAGCGGTCACGGTACTTCGGCCCGGACGCGGCCCCGGACGGTTCGCTGTCCTCCGCGGCGAAGAACCTCTCCAGCGACCTCTACTTCCGCGGGGTCCGCGCGAGCCGCACCGTGGAGAAGCTGCTGGAGGCGCCCGCTCCGGCGGGGCAGAGCCGGGACGTCAAGGAACTGGAACGCGGCTGGGCGGCCGGTTACAACGCCTGGCTGGCACAGAACCGGATCGACGACCCGGCCTGCCGGGGCGCCGACTGGGTGCGCCCGGTGACGACGCTGGACGTGGTGATGCGCGGTTACGCGCTCTCGGTGCTCGGCGGTCAGGGGCGCACCGTCGACGGGATCACGGCCGCCGAGCCGCCCGCGGGCGAGGCCCGGCCCTCCGGTGTCCCGTCGCCCGGCGACGCGGCGGACGCGGCCCGGCGGCTGCTGTCGACGCGGAACGCGGACATGGGTTCCAACGCGGTCGCGTTCCGCGGCGACACGACGGCCGGCGGGCGGGGCCTGCTGCTCGGCAATCCGCACTACCCCTGGCAGGGCGGGCGGCGGTTCTGGCAGTCGCAGCAGACGATCCCCGGTGAGCTGAACGTGGCGGGCGGTTCGCTGCTGGGCGCGCCGACCGTGTCGATCGGGCACAACGCGCACCTCGCGTGGAGCCACACCGTGGCCACCGGTGTGCCGCTCAACCTCCACCAGCTCGCTCTCGATCCGGCCGACCCGACCGTGTACCTGGTGGACGGCCGGCCCGAGCGGATGACGAAGCGCACGGTGTCGGTGGCGGTGAAGGGCGGCGGCACGGTGACCCGCACCCAGTGGTGGACCCGGTACGGGCCGGTGGTCACCTCGTTCGGTGCCGGGCTGCCGCTGCCGTGGACGGCGACGACCGCGTACGCGCTCAACGACCCGAACGCCGTGAACCTGCGGTTCTCGGACGCGGGCCTGGGCTTCAGCAGGGCGCGCAGCACTGCGGACGTCCGGGCCGCGCTGCGCCGCACGCAGGGGCTGCCGTGGGTGAACACCGTCGCGGCCGACTCCGCCGGGCACTCCTTCTTCTCGCAGTCGCAGGTGCTGCCGCGGATCACGGACGAACTCGCCCAGCGGTGCTCCACCCCGCTGGGCAGGGCGACGTATCCGGCGTCCGGGCTCGCGGTGCTGGACGGTTCGCGGGGCGACTGCGCGCCGGGCTCGGACCCGGGCGCCGTGCAGCCGGGCATCTTCGGGCCGGACCGGATGCCCACCCTGGAGGACGCCCCGTACGTGGAGAACTCCAACGACAGCGCCTGGCTGACGAACGCGGACGCGCCGCTGACCGGCTACGAGCGGATCTTCGGCACGATCGGCACGCCCCGTTCGGTGCGGACCCGGGGCGCGGTCGAGGACGTGTCGGCGATGGCGGCGCGGGGCGGGCTGACCGTGGCGGATCTCCAGCGGCAGCAGTTCGCCAACCGCGCGCCGGCCGGTGAACTGGCCGCGGCGGACCTGGCGGACGCCTGCGCCGCGCTGCCCGGCGGCCGGGCGACCGGCAGCGACGGCGCGGCGGTGGACGTGTCGGCGGCGTGCGAGGTGCTGCGGCGCTGGGACCGGAAGGTGGACACCGGCAGCCGGGGCGCGCTGCTCTTCGACCGGTTGTGGCGCAGGGTGGCGGGCACGGTCCCGGCGGCCGAGCTGTGGAAGGTGCCCTTCTCCCCCGCCGATCCGGTCGCCACCCCGAACACGCTGAACGTCTCGGCGCCCGGCGTCACCCGGGCGCTCGCCGACGCGGTGGCCGAACTCCGGGCGGCCGGTACCGCGCTGGACGCGCCGCTGGGCCGGCACCAGTGGGTCGAGCGGAACGGTCGGCGCATCCCGGTCGGCGGCGGCACGGAGTCGCTCGGCATCTGGAACAAGACCGAGCCGGTGTGGGACGCGGCGGCCGGCTCCTACCGGGAGGTGTCGGCCGGTTCCAGCTACGTCCAGGCGGTCGGCTGGGACGGGAGCCGGTGCCCGGTGGCGCGCACCCTGCTCACGTACTCCCAGTCCTCCGACCCGGGCTCGGCGCACTACAGCGACCAGACCGAGCTGTACTCGGGCGAGCGCTGGGTGACGTCCCGGTTCTGCGAGAAGGACATCATGCGTTCGCCCGCGCTGCGGGTGGTGCGGGTCCACGAGCGCCGGTAGTCCCCGTGGTGCGATCGGCCCCTGACCGCCCGCGGGCGGTCAGGGGCTGATCGCGAGGAAGACGAAGGCGACGAAGATCGACAGGTGGACGCCGCCCTGGAGCAGGGTGGCCCGTCCGGGTACGACGGTCAGCGCGCCGACCACCACGGTGAGCGCGAGCAGCACCATGTGGGTGGCGCCGAGGCCGAGGTGGAGCGGTCCGTCGAGCCAGACCGAGGCGAGGGCGATGGCCGGGATGGTCAGACCGATGCTGGCCATCGCCGAGCCGAGGGCGAGGTTGAGGCTGGTCTGGACGCGTTCGCGGCGGGCCGCCCGCACCGCCGCCAGGGTCTCCGGCAGCAGCACCAGCAGGGCGATGACGACGCCGACCACGGCCTGGGGCATCCCGGCCGCCCCCACCCCGGCCTCGATGGCCGGCGAGACGGACTTGGCGTCCCCGACGACCGCGACGAGCGCGACCAGCAGCATCGTCAGGCTCAGGGCCGTGGCGCCCCGGCCCGGCAGTGGTGCGTGCTGTTCCTCCTCCTTGAGCGTGCCCTCCTGGGTGAGCGGGAGGAAGTACTCGCGGTGACGCACCGTCTGCACGGCGACGAACAGCCCGTACAGGAAGAGCGAGGCGACGGCGGCGAAGGCCAGTTGGGCAGGGGAGAACTCGGGACCCGGTTTGCCGATGGTGAAGGTCGGCAGGACCAGACTGAGCGTGGCGAGCGTGGCGACGGTCGCGAGGGCGGCGCCGGAGCCCTCGGCGTTGAAGACGGCGACGCGGGTGCGGACGGCCCCCACGAGCAGGGACAGTCCGACGATGCCGTTGCAGGTGATCATCACGGCGGCGAACACGGTGTCGCGCGCCAGCTCGGCCGCCTTGGGGCCGCCGCCCGCCATCAGGGTGACGATCAGGGCCACTTCGATCACGGTCACGGCGACGGCCAGCACCAGTGAGCCGAACGGTTCGCCGACCCGGTGGGCGATCACCTCGGCGTGGTGCACGGCGGCGAGGACGGCACCCGCGAGGCAGAGCGCGACCACGCCGACGGCGAACGCCGGCAGCTCCCGCCCCCAGCTGAACACCAGTGCGAGTGCGGCGACGACCGGCACGGCCACCGTCCACCGGGTCGCCAGGGACCGGACCGTCGCGCGCGCGTTCATGGGCCACACGCTGCCAGACCCCGGCCCGGAACGCGCGTCGGACGGCGGACGGACGGCGGCTCACGGCGTCCGGGGTTGTCCCTCCCAGTACGGGTCGCGCAGCCTGCGCTTGTACAGCTTGCCGTTCGGGTCGCGGGGCATCTCCGCGGTGAAGTCGATGCTCCTGGGGCGTTTGTACCCGGCGAGCCGGGCCTCGCAGTGGCGCAGGATCGCGGCGGCCAGTTCCTCGCCCGCCCCGTGTCCGGGGGCGGGTTCGACGACCGCCTTGACCTCCTCGCCCCAGTCGGGGTGCGGGATGCCGAAGACCGCGACGTCGGCGACGGCGGGGTGGCCGAGGAGGACGCCCTCGATCTCGGCGGGGTAGATGTTGACGCCGCCGGAGATGATCATGTCGATCTTGCGGTCGCGGAGGAAGAGGTAGCCGTCCTCGTCGAGGATGCCGAGGTCGCCGACGGTGAAGAAGTCGCCGATGCGGTTCTTCCGGGTCTTGGCCTCGTCCTTGTGGTAGCTGAAGCCGCCGGTGTTCATCTTCAGGTAGACGGTGCCGAGCTCGCCGGGCGGCAGCCGGTTGCCGTCGTCGTCGAAGACGGCGAGTTCACTGATCGGCCAGGCCCTGCCGACCGTGCCGGGCTTCTTCAGCCAGTCGTCGGCGGTGGCGAAGGCGCCGCCGCCCTCGCTGGCCGCGTAGTACTCCTCGACGCACTTCCCCCACCAGTCGATCATGGCGCGCTTCACGTGGTCGGGACAGGGGGCCGCCCCGTGGACGGCGTGCCGCATGGAGGTGACGTCGTAGCGCCGTTTCACGTCCTCGGGCAGGGCGAGGAGGCGGTGGAACTGGGTGGGGACCATGTGCGTGTGGGTGCAGCGGTGGGTGTCGATGAGGCGCAGCATCTCCTGGGGGGTCCACCGGTCCATCAGGACCAGCGGATGGCCGATGTGCAGGGACGCGCCCGCGAACTGGAGTACGGCGGTGTGGTAGAGCGGTGAGCAGACCAGGTGGACGTTGCCGTCGAAGGGCCTGATGCCGAAGATGCCGAGGAAGCCGCCGAGGTGGCTCTCCTCGGGGAGCCTGCCGGGGAGCGGACGGCGGATGCCGCGCGGGCGGCCCGTGGTGCCCGAGGTGTAGTTCATGACCCAGCCCAGGGTGCGGTCGTCCGGGGCGTCCTCGGGCTGTCCTTCGAGCAGTTCGGCGTACGGGCGGAAGCCGTCGACGGCTCCCACGGCGTAGCGGTGGCCCGACGGCAGCTTCGCCTCGTCGGCGGCCTCGGTCGCGGCCCGCGCGAACCGCTCGTGGGCGATGAGCACCTTGGCGCCGGAGTCGGAGACGATCCAGGCGATCTCGGGGCCGACGAAGTGGTGGTTGACGGGGACGAGATAGAAGCCGGCCTGGGCGGCGGCCAGGTAGGCGGTGAAGAACTCGGCGCCGTTGGGCAGCACGACCGCGAACGTGTCGCCGCGCTCCAGTCCGGCCGCGCGCAGTCCGTGGACCATGCGGTTGGCGGCGGCGTGCAGCCGGCCGGCCGTCCAGCTCCCGCCGTCGGGTGCGATCAGCACCGTCCGGTCGGGGTCGGCGGTGGCCTGGGTCCAGAATCCGTTGGGCGGCGGTGTCATGAGGTGCTCCGTCCGGCGATGCGGTTGATCCGGTCCACGGCCCGTTCGAAGCCACGGGTCAGGTCGTCGAAGACGGCCTGCACGCTGCGTTCGCTGTTCATCCGGCCGACGATCTGGCCGACGGGGGTGCCGAGCAGCGCGCCGGTCTCGTACTTCTGGATGCGCGAGACGGCCTCGGCGACCAGCAGTCCCTGGAGCGGCATGGGCAGGGGTCCGGGGCCCGCCGGGTCGTCCCAGGCGTCGGTCCACGCGGTACGGAGCTGGCGGGCGGGTTTGCCGGTGAGGGCGCGGGAGCGGACGGTGTCGCCGGAGCCGGCGGCGAGGAGTTTGCGGGTCAGCGCGCGGGAGTGGAGTTCGGCCTCCTCGGTGGTCAGCCAGAGCGAGCCGAGCCAGACGCCCTGGGCGCCGAGCGCGAGTCCGGCCGCGATCTGCTCGCCGCTGCCGATACCGCCGGCGGCGAGGACGGGCAGCGGTCCGACGGCGTCGACCACGTCGGGCACCAGGACCATGGAGGCGATCTCCCCGGTGTGGCCGCCCGCCTCGTACCCCTGGGCGACGACGATGTCGATGCCCGCGTCGGCGTGGTGCCGGGCGTGCTTGGCGCTTCCGGCGAGGGCGGCGACGAGCACGTCCCGGTCGTGGGCGCGCCGGACGACGTCGGCGGGCGGGGATCCCAGGGCGTTGGCGAGGAGCCGGATGGGGTAGTCGAAGGCGACGTCGAGCTGGTTGCGGGCGACCTCCTCCATCCAGCCGGTGATGCGCCAGCCGGACGCCTCGCCCTCGGCGAGTTCGGGGACGCCGTGCTCGGCCAGGGTGTCCCGGACGAACTTCCGGTGCCCGGCCGGGATCATCGCTTCGATGTCGGCCTCGGTCACCCCTGCCACCTTCTTGGCGGGCATGACGACGTCGAGGCCGTACGGCTTGCCGTCGGTGTGCTCCTGCATCCAGTCGAGGTCGCGCGCGAGGTCGTCGGGGGCGGTGTAGCGGACCGCGCCGAGCACGCCGAACCCTCCGGCCCGGGTGATGGCCGCGGCCACCGCGGGGAACGGCGTGAAGCCGAAGATGGCGTGCTCGACTCCCAGTTTCCTGCTCAGCTCCGTCTCCATGGGGCGCAGGATGCCGCAGTCCGCCGGCCGAGGGAAGAGATTTTCTGATGCTTCGTCAGATTCTTTGTGACGCAGGGGACCTCCGTGGCGGCCGGGGCGGCAGTACTCTCTGCCTCGGCAGGAAGTTTCACTTCCGGAAGAGAGTTCGAAAGTTACTTTCAGGCGGTAGGAAGGGGTTCCGGATGACCGAGGACGTGGCCGGCCGGGGAATCAGCCGACGGAGGCTGGGCGGTGGGATGCTGGCCCTGGGCGGAGCACTCGCCCTGGCGCCGATTCCGTTCGCGGAGCGGGCGTCGGCCATGGAGTCGGGGACGGGGTCGTCGGACATGAGCGCGGAGGCCGGGACGAGCGGGGCGCCGGGGCACGGCCGCCCCACGCTGCGCCGCGGAACGGCCGCCCGCGCCGGGCTGTTGCAGGAGCCCCTGGACCAACTGGTCGCCGACGCGGAGAAGTTCCTCGACGCCTCCCCCAAGCACCCCTGGTACGCGGGAGCGGTGCTGCTCGCCGGGCGGGGCGGCACGGTGGCCCTGCACCACCCCATCGGCAAGGCCGTGCGCTACGAGGCGTACGACGAGAAGACCGACACCGGGGTAGAGTTCCCGCCCGACCGGCAGATCCCCATGGCCGAGGACACGGTCTTCGACCTGGCCTCGGTTTCCAAGCTGTTCACCTCGATCCTGGCGGTGCAGCAGATGGAGCGCGGGACGCTGGAACTGGAGGCGAAGGTCGCCTCGTACCTGCCCGACTTCGCCGGCGGTGGCAAGCAGGACATCACGATCCGTCAACTGCTCACGCACACCTCCGGTTTCCGTTCCTGGATCCCGCTGTACAAGGCGCCGACGCGGGAGGGGAAGCTGCGGCTCCTGTGGGACGAGGTGCCCGCGAATCCGCCGGGCACGGTGTACCTCTACTCCGACCTCAACCTGATCTCGCTGCAACTGGTCCTGGAGAAGATCACCGGCCGCACGCAGGACGTCCTGCTCCGCGAGCAGATCACCGCTCCGCTCGGGATGCACCGCACCCGGTACAACCCGCCGGCCTCCTGGAAGCCGAAGATCGCCGCGACCGAGGACGCCCGGCTCCCCTGGTCCGGGCTGGACCGCGGACTGGTCTGGGGCGAGGTGCACGACGAGAACGCGTACAGCCTGGACGGGGTGGCGGGGCACGCCGGGGTCTTCTCCTGTGCCTGGGACCTCGCGATCCTCGCCCGTACGCTGCTCAACGGCGGGGTGTACGGGCGGGCACGCATCCTCTCCCCCGCCTCGGTCGAGCTGCTGTTCACCGACTTCAACACCGCGTTCCCCGGCGACGCGCACGGGCTCGGTTTCGAGCTCTACCAGCACTGGTACATGGGCGCGATGGCCACGCCCCGCACGGCGGGCCACACCGGTTTCACCGGCACCAGCCTCGTCCTGGACCCGACGACCGACTCGTTCCTGATCGTTCTCGGCAACTCCGTTCACCCCGTGCGCAGTTGGCGTTCCGGCAGCGCACCGCGGGTGGCTGCCGCCAACCGGATGGCGCGCGCGGTCGCGGTCCGTCCGTTCCGGGGGCGCACGGCGTGGTTCTCGGGCCAGGCGAACGCCACCGAGGCGACGCTCGCCCTGCCCCCGCTGCGGCTCTCGTCCTCCAGGGCCCGGCTGGACTCGGCGCTGTGGTGGGACACCGAGCCCGGCTCCGACTTCGTCTTCCTGGAGGCGTCGGCGGACGCCGGGACCACCTGGCAGCCGGTGCCGTTCACCACCGTCCCGACGGCACAGGGTTCCCGCCCGGCACCGGAGGCCCACCCCACCGGCTCCGTCTCCGGCTGGTCGGGCCGGGTGTGGCACCGCCTGGAGGCGGACCTCGCCCCGTGGCGCGGCAAGGAGGTGCGCCTGCGCTGGCGGTACACGACGGACCAGCGGTACGTGGGCCGCGGGGTGTACGTGGACGCCGTCCGCGTCGAGGACGGCGGCCGGACGGCCTTCGACGACAGCCGCTCCGGCGACGCGGCCCTGATGGAGGCCCGGGGCTGGACGGCGTCGGCCGACTGACCCGGTGCGGGAGGGGTGCCGGTGTCGTCCGGCCCGGCGCCCCTCCCGCACCGGCACCAAACCTGCCGTGCCGGGGAAGGGCCGTCCCCCTCCCCCGGCACGGCAGCCACGACACGAGGGCACCGGCACCACCGGCCGTCCTTCCGCCCCTGCGGAAGGACGGCCGCTGCCGCGTCGGAGAATGCTCCGATGACCGCACCACCGCAGAACTGGACACGTACCGAACGCCTCGACCCCGACCGGCTGGTGGCCGCCGTGCATGCCGGGGCGGGCGTACGACTGGTGGTCGAGGGCCCCTGTCCGGGAGGCGAGGTGGGTGCCGCGTACGTGCGGTGGCCCGACGGCCACCGGTCCGTGCTGAAGTGGCGGCCGGGCGCCCGGCTCGACGAGCTGCGGGCGGGCCCCCTGGCGGTGTGCGAGGTGCTGCGCGGCCGGGGGTATCCCTGCCCGTCGACGGAGCTGGCGCTCCAGGTGGACGGCGCGGTGGTGCTGGTCCAGCAACTCCTGCCGGGCGCGCCGCTGGAACTGCTGGACCACCACGGCCTGGACCGGGCCCTCGCCCTCAACGAGTCGCAGGCGGGGCTGCTCGCCGGGCGCGCGGACGTCCCGCCGGTGAACCTGTACCTGCTCGAGGACGGCCCCGGCTACTGCCTTCACGAACCGCTGCGCCGGCACGGTCGGCGCGGCGCGGCCCTGGAACGGCGGATCGGATCGGCCGGCGCCGCCCGTCCTCCCCACCTGGCCGGGGACGACGTCGTGCACCAGGACTTCCACCACGGCAACCTGCTCGCCGTGGACGGTTCCGTCACCGGGGTCGTCGACTGGGACGGTGCCGGACGGGGAGACCGCCGCTTCGACCTGGTCACCCTGCGCTTCGGACTGCACGCGAAGGAGCAGGCCCCCGGGGTCGTCCGTCGCCTCGACGCCGTCCTGGACGCCCTGCCCGAGGACGTCCTGCGCCCTTGCTGGGCCCACATGAGTCTGCGCATGGCCGACTGGGCCGTCCGGCACTTCGCCCCGGGCGACGTGGAGCACTGGCTGGATCTGGCCGAACAACGCCTGTGACGGAGCGGTTCCGGCTGGACCGGAGGTAGGTTTCGGGAATGGCTTCCGACTGGCGGCCCGACCGGACGGGCAGCGCGCCGCGGAGTGAGAACCCGACCGTACTGCGGCGTCCGGACGCGGGGTTCGCCGCGGTCGGGGACGTGCAGTTCCTGCCCGGGTACTCGGTGCTCCTCACCGACGAACCGCGGGTACAACGCCTGTCCGGGCTGCCGAGGGCCGAGCCGCTGTCCTTCCTCGCCGACATGGACCGGCTCGGTGAAGCCGTCGAACGCGCCTGCCGCCGCGCCGACCCCGCGTTCCGCAGGGTGAACCCGGAGGTCCTCGGCAACAACGACGGCTTCCTGCACGCCCCTGTGCGGCCCCGCTACGCGTGGGAGCCGGACGACCTGGTGCGCATGCCCGTCCGGCTGTACCCCCGTGATCGGTGGAGCGACGCGCGTTTCGCGCCCGGCCCCGCCACGACCCGCTGCGAACAGCGATCGGCGAGGAGCCGGACCGGACCGCACCGAGGGGTTGACGGCCCGGACGCGGCAGGGACCGGAGCAACCTCCGCGCCGGTCACGGGAGGACCATGAAGACCACCGCCGAACCGCCCGCGACCCGTCTGGCGCCCTTGCGAGTTCCTGCCTTCCGGCGGTTCGTGCTCGCCAATCTCGTCTCGGCGACCGGCTCCGCGATGGCACCGGTCGCGCTCGCCTACGCGGTGATCGGGCAGGGCGGCGGGGCCGGGTCGCTCGGTGTCGTGCTGGCGACGAATTCGGTCCCGACGATCGTCTTCACCGTCGCGGGAGGCGTCCTCGCCGACCGTCTGTCGCGCAGCCGGATTCTGTTCCTGGGCAATCTCCTGGCCGCAGCCGCGCAGGGAGTGCTCGCGACGCTCGTGGCCACCGGGCACGCGACGACCGCTTCGATCGCGGTGTGCGGCTTCGCGTCCGGGGTGGCCACGGCCTTCACCGCTCCGGCCGCGACGGGCGTCGTGGCGCAGGTGGTCGCGGCGGAGCATCTGCAGCAGGCCAACGCGCTGCTCCGGCTCCCGGGCAACGCCGTCAAAGTGCTCGGTCCCGTCGTCGGAGGAGTGATCGTGGCGGTCGGCGGCCCGGCGTGGGCGTTGTCGTGGGACGCGCTCAGCTTTCTGGTCGCGGCGCTCCTGCTGCTCGGCCTGCGGTTGAGCGCACCGGTCGCGAGGAGCGGCGTCCTGGCCGATCTGCGCGCCGGCTGGTCCGGCTTCCGGCGCCGCACCTGGCTGTGGACGTACACCGCGGCCGGGACGGTGGTGGTCGCCGCGTGGCTGGCCGGTTTTCAGCTCCTCGGCCCCGTGGTCGCGGCCGAGCACTACGCGGGGGCACGTTCCTGGGGGCTCGTGCAGGGCGCGTTCGCGTCCGGATTGCTGGCGGGGACAGTGGTGTGCCTGCGGTGGAAGCCGTACCGGCTGCTGGCCACGGCCGTCGTCACCGGTGCCGGGCTCTGTCTGCCACCGGCGGCACTGGGCTTCGGTCTGCCCCTGCCCTGGGTGCTCCTGGCCGCCGTGCTGGCGGGCATCGGGGTGGACGTCGCCGTCGTGGCGTGGACCACGGCGCTCCAACAGCACGTGCCCCAGGAGGAGATGGGCCGGATGAGCTCGTTCAACGGTGTCGGGGAGCGTCTCGCCATCCCGCTCGGCTACCTCGTCACCGCACTCGCCGCCCACGCCTGGGCCGACCGCACCGTGCTCCTGGTCTGTTCCTGTGCCATCGTGGCGGCCACCCTCCTCAACCTCTGCGTCAGGGACGTGTACCGCATCCATCGTGCCTGAGCGCACCCCGCACACAGCCGCTCGTACGGCAGGGGCCACAGCACTAGCGGCACGCCGGGCACAGCCCCCGGTACGTGATCTCGGCCCCGGACACGGTGAAGCCGAACCGCTCCTCGGCCGGCAGCCCGGCCAGCGGATCGCCCGTCGGGTGCACGTCGCGGATCGTGCCGCAGCCCGAGCACACGAGGTGCTGGTGCGGACGGTGCGCGTTCGGGTCGTAGCGCTTCGCGCGGCCGTCGGTGGAGACCTCCACGACCTCGCCGAGCGAGACCATCTCCCCCAGGGTGTTGTAGACGGTCGCCCGGGAGATCTCCGGCAACCGCTCCGTCGCGCGGGCGTGCACCTCGTCGGCCGTCAGGTGCACGTGGTCGCCGTCGAGGACCTCCGCGACGACACGCCGCTGAGAGGTCACCCGCCAACCACGTCCCCGGAGCCGCTCCAGCAGGTCGCTCATGTCGGTCCACCCATTCAGGCTCGTTGAAGTACCGGATTCCAGCGGTAGTCGTACAGCTTCCGACTCGATTCGGAACAGACGTGCTTCTTGACCTGGACTCCGTCGATCGTAGGATCGATCCCAGCGCAGGCCAAGGGAACGGGAAAGTCCGGTACGGCGGGAGACTGAGACATGACGGGACCACTGCGGACGTGACGGGCGGTGCTCTCCGGCAGACGGCGAACACGCGTGGCGCGCCCTTCGGGACCGAGCGGGATGCCGGGCACCTGGGCGTCGAGGCGTCTCACCCGCCTCCCTGAACGCGCGATCGCGCACCCGGCCGTTCCAGAATCAGCGATCTCCGTACCGGCAACTCCTGTACCAGCAGCACCTGTGGACCTGCGCATGCAGCTTCTGAACGATGTGACCCGCTCGGCCCGGAAGGATTCCCATGTCTGAGAACCACGACGCGATCGTCACCGTCCCGAAGTCGGAGGAGGCGAGCGGTGGCTGTCCCGTCGCGCACGAGCGCGCGCCGCACCCCACACAGGGCGGCGGAAACCGCCAGTGGTGGTCGGAGCGCCTCAACCTGAAGATCCTCGCGAAGAACCCCGCCGTCGCGAACCCGCTCGGTGAGGAGTTCGACTACGCCGAGGCGTTCCGGGCCCTCGACCTGGCGGCCGTGAAGCGGGACATCGCGGAGGTGCTGACCACTTCGCAGGACTGGTGGCCCGCCGACTTCGGCCACTACGGCCCGCTGATGGTCCGCATGGCCTGGCACAGCGCCGGTACGTACCGGATCAGCGACGGCCGCGGCGGCGCGGGCGCGGGGCAGCAGCGCTTCGCCCCGCTCAACAGCTGGCCGGACAACGGCAACCTCGACAAGGCCCGCCGTCTGCTGTGGCCGGTCAAGAAGAAGTACGGCCGGTCGATCTCCTGGGCCGACCTGCTGATCCTCGCCGGCAACGTCGCGCTGGAGTCGATGGGCTTCAAGACCTTCGGTTTCGCGGGCGGCCGCGCGGACGTGTGGGAGTCCGAGGAGGACGTCTACTGGGGCCCCGAGACCACCTGGCTCGGCGACGAGCGCTACACCGGTGACCGGGAGCTGGAGAACCCGCTGGGCGCCGTGCAGATGGGCCTCATCTACGTCAACCCCGAGGGCCCCAACGGCACCCCGGACCCGGTCGCCGCGGCCCGTGACATCCGCGAGACGTTCCGTCGCATGGCGATGAACGACGAGGAGACCGTCGCCCTCATCGCGGGCGGCCACACCTTCGGCAAGACCCACGGCGCGGGCCCGGCCGACCACGTGGGCGCCGACCCCGAGGCCGCCCCGATCGAGGCGCAGGGCCTGGGCTGGGCGAGCACGTACGGCACCGGCAAGGGCGGTGACGCCATCACCAGCGGTCTGGAGGTCACCTGGACCACCACACCGACCCGGTGGAGCAACGACTTCTTCAAGCACCTCTTCGAGTACGAGTACGAGCTCGGCAAGAGCCCGGCCGGCGCCCACCAGTGGGTGGCGAAGAATGCCGAGGCGGTCGTCCCCGACGCGCACGACCCGTCCAAGAAGCACCCCCCGACGATGCTCACCACCGACCTGTCGCTCCGCTTCGACCCGGTCTACGAGCAGATCTCGCGGCGCTTCTACGAGAACCCGGACGAGTTCGCCGACGTCTTCGCCCGTGCGTGGTTCAAGCTGACCCACCGCGACATGGGCCCGGTCTCGCTCTACCTGGGTCCGGAAGTCCCCGCCGAGACCCAGCTGTGGCAGGACCCGCTGCCCGAGCGCACGTACGAGCTGGTCGACGCCGCGGACATCGCCTCCCTCAAGGAGCAGGTCCTCGGCTCGGGCCTCACCGTCCCGCAGCTCGTGTCCGCCGCGTGGGCCGCGGCCTCGTCCTTCCGCGGCAGCGACAAACGCGGCGGCGCCAACGGTGCCCGCATCCGCCTGGAGCCGCAGCGGAGCTGGGAGGTCAACAACCCCGACGACCTGGCAGCGGTGCTGCACACCCTGGAGGGCATCCAGGAGTCCTTCAACTCCGCGCAGACCGGCGGCAAGCAGGTCTCGCTGGCCGACCTGATCGTGCTCGCGGGCAGCGCGGCCGTCGAGCAGGCGGCGCGGGAGGGCGGCGTCGGCGTCGAGGTGCCGTTCACGCCGGGCCGTGTCGACGCGTCGCAGGAGCAGACCGACGTGGAGTCGTTCGCCGCTCTGGAGCCGGCCGCCGACGGGTTCCGCAACTACGTCGGCAAGGGCAACCGGCTGCGCGCCGAGTACCTGCTGCTCGACAGGGCGAACCTGCTGACCCTGAGCGCGCCCGAGATGACCGTCCTCGTCGGCGGTCTACGCGTCCTGGGCGCCAACCACCAGCAGTCCGGGCACGGCGTCCTCACCGACGCCCCGGGCACGCTGACCAACGACTTCTTCGTCAACCTGCTCGACCTGGGTACGACGTGGAAGTCGGCGTCCGGGGCCCAGGACGTCTTCGAGGGCCGCGACGCCGCCACGGGCGAGGTCAAGTGGACCGGCACCCGCGCCGACCTGGTCTTCGGCTCGAACTCGGAGCTGCGCGCCCTGGCCGAGGTCTACGCGAGCGACGACGCGAAGGAGAAGTTCGTGCGCGACTTCGCCGCGGCGTGGGCCAAGGTGATGGACCTCGACAGGTTCGACCTCGTCTGACGCGTCCGGCGCTCCGGCACGAGGGTCCGGGCCGGGCGCACTCGCCCGGCCCGGACGTCCCGCCCCGAGCACCGACGCGGCGGGACGGGGCGTCGTGCCCGGCGCCGGCCTCGCTACCGGTCGATGTCGCGGAGCGCGTTCGTCGCGCAGTGCACCTCGCCGCCGCCCAGGTGGGCCCAGGAGAAGTTCTCCACCCAGTGCACCCGTACGCCGTTCGCCGTCAGCCGCCGCTCGGCCTCCGTCCGGAACAGATCGCGCCCGGCGAGCCGGGGGCCGTGCGGCGCGGGGGCCGCGAAGTCCCCGGCCGTCAGCGACAGGCCGTTGGCCAGGGCCGGGGAGAAGGCGATGTGGCGGCCGTCCGCCCCCGGTGTGCCGGTCACCCGGAAGTAGAGCACCGGCAGCCGCACCAGTTCGGCGGGCTTCAGTCCGGTCGCCCGCAGAAGCACCCGCACCTGCTCGTCGATGTGGCGCGCGGCGTCCTCGTTGTCGCCCTTGGCCGCGTCGTACCGCAGGAACTGGTCGACGGTGGGCTTGTCCTCCGCGTCGGTGTCGGCGAACAACTGCTGCCCGCCCTCCCCCGCCCGCCGGACCTTCTCGAGCAGTCCGATCGCGAGGCGGGGGTCGGAGACGGCGAGGGTCCAGCCGCGCGCGTTGTCGGCGCGCACGACGTGCACGGTCTCGTCCGCGTGCCCGACCAGCAGCCACGAGGTGTCGATCACCACGGGCGGCTGTTCCCGCTGGTCGCGCAGCATCCGCACGAACGAGGGATCGGGGCGCCGGTCCGCCGAACTCCCGTACACCACACGGCCCTCGGGGTAGCCCCGGTACGGAGGCAGCGACTCGATGTTGCCGGTGAAGTTGAGGAGTTCGTCGACGTTCTCCGCGCGGTCGGTGGTGTATTGCTGGACGACGCCCACGTCCGGTCCGCGCAGGTCCTTGAAGAGGAGCCGTCCGGCCCTGCGCAGGCTCGCGCTCGTACCGTCGGGGGACTTCCAGTGGTTCGGCGAGCGCAGCAGGAGCCGCATCGTCTGCGGCCCGCCGGGTCCCGGCCTGGTCGCATAGGCCGGTTCGGCGATGTCCTGCCGCCAGATGTCCTTCCACCACCGGGCCCCGCCCGGCTGGAAGTTCAGTTCCCGGTCGGGGAGCCCCACGGCTCGGGTCGCGGCGCGCAGCGACCCGGCGAACTCCTCCCATCGGCCGGGCACGCGGGTGGCGGCCGGGACTTCCGCGGGCTGTCCCGGCCCCTTCCCGGGGGCCGCGGCGAAGACGTGCCGGGCGCGCTGGAGATCGTGCTGGAGGAGGACGGGGGCGACGCTCATCCCGAGCCGCGTGCTGCCGGTGCGCCCGCGGTCGGTGACGGCGAGGGTCACGACGACGCGCCCGTCCCACCGGGTGCGGTCGCGGACGATGTCCCGCCCCTCGACGGCGAGCCGCACACCGCGGCGCAGGGCGCGCGCGGTCAGCACCCCTTCGTCACCGAGCGGGGTGTACCGCCTGCCCTCCTGCACGAAGATCCGGATGTACGGCCGTTGCGCGGCGGGCACCGTGAGCCTGCCGACGGCGTCCTCGCCGACCGCCATGGGCGGCACCAGGAGCGGGGTGAGGTCCTTGGCGTCCTCGGGGCCGTCGACGACTGCGTTCGCGGCGTCGTGGCAGGCCGCGAGGCGTTCGTCCACGGCCACGTCCAGCCGGTCGAGGTCGCCGGGGCGCAGGGTGCAGCGGCGCGAGTCGTCGTCGAGGTTGGGCAGGAACACCGTGCCGAACGGTGCTTCGATCCCGGGTGCGGGGGTTTCGGTCGCGGAGCGCGGGGCGGCGCCCGCGTCGACCGGGACCATCATGGACGCCGCCACCGCGGCGCAGCAGATACCGGTCACCGCGGCCCGCAGCGCGGTGCGGGGGCGGTCGGCAGAGGAGCGCATGGGAGCACCTTCCGAGGCAGTGCCGTCAGGGGGACCTGGATCGCGCTCCACTGTGCCGGTCACCGCCCCTCGTTCACGTCCTGCGCAGGAGCGAGCCGGGGGTAGACCCTTCGATGCAGTGACCCGGCGCGGTGCCCACCCATGGGCCGGGAGGCCGATGAACACGAAGGGCCGGCCGGCTCGTCGGCGGCCAGGACCCGCCGACCGCACACCGCGCCCGGACGGACACCGGCGACGGGGGCCGCGGCTCCGGACGCCCCGCCCCGTTCCCCACCGGGCCCGGCCCTCCCCGGACCGGGTCACCGCCCCCTGGCGCCGCTTCAGGCCGGCTGTCCCGCCGTCGGCCGCTTCGCCGCGGGCACCGTGGCCGATGTGCCGCTCTGCGCCGGAGCCGGGGCCGTGGACTCCCGGACGACCAGTCGCGGGCGGATGAGCAGGGACCGTCCCGCCGCGGGGGCCGAGTCGATCCGGGCCCGCAGTTGCTGGAACGTCTCCGCGGCCATCTCCGGCAGCGGCTGGCGGACCGTGGTGAGCGGGGGTTCGAAGAGGTCGGCGAGGAGGATGTCGTCGAAGCCGACCACGGACACGTCCCGGCCCGCGCTGCGTCCGGCGTCCTTGGCCCCCCGGCAGATGCCGATCGCGCACATGTCGTTGATGGCGACGAACGCGGTGGGCGGGCGGGGGCCGCAGAGGAGTTCCCTGGCCGCGTTCCGTCCCAGTTCGGCCGCGTCCTTGTCGCCGAACTCGGCGGTGTCGGCGCCGGGCCAGACGATCGCGTCGGCCGGGTCGAGGCCGGCCGACTCCAGGGCCGCCCGGAAGCCGCGCAGCCGCTCGCGGCGGTTGACACTGTGGACCGAGCCGGAGACGAACGCGAGTCTTCGGTGGCCGAGTTCGATCAGATGGCGGGTGGCGAGCTCGGCACCCATCGCGTTGTCGACGCTGATGGAGGCCAGCGACGGCGGGTCGCCCGCCTGCGCGGCGCGGTCGAAGGCGACCATCTTCAGACCGCGGCTGAGCAGCGGCGTCACATGGTCGAGCGAGGGCAGCGAGGAGCAGAGCACCACTCCGCTGACCCCGTCCGCGAGCAGCTCCTCGCCGTACTTCAGCTCGCGGGCCGGGTCGCGCTCGCTGTTGCAGAGCAGCACGTGGTACCCCTCGGCGAGCGCGATGGCCTCCAGCTCACGGGCGAGCGCCCCCCAGAAGGGG
The DNA here is from genome assembly GCF_053596315.1 of Streptomyces sp. NPDC001732. NCBI lineage: Bacteria > Bacillati > Actinomycetota > Actinomycetes > Kitasatosporales > Streptomycetaceae > Streptomyces > Streptomyces sp. NPDC001732. The sequence continues at coordinate 82,471 of NZ_JBSFFY010000003.1, forward strand.
TTGGCGACGGACGGCACGATGAGGCCGATGACCTTGATGCGTCCGGTGCGCAGCATCCGGGCCGCCCGGTTGGGCCGGTAGCCGAGTTGCTCGATCACCTGCTCCACGCGGGCCAGCGTGGCCGCCTGCATGCGGTCCGTCCGTCCGTTGAGGACGTTGGAGACCGTGCTCGCGGAGACGCCGGCGGCCTCCGCGACCTGATGGATCGTTATCCCGCTCATGCCACCTCCGGTTCGGAATCCGTCTGACTCTAGCAGTGTATCGATTTACTGAACCAGGTTCACCGGTTCACCAGTTAACGTCCCCGAAAATTCATGTGCATCAGCTGTTGACGTCCCTCCGAGGGCGTTCCTAGCATCACTGCATCGATTTACCAGCACTTCCCAGCCACTGTCGGGATGTCATCGCTGGATCGATCCACAGCCTCCACCTCAAAAGGGGTGTCCCATGGAACTCAGAAGACGGTCGCTGCTTGCCGCCATCGGCGCGGGCACCGCTGCCGCCGCCCTCGGCGGGTGCGGAACGGGCACGTCGGCGGGCGGTTCGGCCGACGGCCCCGCCGAAGGCGAGATCACGCTGCTCACCCCGATCTACGAGGGCGCCGACGGCAAGACGCTGTTGGAGAAGGAGATCCTCGGCGGCTTCCGGAAGAAGTACCCGGACGTCAAGGTGAACGTGGACTACACCACGTACCAACAGCTCAACGAGAAGATCACCACCGGTCTCGCGGGCGGTCTGCTGCCCGACGTGCTGATGATGGGTGTGGGCTGGATCCCGCCGTTCGCGGCCAAGAAGGCGATCGCCGAACTGCCGGAGAAGCTCGCCGCCGCGCACGACTACGAGAAGCGGGTACTGGAGCCGTCCCGGTACGACGGCAAGCTGTACGCGCTGCCGGTCGTCCTCGACACCCGCATCGTCGTCTACCGCAAGGACCACTTCGCCGAGGCCGGCATCAAGAAGACCCCGGCGAACTGGGCCGAGCTGCGCGCCGTGGCCAAGCAGCTGACCAAGAACGGCCGGATCGGTTTCGACCCGTTCTCGATCGATCTGCGCCAGTGCTGGGAGACCTTCCTCTTCGCCAACGGCGGCCAGCTGTTCAGCGCCGACGGCAGGAAGGTGCTGTTCACCGACGCCCGCGGGGTCGAGGCCCTGCAGTTCTTCAAGGACCTCATCAAGGACGGCTCCGCCGACTACGCCAAGAAGACGGACCCCGGTACCCCGACCAACGTGCAGACCGGCAAGGCGTCGATGATGATGACGACCAGCGCGCTGTGGAAGCAGGCCGGGGAACAGACGCCGGACCTGATCGAGGACGACAAGCTCGGGTCTTTCATCCTGGCCAACCGCAGGCCCGCCATGCTCCAGGGCGGCACCCTCGTCACCCAGTCCGCCACTTCCAAGCACCCGGCGGCGGCCCGCGCGCTCGTCGAGTACCTCGCGACTCCCGAGTCGATCCTCGGTGCGGCCGAGCAGCGCGGTTCCGTACCCGGCCTGAAGGACCTCAGCGACACCTCGTACGTGAAGGAGAACAAGTTCGTCGACCTCTCCCTGCGGAGCATGGGTGACGCGTGTTCCGAGGGCGGCACCGCCGCCTGGATGGAGATCCGCGAGAAGATCAAGCCCACGCTGGAGCCCGCGATCGTGGGCAGCCAGTCCGCGAAGGACGCCATCGCGGAACTCGGCCGGCTCGCCGAGGCCGCCATCGGCCGGATGTAAGGACCCGTACCGTGGGAGCTACATCCGTATTGAAGGCGCGCCCCGCGCCGCCCTCCGCCCCGGCCGGACGCACGGTCCCCAAGAAGCGCTCCGGCCGGGCCCCGACGGGGCCGGGGCGCCGCAGACAGCGCGCCGGCATGCTGATGGTGGCGCCCGCGCTGCTGCATGCCTCGCTCTGGATCGGCCTGCCGGTCGTCGCATCGGTGGTCCTGGCCTTCACGAAGTACGACGTGCTGACGGCGCCGCAGTTCGTGGGCCTGGACAACTTCAGCGAGATGATGGGCGACGCGGTCTTCCGCAAGTCCATCGTCAACACAATCATCTACACCTTCTTCACCGTGCCGTTCGGCATGGCGCTGGGGCTGCTCATCGCCCTGGCGCTGCACACCGGCCTGAAGGCCAGGGGCATCTTCCGTACCGCGGTCTTCATTCCCCAGGTGACGGCCACCGTCGCGATCGCGCTGGTCTGGCTGTGGATCTACAACCCGGGCAACGGGCTGCTGAACACACTCCTGTCCTTCCTCGGGATCGAAGGCCCGGCCTGGCTCTCGTCGACCACGTGGGCGATGCCCTCGGTGATCCTGGTCGGCATCTGGCAGGGCATCGGCATGAAGATGCTCATCTACTTGGCCGCGCTGCAGTCCCTGCCGAAGGAGCTGTACGAGGCGGCTTCGGTGGACGGCGCGTCCAAGGTGCGCCAATTCTTCTCGATCACTCTGCCGCTGCTGAAACCCGCGACGTTCTTCGTCCTCATCACGTCGATGATCAGCGCGTTCCAGTCCTTCGACCAGATCTACATCCTGACCGACGGCGGCCCGGGCAACAGCACCACGATGATGACGTTCGAGATCTACAAGTCCGCCTTCCGGGAGTTCCGCGTCGGCTACGCCTCCGCGCAGTCACTGGTGCTGTTCGTGCTGCTGATGGGCTTCACCCTGGTCAACCGGCGGATCATGGGAGGCACCCGTGGCCACAACTGAGCTGCACGCGCCGGGGGCCACGCGCAAGCCCCGGCCGGTGAAGAACGGCAAGCCGCTCACCGCCGGCCGGATCGCGCTCTACATGACCCTCACCGTCGTGTCGCTGCTGATGGTGGTGCCGTTCGTCTGGATGGTGCTCACCTCGCTCAAGACGCCGGTGGAGATCGCCTCGCAGGACGCCGGACTGCTGCCGGAACACTGGGATTTCGGGAACTACATCGACGCGCTGAAGGCGGCGCCGTTCGCAACGTACGCGCGCAACAGCTTCATCATCGCCTTCAGCCACACCCTCATCAACGTGGTCGTGGCGTCGATGGCCGGTTACTCGCTGGCCCGGATCAGGTTCCGGGGCAGCGAGGTCATCTTCTACCTCTTCATCGCCGCGCTGATGATCCCCACGTACACCAAGGTGCTGCCGGAGTTCCTGATCGTCCGCTTCATGCCGCTGGCCGGCGGGAACGACATCTTCGGCCAGGGCGGCAGCGGCTGGCTGGACTCCTGGTGGGCGCTGATCATTCCCGGCGCCGTCACGCCCTTCGCGGTCTTCCTCTTCCGCCAGTTCTACCTGGACCTCCCGGTGGAGCTGGAGGAGGCGGCCAGGCTCGACGGTCTGGGCGAGTTCCGGATCTACGCCCGCATCATGACCCCGCAGGTCAAGCCCGCGCTCACCACCGTTGCGCTGCTGACCTTCGAGTCGTCGTGGAACAACTTCCTGTGGCCGCTGCTGGTGACCCGCACGGACAGTCTGCGGGTGATCCAGGTGGGGCTCTCCGTCTTCAAGACGGAGAACGGCCCCCAGTGGCACTTCCTGATGGCCGGCACCACGCTGGCCACCCTCCCCATGGTCATTCTCTTCCTCATCGGCCAGCGCTACTTCGTGCAGGGCTTCGCAACCGCCGGTCTCAAGTGACCGGTTCCGGTCCGAGCGGCCGGTCCTCGAAAGGTTCTCACTCCATGTCTGCTGATCTCAACGGCTCCCGCGCACTGGTGACGGGGGCGGGCCACGGCATCGGCCGCGCCATCGCCGTCGCGCTCGCCGAGGCCGGTGCCGACGTCGCCGTCCACTACCACTCCTCCGCCGACGGGGCCGCAGAGACCGTCTCCGCGATCGAGGCGCTGGGCCGCCGGGCGAAAGCGTTCCGGGCCGATGTCACGGTGACCACCGAGGTGGACCGGCTCGTCGAGGAGGCGACCGGCTTCCTCGGCGGCCTGGACGTCCTGGTCTGCAACGCGGGTCATCTGATCGGCCGGGCCACCGTCGCCGAGATGTCCGACGACCACTTCGACCAGGTTCTCTCCACCAATCTGACGTCCACGTTCCGCACCGTGCGCGCCGCGATCCCCCACCTGACGCAGTCGTCGGCCGGCCGCATCATCACGATGTCCTCGCTGGCCGCGCACAACGGCGGCGGCCCCGGTTCGGTCGCCTACGCGGCGGCCAAGGCCGGTGTCCGCGGGTTCACCAAGGGCCTGGCCAAGGAGCTCGGCTCCACCGGCATCACGGTCAACACCGTGGCCCCCGGCTTCATCAAGGGCACCGCCTTCCACGACACGTTCACCGCCCCCGAGGCGCAGCGGGCGATGGAGGCGGGCATCCCGGTCGGCCGGGCCGGCACGCCGGAGGACGTCGCCGCCGCGGTCGTGCACCTGGCGTCGCCGTCGTCCGGCTTCCTGACCGCCACCACGGTGGACATCGACGGTGGCGCGTGGCCGCGTTGAGGCGGATCGCCCGGGAGCGGGGCGGCTGGTGGCACGCGTACGTCTGCCCGGCGCACGGCGTGGAGCTCGACCACGGTGATCTGCTCGCCGGGGTGTTCCCCGAGGGCGGTGCGCGCTGTGCGTACGGCTGCCGGGTGGACGACGAGGCGGTGCGCGGCGCCTGGCTGGTGCTGTCGCACCAGGCGTGGGCGCGGCATCTGCGGGTGCTCGCGCACCGCGGGGAGCGTGCCGAGTCGGTGGCGCGGCTGGTGGAGTACGCCGGGCTGTACGCGGAGCTGGCCACCGAGCGGCACGGCGAGGCGCAGGGCTGGATGCTGCGCGGTCGGCTGTTCCACCAGGCGCTGACCGACGCCATCTGGGCGGTGAACATCGGGCACGCCGTGATCACGCTCGCCGAGCACTCCACCGACGACCTGGCCGGGGTGCTGCCGTTGCTGGACGCGCTGGAGCGGGCCGCTCTCGACGCCCGGGACGTGCTCACCGGTCAGGACCTGCTGGCGTCCAACTACACCGCGTGGCTCAACGCGGCCGGTGCGGCCACGAGCCGGGCCGCGGCCGCGGCGCGCGATGGTGAGTGGGACGGCGGGGAGCGGTGGCTGGAGGGCGAGCACGGGCTGTACGCGCATCTGCGGGTCGCGGTCGCCGACGACGGCTGGGAGTGGGAGGGCAGCACGTACTACCACGGGTTCGTGCTGCGGGCCGCTCTGCTGGCGCTGCGCGGCACCGATCCCGCGGACCTGCCGTCCGACGTGGTGGAGGTGCTGGCCGGGATGACGGACGTGCTGGCGGCGATCGCCACACCGGGCGGCATTCTCCCGGCGCTGCACGACGGCCCGTACCTGCGCGGTCCGCTCGCCCTGGAGTGGCTCGAACTCGTGGCCCTGGCCCAGCAGTTGGCGCCCTCCCCCGCCCTGGAGGCGGTGGCCGGGCGGGCCCGCGCCGAGCTCGGCGGGGACGACGACGGGCTCGACTGCGAGCTGGGCGGCTGGTTCTCCGGGCCGCCACTGCCCGAGCGTCCGGCGCCCGGTCCGGTCACGGTGTTCCCGACGGCCGGGTACGCGGTGCTGCGCCACGCGGGCGTCCACGCGCTGCTGGACTTCGGTCCGCACGGCGGTTCGCACGGACACCGCGACAAGCTGTCGTTGTATCTGTACGGGGACACCACCCCCTGGCAGCCCGACCCCGGCCAAGTGCCTTACGCACACGCCGAATTCCGTGACCTGTACGCGTCGACGGAAGCCCATCCCGCGTTCCGGGCGGACGGGGCGGAACAGGCCGAGTGCGCCGGCCGGCTGCTGGGCTCGGACGGTTCGTCCGTCACCGCCGAGGTGACGACGGCGTACGAGGGGGTGCGGGCGGTGCGCCGGGTCGTGCTCGGCGACGGCTATCTGGTCGACCTGCTGACCGTGGACGCCGGGGACGAGCGGAGCCTGGCCGCGCAGCTGCGACCCGGTGTCGCGCTGGACGTCCAGCTCCGGCCCTCGGGCGAGGTGGACACCACCTGGTACGGCGACGAGATCCTGCACGGCCGGCACACCCACACCCCGGGCCGGACCGTGCGCCCGGTCACCCGGCCGGGTCCGGGTCCGGCGGACGATCCGCAACGGGTGTGCACCCGGGTCGACTTCACCACACGGTCGGAGCGGGTCACGTTCGCCTCGGTGTACCAGGCGGCGTCGGCCGGCCCCGCCGTGGCCGACGTACGGCTGGACGGCGACGGGGTGCTGACCGTGGCGCTGGCCGACGGACGTTCCGCACGGTTTCGGACGGAGGACTGACCCTTGCTGCTCTCGGCGACCCCGCCGCCCGGCCCCCGCCCCGCCCAGGAGGCGCGGCTGTACGAGGAGGCCGCCCGCCACCGCGGGCTGACCCCGCCCCGTACCCATCCCCTCGCCAGCATCACCTGGCTGGGCCCCGCCGCCTCCAACCCGGCGCTCGCGTACCGGGTCGGCGGCGATCCGGCCCATCTGGCGGAGAGCAGGCGCTGGATCGAGGCGGCGGTGCGGCTGCCGCACTGGGGCCGGGCGCACATGCCGGACCATGACCTGGACGCCGGCTGGCTGCTGCACCACCTCTCGCTCGCCCACCGGTGGATCGGCGACGAACTGCCGGACGACGTGGCGGCACTGCTGCGGTACAAGCTGCTGCTCCAGGGGCGGCGGATGTACGAGTTCGCGGTGGCGAGCGAGGGCGGCTGGTGGTCGTCCTCGTACTGGCAGAACCACAACTGGATCTGTTACGCGGGCCTGGCGACCGCCGGTTACGTGCTGGGCAAGGAGGAGTGGACCGAGCGCGCCAAGGAGAACCTCGGCACGGTCCTCGACCTGATGCCGGACGACGGTTCGCACGCCGAGGGGGTCGTCTACTGGCGGTACGGCGTGCCGTTCCTCGCGATCCACCTGGACCTCCTCCAGGAGGCGGAGGGCATCGACTGGTGGGAGCGGGGCGGGTTCCTCCGCAACACCTTCCGCTACCGGCTGCACCAGACGGCGCCCGGCTTCGCGTTCAACGTGGACCACGGCGACTGCCACGACCGGCGCAGCGGGCACAGTGCCGCCCTGTACTACCGTCTCGCGGCCCGGTACGGCATTCCCGAGGCGCAGTGGCTGGGCGATCTCGCCTCGGGCGAGCTGCTGTGGCAGGAGGCTTCAAAGAGCGGGGTGCGGCCGGGCATCCTGCCGGAGGCGTATCTCGAACATCTCTGGTACGACCCGTCCGTGGCCGCCGCGCCGCCCACCGGGACGCGGGCGTTCTTCCCGGACCTCGGTCTGCTCTGTGCCCGCACCGGGTGGGAGGACGCCGCCACGCTCGTCTCGTTCAAGGCGAGCCCCGGCGGCGGCCACAAGGCGTGGGAGACCTCCGCGAAGCACCGGGCGGAGAAGGGCTGGGACACTCTCGACCAGGGCCACCACCACCCCGATTCGGGCTCGTTCGTGCTGGTCTCGCAGGGCGCGTTCCTCGCGGTCGACGAGGGCTACAGCAACCGCAAGCGGGCCGCGCACCACAATCTGCTGCTGGTGGACGGGCAGGGGTACGCGGACGAGGACCGGTACCACGTGTACCGGGACATCCCCCACGAGCGGCAGGCCCGGCAGCGCGACGTGCTGGTCGCCGACGACTGCGGCTGGGCGCACGCCACGGCGGAGATCGCCGCGATGTACGACCCGGCGCTCGGGGTGCGGCGGCTGGACCGGACGCTGGTGTTCACCCCGTCGGGGCGGCTCGTGCTGCTGGACCTCGCCGAGGCGGACACGGAGCGGGAGTGGACGTTCCTGCTCCAGACCGACCGGCCGACCGAGCCGCGGCCGGACGGCGGCCGGCTGATCCGGTCCGGGGCGGCCTCGGCGCTGGTGCGGCAGTTCGCGCCGCTGGACGCCCGGGTCGTCTCCGAGGCCACCGAGGTCGAGGCCAATCCGACGTCCAGCACGCCGGAGCTGCGTCTCACCCGCACCCTGCACACCCTGCGCTCGACGACCACGCCTTCGTCGAGCGGTCTCTTCCTCACCGCGATCGTCCCGGGCACCGGACCGGTCGTCGCGCGGCGGGCCGAATGCGCGGCGGGCGAGGGCGTCGTCCTCGGCGAGGAGACGGTGCTCCTCTCGCCCGTCGCCCGCCGCATCCGTACCGCCGCGGTATCGGCCGACGCGGCAGCGGTACTGCTCGACGGCGGCGCCCCGTACGTGGTGGCGGCCACCCGGCTGGAGCTGGACGGCCACGTACTGCTCGACGTCCCGGAGCCGTACACAGGAAAGGTCGGCTGATCATGCAGGCAACCCTCTCGTCCGGCCGGCCGACGCTGCTGCTGCGGCGGCTGGAGTTCATCGCCTACCCGGCCGCCGCCGGGGCCGCGTTCACCGTGCTGGCGCTCGGTGTCGTGACCTGGCTGCCCGCGCTCGCCGCGATGGGGTGCGCCCTGCAGCGGTGGCGGGCGGAGGGCGACAGCCGGTGCTTCGTCCACACGTTCACCGCGTTCCCCCGGTACTGGCACGCCCTGTGGCGGCACTCGCTGGTGTCCACGGCCGCCGCGGTCGTCCTGGTCGCCAACATCGTCCATCTGCTGGGGCGTGCGGAGGCATGGACGTTCGTGCTGCTCGCCGCGCAGGTGGGCATCGCCGCCGCACTCGTCGTCCACCACGTGGCGCTCGCGGCGGAGGCGGGCCGTTCGCCGCACGGCACGGTCCGCACCTGGTCGCGCGGGGCGCTGGCCCTGGGCTTCGGGTCACCGGCCCGGGGCACCGCCCTGCTCGGCGCGGTGATCTCCGCCGCGCTGCTCTCCCTCGTCGTACCGCTGGGCCCCCTGCTCCTCGGCCCCAGCGTTCCCGTACTGCTCGCCCTGTCCTTCGCAGACCCCAGGAGGCACACCCCATGAGCCGTGTACTGCGCACCGCCCTCGTCGCCGCGCTCGCCGCCGGCGCGCCGTTCGTCCTCCCTCCGCCGTCGGTGGCCGCCGAGGCCGCCACCGCGTACTACGTGTCGCCGTCCGGCAGCGACTCCAACTCCGGTACGTCGGCAGGCTCCCCGCTGGCCACGATCCAGAAGGCGGTCGATCTGGCGCCGACCGGCGCGACGGTGAACCTCGCAGCCGGGACGTACCGGCAGGACATCGTGACCAGGCGTGCCGGGGTCACGATCACCGGCCCGTCGAACGCCGTGGTGAAGGGGGCCGGGGACGCCCGGATCATCCAGGTGCAGCACGATTCGACGACGCTCAGCGGTTTCACCGTGGACGGCCTGCACGGCTCGTCCTCCGACGTGTCGGGCTACCGCCTCAAACTCGTCTATGTCATGAGCACGACCCCGGGGAACGGGGTGGGCGCGTTGCGCATCACCGGGATGACGCTGAAGAACGCCGCCGACGAATGCCTGCGGGTGCGCTACCTGGTGACCGGCGCCGACATCTTTGAGAACACCATCACCAACTGCGGGGTCGCCGACTTCAAGTTCGGCGGGGGCGGCAAGAACGGCGAGGGAATCTACCTCGGCACGGCCCCCGAGCAACAGGGCGCGAACGGCGCCCCGGACGCGGCCCCCGACGTCAGCAGGAACAACCGCATCCATCACAACACCATCGCCACACAGGGCAACGAGTGCGTGGACGTGAAGGAGAACTCGACCAACAACTACGTCGAGTACAACGACTGCAGCGGCCAGAAGGACCCCAGCTCCGGCGGACTGGACGCGCGCGGCAGCGGCAACATCTTCCGCTACAACACCGTTCACGACAACGTCGGCGCGGGCATCCGGCTCGGCGGCGACACCGCGACCGACGGCATCGACACCAGCATTTACGGCAACACCATCACCAACAACGCGGGCGGCGGCATCAAGTTCATGCGCACCCCGCAGGGCCCGGTGTGCACCAACACGATGAGCGGCAACACCGGCGGCAACGCGGTCGGCACCTACGGCAGCGAGTACGACCCGACGGGTGTGTGCCCCAAGTGACCGGGCGGGGACCCGCGAGACGCGGGGTACTGACGGCGGCGGCCGGTCTGGCGGCGGTCGCGGCCACGGCGCCGGGGGCACGGGCGGCCGAGCGGTCGGGCGGCGGGAGCCGGTCGCGCTGGACGACGTCCTGGGCGACCGCGCAGACCGCGCCGACCGCCGCCGACACGGTGGCGAGCGCCGGCCTGACCGACGCCGCCTTCACCGCGCACGTACGGCTGTCCGCGGGCGGGGCCGTGCGGCTGCGCTACGGGCACGCCTTCGGCACCGTCCCGGTCCTCGTCGGCCCGGTGACGGCGGGCGGCAGACCGGTCACGTTCGGCGGGCGGCGCCAGGCATGGCTCGCGGCGGGCGCCTCGCTGACCAGCGATCCGGTCGAGGGCCTGCGGGCGGCCGAGGCGGCACGGCTGACCGTGGAGACCCGGCTCCCCGGACCCACGGGCCCGCTGTCCTTCCACCGCAACACCCACGCCTCGCACTCCCTCGACGGCGAGCGCACCGCGTCTGTGTTCCTGCTGACGGGCGTCGAGGTGACGGGGGCGCACGGGCCGGTGGTCGCGGTGCTGGGCGACTCCATCACCGAGGGCGTGGGCACCCCGGACGACGCCGATCTGCGCTGGCCCGACCAACTGGCCAGGCGCCTGCCCGGTTCGGCCGTCGCCAATCTCGGCATCAGCGGCAACCGGCTGCTGCTGGACGACGCCCGGTTCGGTCCGGGCGGGCAGGCCCGCTTCGACCGCGACGTGCTGTCGCTGCCGGGGCTGCGGACCGTACTGGTCCACCTCGGCGTCAACGACCTCCAGCAGCCGCCGAGCCAGACCGATCCGGCACTCGTCCTGGCCGGGTACCGGCAACTGGTGCTGCGCGCCCGCAACGCCGGGCTGCGGGCGGTCGGCGCGACCATCACCCCGTTCGAGGGCTGGATCCGCTGGACGCCGGAGCTGGAGGCGGTCCGGCAGCGGATCAACTCCGCCGTACGGACCGGGCGCGTCTTCGACGCCGTGGCCGACTTCGACGCGGCACTGCGCGATCCGCAACGCCCGTCGCGGATGCTGCCCGCGTACGACAGCGGCGACGGACTCCACCCCAACCCCGCCGGTCACGCCGCGCTGGCCGCGGCCGTCGACCGCCGACACCTTCTGTGAGGGCCGCATCATGAACCCAGGCAGCACCCCCGGCACCACCCGACGCACCGTTCTCGCAGGGGCGGCGGCGCTCGGCGCGGCCGTCGCCCTGCCACTGGCACCCGTCGCCCAGGGCGCGGCGCACGCGGCCGAGGACACCGCCGCCGCGCTGCGCACCCGCTGGCACACCCTGCTCACCGGCGGCCCCGGCCTCGACCCGGCCGACCCGCGGATCGCCGCGGCCGTGGCCCGGGTCGGCCGGGCCGCGACCACCGCGGCCAAGGGCCTCGACCCCACCCGTACCGACGGGCTGTTCCCCGATCTGACCAGCACCGCGCTCTCCAACCACGTCACCACGTCGTTCAAGCGGCTCGCCACGGTCGCCACCGCGTGGGCCGTCCCCGGCACCCCGCAGTACGGCGACACCGCGCTGCGCGATCTGCTGCTGGCCGGCCTCGACTGGATGCTGACGAACCGTTACGGTCCCGGCCACACCCGGTTCGACAACGACTGGGACTGGGAGATCGGCTCCGCGCTCGCCCTCAACGACGCGACCGTGCTGCTGTACGACGTGCTCGGAACGGAGCGGCTGGACCGGATCACCGCGGCCGTACGGCACTACACCCCCGATCCGAACCTCTGGCGGGCCGACCGGCAGATCGCGACCGGGGCCAACCGGGTGTGGATCTCCACCGTCGTCGCCGTCAACGCCGTGCTCCGCGACAACGGGGACGACCTGGCCCGGGTCCGTGACGCGCTCTCGGACGTCGAGGGCTCGGGCGCCAACAGCGTCCTCGCCTTCAACGACGCGAGCGCCGCCGCGGAGGGCACCGGCGAGGGCTTCTACTCCGACGGTTCGTTCCTCCAGCACTACAAGCACCCCTACAACGGCGGGTACGGCAAGGAGCTGCTGAACAACCTGTCCCGGCTGCTGAACCTCCTGGCGGGCACCGCGTGGAAGGTCACCGACCCGGACCTCGACAACGTCCGCCGCTGGGTCGACGACGGCTTCGACCCACTGCTGGTGCGCGGCGACGTGATGGCGTCGGTGTGCGGACGCGAGATCGCCCGCCCCAGCAAGCAGGGCCACGTCTCGGCACAGACGGTCGTCGAGGCGGTGGTGCGGCTGATACCGAGCTTCCCCGGCGAGACCGCCGACCGGTTCACCGCCCTGGTCAAGCAGTGGATCGCCGAGGACACCTACCGCGACTTCCTGGCCGTGACCGACCTCGCCTCGCTCGTCGCCACCCAGCAGGTCCTCGCCTCCCCGGTCCCCGCTCGGGGGCCGCTGGTCGCGCACAAGCAGCACCCCCGGATGGACAAGGCGGCCCACCACCGGCCGTCCTTCGCGCTGGGCATCTCCGCGTACTCGTCCCGGATCTACAACTACGAGTCGATCCAGAACGAGAACCTGCACGCCTGGCACCTCTCCGACGGCATGGTCCTGCTGTACACCGACGACCTCGGGCACTACAGCGAGGACTACTGGCCCACCGTCGACCCGGCGCGGCTCCCCGGCACCACCGTCGTCGCCGGCCGCCAGGCGGACGCGGCGGGGCAGCGCACCACGAGCACCGCCGACTGGGCGGGCGGGACCGCGCTGCCGGGCACGACGCTCGGGGCGTACGGCATGGAGCTGCGCGCGTACGGGAGTTCGCTGCGCGGCCTGAAGAGCTGGTTCTGCCTGGACGACGTGATCGTCTGCGTCGGTTCGGGCATCACCGCCGACGCGGGCACCGTCGAGACGGTCGTGGAGAACCGCAAGCTCCGCGACCCGGGGGCGGCCCTGCTCGTCGACGGCACGGCGGCGCCCTCGGACGCCGGCTGGTCGGCCCCGCTGGAGAAGGTGAAGTGGCTGCACCTCGCCGGCACCGGCGGCTACGTCTTCCCCGAGCCCGTCACCCTCCGGGGCCTGCGCGAGGAACGCACCGCGACCTGGCGCGAGATCAACCTCAAGTACGGCACGGACACCCCGGTCACCCGACCGTACCTGACGCTGTGGCAGGACCACGGGGCGGCGCCGGACGGGGCGGGCTACTACTGGCTGCAGGCCCCGGCCGCCTCCGCGGAACGCACCAGGCAGTGGGCGTCCGCGCCGCCGGTGAAACCCGTCGCCCGCACCACCGCCGTGCACGCGGTGCGCCGCTGCGCGGACGGGCTGGTCGCGGCGAACTTCTGGACCGCGGGCACCGCGCAGGAGCTGTCCTCGGACGGCCCGGCCTCGGTCCTCGTGCGCCCGGACGGGAAGACGGTGAAGGTGGCGCTGTCCGACCCGACGCAGTCGCGCTCCTCGGTCGTGCTGGAGCTGGCGCAGCGGGGCCTGGGCGTCGTCTCCGCCGACCCGGGCGTGAGCGTCGCCACCACCGGCAGCGGCGTCCGGATCACCGCCGACACCGCCGGGCGCCACGGTGCGACTCTCAACCTCACCCTGAAGAGGAGCTAGACCCTTGCTGTTCGACATGGATCTCGACCGGTTGCGCGCGTACCGGCCGGAGCCGGAGGAGCCGGCCGACTTCGACGCCTTCTGGGAGAAGACCCTCGCCGAGACGGCCCGCCACGACCTGGACGCGGTGTTCGTCCCGTACGACGCCGGGTTCGCGACCGTCGACGTGTTCGACGTGACGTTCCGGGGCTGGGGCGGGCAGCCGGTGAAGGCGTGGCTGCTGCTGCCGCGGACGCGTTCGGGCCCGCTGCCCGCCGTGGTGCAGTACATCGGCTACAACGGCGGCCGGGGCATCCCGTACTCCTGGCTGACCTGGAGTGCGCTGGGGTACGCCCATCTGGTCATGGACAACCGGGGCCAGGGCGGCGGCGGCAAGAACACCGCGGACACCCCCGACATCGGCCCCGACGGGCACGGTTCCTCCTCCCCCGGCTTCCTGACCCGCGGCATCGAGGACCCGTACCGCCACTACTACCGGCGGCTGATCACGGACGCGGTGCGGGCGGTGGACGCGGCGAAGGCCCACGAGGCGGTGGACGCCGCCCGGGTGGCGGTGCTCGGGGGCAGCCAGGGCGGCGGGCTCGCGCTGGCCGTGGCCGGGCTGCGGGACGACGTCGCGGCGGCCGTCGCCGACGTGCCGTTCCTCTGCCACTACCGGCGGGCCTCGCAGATCACGGACGCCGGGCCGTACGCGGAGATCGCCCGCTGGCTGTCCGGGCACCGCTTCCGGATCGACGAGGCGATGGAGACCCTGTCCTACTTCGACGGGGTCAACTTCGCGGCGCGGGCGAGCGCCCCGGCATGGTTCTCCGTCGGCCTGATGGACAGGATCTGCCCGTCGTCCACGGTGTTCGCCGCGTACCACCGCTACGCGGGGCCGGCCGAGATCGAGGTGTTCACGTACAACGGGCACGAGGGCGGCGCGGAGTACGACCTGCCGCGCAAGATCGGCGCGCTGCGCGGGGTGTTCGGGCGGTAGGGGGGACGGGGGCCGGCCGGTGGCCGGCCCCCGTTTCCGTCACCGGCCCAGGGCCGCCATCGCGGCGTTGTGGCCGGGCACTCCGCTGACCCCGCCGCCGCGCACCGCGCCCGCACCGCACAGCAGCACATTGGCGTGCGCCGTCTCCACGCCCCACCGTCCGCTCTCCCCGGTGGCGTACGGGAAGGAGAGGTCCCGGTGGAAGATGTGGCCGCCCGGCAGCCGCAGCTCCCGTTCGAGGTCGAGCGGGGTCTTCGCCTCGATGCACGGCTCGCCGTTCCCGTCGAGCGCCAGGCAGTCGGTGATCGGCTCGTCCAGGTGCGCGTCGAGTGCGGCGAGCGTGGCCGCGAGCAGTTCGGCGCGCGCCGCCGTGTTGTCGGCGGTGAAGAGCCGGGCCGGGGTGTGCAGGCCGAAGAGGGTCAGGGTCTGGTGGCCACTGGCGGCGAGGTCGGGGCCGAGGATCGACGGGTCGGTCAGCGAGTGGCAGTAGATCTCGGACGGCGGGGTGGCGGGCAGCCGTCCCTCGGCCGCGTCCCGGTAGGCGTCGGCGAGCTGCCCGTACCCCTCGGCGATGTGGAACGTCCCGGCGAACGCCCGGCGCGGGTCGACGGAGCGGTCGCGCAGCCGGGGCAGCCGGGTGAGCAGCATGTTCACCTTCAGCTGGGCCCCTTCGGCGGGGGCGGGCGGTGCCTCGCCGAGGAGGGCGGCGAGGGCCTGCGGCGAGGCGTTGACGAGGACCCGACGGGCGGCGACGACGTGTTCCGCCTCCGGCGAGCGGACGGTGACCTCGGCCCGTGTCCCGTCGGTCTCGATCCGGGTCGCCTCGTGGTCGACGCGGATCTCCGCCCCGGCCTCGCGGGCGGCCCGCGCCAGGGCGTCGGTGAGCGCGCCCATGCCACCGACGGGGACGTCCCAGTCGCCGGTGCCGCCGCCGATGACGTGGTAGAGGAAACAGCGGTTCTGGAGCAGCGAGGGGTCGTGCGCGTCGGCGAAGGTGCCGATCAGGGCGTCGGTGAGGACGACTCCGCGTACGAGGTCGTCGGTGAAGTTCTTCTCGACGGCGACGCCGATGGGCTCCTCGAAGAGCGTCCGCCAGGCCTCCTCGTCGTCGATTCGTTCACGCAGCGCGGCACGGTCCGGCAGGGGTTCGGTGAGGGTCGGGAAGACCCGTTCGGCGACCCGGCTCGTCATTCCGTAGAAGCGCTGCCACGCCCGGTACTCCCGGTCGGAGCCGGTGAGCGCGGCGAAGGAGTCCCGGGTGTTCTCCCCGCCGACGAGGAGTCCGGTGGCGCGGCCGTCGCGCACGGTGGGGGTGTAGGAGGAGACGGTGCGCTTGCGTACGGCGAAGTCCAGTCCGAGGTCGCGGACGATCTTCGGCGGGAGCAGGGACACGAGGTACGAGTAGCGCGAAAGGCGGGCGTCGACCCCGGCGAAGGGGCGGGTGGAGACGGCCGCTCCCCCGGTGGTGGCCAGGCGTTCCAGGACGAGGACCGACTGTCCGGCACGGGCGAGGTAGGCGGCGGCGACCAGTCCGTTGTGGCCGCCGCCCACGATCACTGCGTCATAGCTGTCGGGTGCGGGCATGACCCTTCGTAGCACGGCACGATCACACCTGGCCAGAGGTCGTGGTGCCGGGGGCCCGCTGTCCGCGGCGCAGCGCCGCGACCTGCCGGTACAGCTCGACGGCCTCCGTTCCCCTGCCGAGCTGTTCCAGGCAGTGCGCCTCGTCGTTGCGGGCGGCGAGGGTGTCGGGGTGGCCGGCGCCGAGCAGGCGCTCGCGGGCCCCGGCGACCTGGCGGTAGGCGGTGAGGGCGTCGGCCCAGCGGCCCAGCCAGCCGAGACCGACGGCGACCTCCCGGCGGCTGACGAGGGTGTCGGGGTGGTCGGCGCCCAGGACGCGTTCGCGGATCGCGCACACGTCCTGGGCCTCGGCGAGCGCCTCCTCCCAGCGGGCGAGGCGTCCCAGGTTGACGCCGAGGCCGTGGCGGGCGCGGAGCGTCTCGGGGTCGGTGGGGCCGCCCACCCGGGTCCGGTCGTCGACGAGGGCGCGGTACAGCTCCAGCGCCTCCGCGCTGTGGCCCATGCGGCCGAGACCGATGCCGACCTCGTAGCGGGCGGCGAGGGTGTCGGGGTGGTCGGCGCCGAGCGATCTCGCCCGGCCCCGGGCCACTTCCCGGTAGGTCTGCAGGGCCTGCGGCCAGCGCCCCAGCCGGCCGAGCGTGTACGCCACCTCGTAGAGCGTGACCAGGGTGTCGGGGTGTTCGGCGCCCAGGAGCCGGGCGCGGGCCGACGCCACCTCCCTGGCCATGCGGTACGAGTCCTCCAGGCGGCCGAGCCGGCCGAGGTTGAAGGCGAGGTTGTGGCGGCAGCGCAGGGTGTCGGGGTGGTCGGGGCCCATCGACCGTTCCCGTGAGGCGAGGACCTCCGCGTACACCTGGTGGGCCTCGAAGTGCCGGCCGAGGCGGCCCAGCATGTACGCCGTCTCCTGGCGGGCGGCGAGGGTGTCGGGGTGGTCGGGGCCCAGGACGCGTTCGCGGCCCCGGGCGACCCGGTCGAACTCCCGCAGGGCGTCCGGGACGCGGCCGGTGCGGCCGAGGGTGAAGGCGACCTCGTACCGGCTGGCGAGGGTGTCGGGGTGGTCGGGGCCCAGGGCGTGCTCGCGTTCGGCGGCGACCGCGCGGTGCACCTCGCCGGCCTCCTCCCAGTGGCCCAGCCGCCCCAGGTTGAGGCCCGCGCTGTGCCTGCTGGCGAGGACGGAGAGCAGTTCCGGCGACGGGGTCGGGCGCTCGGCCGCGGCGAGCGGCAGTTCCCCGGTGAGGTCGCGCAGGTCGGTGCCGGTGGTCCACTCGCCGGTGAGGCCCGCGGAGTGGTCGGGCAGGGCGACGGGCAGGCGGGTGCCGGCCGCCTTGTGGCCGGTGGTCATGCCGCGGGTCCAGGCCGGCAGCTGCTGCCCCGGGCGCACGACCGGGACGGGCGGCGCGAGCCGTACCCGCCCCGACGGCTCCGGGCGCGGCTGCTCGCCGGTGCGGCCGACGACGATCCGCTGTTTCAGGGCGCCCGCGTCGACGGGCCGTTCCTCGGGGGTCTTGGCCAGCAGTTCCAGGACGGCTCGGTCGAAGAAGTCCGGGAGTTCGGCCCGGTGGGTGCGCAGGGGCCGGGGCTGGGTGTCGCGGTGTCCGACCAGGATCGCCCAGGAGTCCTCCAGGTCGAACGGCGGTGCGCCGGTGGCGATCTCGTACAGGACGCAGCCCAGCGAGTAGAGGTCGCTGCGGTGGTCGACCCGGCCGCCGCTGATCTGTTCGGGCGACATGTAGTGCGGGGTGCCCATGGCGATGCCCGTGCCGGTGAGGCGGGAGGAGGAGCCGATGTCGTGGCCGAGTCTGGCGATGCCGAAGTCGCAGATCTTCACCGTGCCGTCGGTCAGCCGCATGATGTTGGCGGGCTTGAGGTCGCGGTGCACGATGCCCTGCCGGTGGGTGTAGCCGAGGGCGTCGGCCACCTGTTCCGCGATGTCGACGATGTCGGCCACCGGCAGCGGGTGCTGTTCGTTGTCCTCCAGGAGCTGGCTGAGGTTGCGGCCCTCCAGGAGTTCCATGACCAGGTAGAGGACGCCCTCGTGCTCGCCGAAGTCGTGGACGACGGTGACGCCGCGGTGCTGGAGCGCGGCGGCGACGCGGGCCTCGCGGCGGAAGCGTTCGCGCAGGACGCGGGTGAAGGACTGGTCGTGCTGCGAGCCCATCGGCTTGAGGCACTTGACGGCGACGTGCCGGCCGAGCGATTCGTCATGGGCGCGCCACACCTCGCCCATGCCCCCGCGCCCGATCAGATCGAGCAGTCGGTACCGGCTCTGGATCAGCCTGGTGTCCGCCATCGCCTGCTGTCGCCCCCGTCGTTCCGCCTGCCGCTGCGCCCTCCCCGGCCCGTCCAGTATGGCTGCCCCGCTGCGCGGTTCGTACGGGGTGGGGCGGCGGCCGGGACCGGGCCGGGCCGTCGTGCCGGGAATGCGGCCGGGCGGCATCCGCCGGGAACGGCGGCCCCGCGGGTTCCGGCACGGTTTTCGCCGGAGGGAGACTCCGTTGCGGTACGTATGCCGTTCCTTCCGAGAGCTGTCCCGCAATACCCGGCGGGGCAGCGCTTAGGGTGGCCGCCATGGCCGATACAACCGGATTACGCATTTCGGCACTGCTCATGGGCGTGGAGGAGGAGTGCTTCCTCGTCGACCCCGTCACCCGTGAAGCCGTCCCGTACGCGGCCGAAGTGGTGGGGAAGGCCGCGGAGGACCTGGGCGATCTGGTGTCCCGGGAACTGAGCCGGTACCAGGTGGAGACGAAGACCCCGCCGTGCCGCACCTTCGGTGAACTGCGCGGGGAGCTGCGGCGTCTGAGGGCGGCCGTCGGGACCGCCGCCGAGGCCATGGGGTCCAGCCCGGTTCCGGCCGGCACGTTTCCGCTCGGGGTTCCGGTCCCGATCCGGATCAGCGAAGGGCCCCGCTGCGAGGAGCAGTTGCAGATCTATCGGGGTCTGGTCCACGAGCACCTCATCTGCGCGACCCATGTGCACGTGGGCGTCCCGGACCGGGACGTCGCCGTCCTCATGAGCAATCATCTGCGCCCCTGGCTTCCGCTCCTGATCGCGCTGTCGGCGAACTCGCCGTTCTCCTGCGGGCGCGACACGGGTTACGCCAGCTGGCGTCACGTGATGTGGCAGCGGTGGCCGGTTTCCGGCCCTCCGCCGTACTTCCACGACCACGACGAGTACGAGGCCCTCCTGGAGGGGCTGACCGCCGGCGGCACCCTGGCGGACCGCCGCACGGTCTTCTGGGACCTCCGGCTCTCGTCGCGTTATCCAACAATCGAGGTGCGGGCCGCCGACGTTCCCGTGACGGCCGAGGAGAGCGCCCTGCTGGCCGTGCTGGTGCGGGCGCTTGCCCTCACCGCCCTGCGGGACGTCGAGGAGGGGCGCCCCGCTCCCCGGCCGCCCGCCGAACTGCTGCGGGCTGCGTGCTGGCGGGCGGCGCGCGACGGGCTGCGCGGCCAGGGCATGGATCCGCACACGGGGCGGCTGTCGCCGGCCGGTGAGCGCGTCCCGGCCCTGCTGCGCCACATCGGCCCCGCGCTGGAGGAGACCGGTGACCGGGAGACCGTCGTCGCGCTGCTCCGGCGGCTGACGGCCACCGGCACCGGCGCCGACCGCCAGCGCGCCGTCCACGCGCGCCGGGGTTCGCTCGTCGACGTCGTGGACGCCCTGGTGACGCGGGACCCGGCCGTCGCGCTGCGCTGACCGGCGCGGCCGGGGCCGCTCCCCCGTCGGCCCGGCCGCCCACGGCGTGCGCCGCACCGCCGGAGACGGTCATTCCGGGCGCCGCTCCCGCAGCAGCCGCAGCGGGTCGTGCGCGGTGCGGGACCGGCCGGACCAGAGGCGGGTGGCGCGGGTCTTGGGGGTGTAGGGCGGCCAGGCGGGGCCCGGGTCGAGGTGGCCGACGAAGCGGACCCAGGCACCGTGGAGTTCGTCGGCGAGCTGTTGCGGCGGGGAGTCGCCGAGCGCCTCGCGGACTCCGGGAGCGGCCAGCAGGTCGAAGACGAAGGGCAGGTCGGAGCAGTGGTGCGCCAGGCCCGCGAAGGCGGGCGCGGTGGCCTGCCACTCGAACTGGTACAGCCAGGTGGGGTGTCCCGCGCGGGCGCGTCCCTCGGCGATCGCGAGGGCGGGTTCCCGGAAGACCGCGTCCGTGAGGGCCGCCCCGGCTCCGGCGGGCTCCACCCCGTGCAACTCGTGCGCGGTGAACCCCAG
Organism: Streptomyces sp. NPDC001732; assembly: GCF_053596315.1. Classification (NCBI taxonomy): domain Bacteria; kingdom Bacillati; phylum Actinomycetota; class Actinomycetes; order Kitasatosporales; family Streptomycetaceae; genus Streptomyces; species Streptomyces sp. NPDC001732. The sequence goes on from NZ_JBSFFY010000003.1 coordinate 102,664, forward strand.
CATCAGCGGGACGCCCGCCCCGGCCGTGCCGCCGGCGAGCGCCTCGGGCACGGGCTCCGGGACGAGTCCGCCGTCCGCGAAGGGGGCGAGGAGCAGCGGCGGCCCGTCCTCCCCGTCGGCCCCGGGTTCACCCAGACGGTCCTGGAGCCGCAGCAGTTCGTCGTCGCCGACGTCGCGGAGGGCGGCGGCGGTCGCCGGCAGGCCGGTGCGGGAGGTGAACCGTGCCGACACGGCCTCGGCGGCCTCCCTGCCCCAGGACGGCGGGAGCGCCCCGGAGGCCGAGACGGCCGCGCGGAACAGGCCGCGGGCCGAGGGGACGGCGAGCAGGGTCTGCACCGCGCCGCCGCCGGCCGACTGTCCGGCGACGGTCACCCGGGCCGGGTCGCCGCCGAAGGCCGCGATGTTGTCGCGCACCCATTCCAGGGCGGCGATCCAGTCCCGTACTCCCCTGTTGTCGGGTGCGTCCGCGAGGTGCAGGAAGCCCTCGATGCCCAGCCGGTAGCCGACCGACACCAGGACCACCCCGTCCCGGTTGAACGCCGATCCGTCGTACCAGGGGCTGGCCGCCGAGCCTGCGACGAAGCCGCCGCCGTGGATCCACACCAGGACCGGCAGCGCGGCCCGCGGGTCGGCGGACGGGGTGAACACGTTGAGGTTCAGCACGCCCGCGCCGGGGACCGACGGTTCGGGGATCGTCGTGACCTCGGCGAAGGCGCGGCGCTGCGCGGTCGGCCCGTACTCCGTGGCGTCCAGCGGCTCCGTCCACGGGTCCGGTGCCACCGGGGACGCGAAGCGCAGTGTGCCCACGGGCGGCTTCGCATAGGGAATGCCGAGGAAGCGGAGGGTGCCGTCGGTCCGGCGCTCCCCTCGTACCGGACCGAGCCGGGTGGCGACGACGGTGTCGGGCATCGGGAGTGACTCCTGGGGTGCGGCGGGTGGGGCGGCGGTCAGCTGTCGAAGCCGAGGCCGAGGCGGTCGAGCGTCTTGAGCCACACGTTGCGGCGGCCCTGGTTGCGGTCGGCGCGGGCCATGGACCACTGGGTGATGCCGATGCCGACGGCGCGGACGGGTTCGGGCGGGAACGGCAGGGGCTTGCGGCGGACGAGTTCCAGCTCCGTGCGCTCGGTGCGGTCGCCCGCGAGCAGGTCGAGCATGGTCTCGGCACCGAAGCGGCTGGCGCCGACGCCGAGACCGGTGAACCCGGCCGCGTAGGCGACCTTCCCCCGGTGGCTCGTGTCGAAGAAGACGCAGAAACGCGTGCTGGTGTCGATGGCTCCGCCCCAGGCGTGCGTGAACCGGACTCCTTCGAGCTGCGGGAAGGTGGTGAAGAAGTGCCGGGCGAGGGTGGCGAACGTCTCGGGCCGCTGGTCGTGTTCGGCGCGGACCCGGCCCCGGTAATGATAGACCGCGTCGTAGCCGCCCCACAGGATGCGGTTGTCGGCGGAGAGCCGTACGTAGTGGAACTTGTTGGCGCAGTCCGAGAAGCCCTGGCGGTTCCGCCAGCCCACGGAGGCCAACTGCTCGTCGGTCAGCGGTTCGGTCATCAGCGCGTAGTCGTACACGGGGACGGTGTACAGACGGTGGCGCCGGAGCGGGGACGGATGGGCGTTGGTGGCGAGCGCGACCCTGCCGGCGGTGACGCGGCCGTAGGGGGTGCGGACGGCGATCACCGCGCCGTACTCGTCGAGCCCGGTGGCGGGCGTGTGCTCGTAGATCCGGACACCGAGGTCGAGGCAGGCGCGCTCGAGGCCCCAGGCGAGCCGGGCGGGGTTGACCATCGCCACGTCCTTGTTCCACACGCCGCCCAGGAACGTCGGCGAGTCGATCTCCGCGCGGACGGCCTCGGCGTCGAGCAGGAGCGGATCGCCGCCGTACCGGGCGGACGCCTCGGCCGCCTCCGCCAGGTCGTCGAGCTGGTACGGCTCGGTGGCGACGTCGAGGGCGCCGGTGCGTTCCCAGGAGCAGTCGATGTCGTACCGGGCGACGGCGTCCCCGATCGCCCGGAGGTTCTCCCGGCCGAGGCGTTCGAGCCGTCCGATCTCGTCGGGCCAGCGCTCCAGGCCGTTGCCCAGCCCGTGGGTGAGACTGGCCTCGCAGAATCCGCCGTTGCGACCGGAGGCGGCGCCTCCGACCCGGTCGGCCTCGATGAGCACCACGTCGGCGCCCGGGTCGCGTTCCTTGGCGACGAGGGCGGTCCACAGGCCGGTGTAGCCCCCGCCGACGACGAGCAGGTCGCAGCGGGTGCCGCCGACGAGCGCGGGGCGCGGCTCCGGCCGCTGCGGGTCGTCGAGCCAGAACGGGGCCGGGGCGGCGTCGGTGAGTGAGACGAGAGGGTTCACGGGTGGCGCTCCTTCGGATCACGGAGGCGACCGGAGCGCGGCCCCTCCGAAGTACCGCCCATGAGACGCCGTCGACCCCATCAACGTCAATGGCGTTGACATAAGCCCGGACGGGCTCGCCTATCCCTCGTCGGCCGCGGGCTTGAGCGCCGCCACCGCGTCGAGCATCAGCTCCAGCGCGAAGGGGTAGCCACTGCCCCTCATGTCGGCGGCGAGCAGCGGGAAGGCGGCGGCGATGTGCGGGTGCGTGTCCGGGGTGAGCCTGCCGTACGCCTCCTGCCAGACCTCGTTGTCGGCGGCCTGGGCGGCAGGCGGCAGGGCGAGGGCCGCGGCGTCCTGGGCCGCGAAGGCCAGGGCCTGGTCCACGAAGGCGTGGTAGATCCGCACCGCGAGCCCGTCCGGGAAGCCGGCTTCCCGCAGTACGCCCAGGATCGTCTCCACCGCGCGCATCTCGTGGGGGCGGCCGGTCGTCCGGTGCGCCGCGAGCAGGGCCGCCTGGGGGTTCGACCGGTACGAGTCGTGGATGCGCAGACCGATGGCGCGCAGGTCCGCCCGCCAGTAGCCGGTCGGGGTCCAGCCCTGCTGGGCACGGCCGATCAGTTCGTCGGCGACGGCGAGCAGCAGGGCGTCGGTGTTGCGGAAGTAGCGGTACAGCGCACTGGGGTCGGCGCCCAGCGCGGCGCCGAGCCGCCGTACGGAGAGCGCATCGGCGCCGTGCTGCGCGATCAGGTTCAGCGCGGTCTCGACGATCAGCCGCTCGGAGAGCACCGCGCCCTGCTTGGTGGGCCTGCGGCGCTGCCGCCTGCCTTCGGGAACCACCCGTTCTGTCATGCCCCGATCTTATGTCAACACCATTGACGTGTTAACCGTCTCTCCTATTCCATGACGCCCGTCGCCTCTTCCCGGCACCCCCGCCCCCTTTCCCCGACGCCCGTCGCCCCGTGTCGACCGCCGTCCCACCCGTCTGGAGCAGCCCATGACCACAGCCGATCTGGTCTTCACCCGCGGCCCCGTTCTCACGATGGATCCGGCCCGCACCCGGGCGACCTCCCTCGCCGTGGTCGGCGAGCGGATCGCCGCCGTCGGCCACGACGAGGTGCGCGATCTCATCGGTCCCGCCACCGAGGTCGTGGACCTGAAGGGCAGGCTGCTGCTCCCGGGGTTCCAGGACGCCCATGTCCACGCCGTGAGCGGCGGGGTCGAGCTGGCCGAGTGCGACCTGAGCGGGACGGTCGGGGTCGCCGAGTACCTGGACCTGATCGGGGCGTACGCGAAGGCCCACCCCGACCACGCGTGGATCACCGGGGGCGGCTGGTCGATGGAGAGCTTCGAGGGCGGCCTGCCCACCCGTCAGCTGCTGGACGCGGTGGTCGCCGACCGCCCGGTGTTCCTGTCGAACCGGGACCACCACGGCGCCTGGGTCAACACCCGCGCGCTCGAACTCGCCGGGATCACCGCCGACACCCCCGACCCCGCCGACGGCCGGATCGAGCGCGAGCCGGACGGCACGCCCAGCGGCATGCTCCAGGAGGGTGCGATCACCCTGGTCGCCCGCCTGGTTCCGCCGGGCAGCCCGGCGGACCGGCTCGCCGGACTGCTGCGCGCCCAGAAGCTGCTGCACTCCCTGGGCATCACCGGCTGGCAGGACGCGCTGCTCGGGGTGCTCGACGGCAAACCCGATCCGTCGGACGCCTACGCGACGGCGGCCCGCGACGGCTCGCTCACCGCCCGGGTGACCGGCGCGCTGTGGTGGGACCGGGAGCGCGGCACCGAGCAGCTCCCCGAACTGGTCGCCCGGCGCGATGAGTTGAGCCACGGGCGGTTCCGGGCGGGCTCGGTGAAGATCATGCAGGACGGCATCGCGGAGAACTTCACCGCCGCGATGACCACTCCGTACCTGGACGGCTGCGGCTGCGCCACCGCCAACAGCGGCCTCAGCTTCGTCGACCCCGCCGCGCTGCGGGAGTACGTCACGCGCCTCGACGCGCTCGACTTCCAGGTCCACTTCCACGCGCTGGGCGACCGCGCCGTCCGCGAGGCCCTCGACGCCGTCGAGGCCGCACTCACCGCCAACGGCCGGCGCGGCAACCGCCACCACCTCGCCCACCTCCAGGTCGTCCACCCCGACGACCTCTCCCGCTTCGCTCCTCTCGGCGCGATCGCCAACATCCAGCCGCTGTGGGCCGCCCACGAACCCCAGATGGACGAGCTGACCATCCCCTTCCTCGGCCCCGAACGCGCCGCCTGGCAGTACCCCTTCGGCGACCTGCTGCGCTCCGGCGCCACCCTGGCCGCCGGCAGCGACTGGCCGGTCAGCAGCCCGGACCCGCTCGAAGGCATCCATGTGGCGGTGAACCGCAAGGAGCCCGGGACCGCCGACGACCGGGTCTTCCTGCCCGAGCAGCGGATCGACCTCACCACCGCCCTGGCCGCCTACACCGCCGGCTCCGCCCACGTGAACGGCCACGACGACGCGGGCAGTCTGCGCGCCGGGAACCTCGCCGACCTGGTCATCCTGGACCGGGACCTCTTCACCGCGCCGCCCGAGGACATCGCGTCGGCGCGGGTGGAGCGGACCTACGTGGGCGGCCGGCTCGTCCACGCGGTCTGACCGATGACATGGCGGCCGGGGTCGCGCGGGGGGCGGCCTCGGCCGCCGCACAGCTCAGCCGGGCAGCGACCGCCGCGAGGACTCCCGCACTTCGAGCCGGGTGGGCACCAGCAGGCCGGACGGTTCCGTACGACCCAGCTCCAGGACGTTCATGAGGAGTTCGGTGCCTGCACGGGCGATCTCCCGGGGCCGCAGGCTGAGCGTGGTCACCGCCGGCCGGGTGTGCTCCGCGGTCGCGTCCTCGCTCACGCACACCAGGAGCAGGTCGCCGGGGACCTCGTAGCCGCCCCGGCGGGCCGCCTCCAGGACGAGGGGCGGGCTCGCCTCGGCGACCACGAACAGGGCGTCGGGGCGCTCGCCCTTCTTCCCGGTGCCGGCCAGGGCCGTCTCGACCGCCGCGACGACCGGCCCGTTGCCGGGGGCCGCGGCGCGGGTGATCCGCTCCGGCAGCGCACGCGCGGCGCACCAGTCCCGGTACGCGGCGAGCATCCCCGTGTGGAATCCGGTCGTGCTGTCGGGCAGCACCATCGCGGGCCGCCGGGCTCCCTCCCGCCAGAGGTGGTCCAGTGTCTCGCGGGTCGCCGCCGCGGCGTCGACGTCCACCCAGTGGGCGCCCGCGCGTCCCTCGACGGAGCGGTCGCTGAACACCGGGATACGGGCGGCCAGCAGGTCGTCGACGATCCGGTCGCCCGCGACGGGGTCGGCGACGACCACTGCGTCGAGCGGCAGTTCGGCCCACTCGCTCTGCAGGGAGCCGGCGGGCAGCAGCACCACCGCGTAGCCGCGTTCGAGCGCGGTCGCCGCGGTGGCACCGGTCAGCTTGGCGAAGTACGGGGACTCCAGGAACGTCCACGGGGCGTGGGCGAGCTCCCCGACCACGTACCCGATCAGCCGGGCCCGTCCCGCGCGCAGCTGGCGTGCGGTGGCGTTGGGCCGGTAGCCCATTCTCCGTGCGGCTTCGCGCGCCTTCTCCCGTACGGCCGGGGAGAGGCGTCCGGTGCCGTTGAGCGCCGCCGAGACGGTGGTCTTCGAGAGGCCCGCCTCGCGGGCGACGTCGACGAGCCGGACGCGCGGGCCGACCTGCGAGGGCTTTCCTGCATGGCGTGGGGCTTCGGTCATGCGGTTGATGTTGCCACCCTCGTGACCTCTGCAAAACCGTTCCCGCAAAGTCTTGTGCGGGAACGTTCCCGCATTAATACTCGCTGCATCCTCCCAGCGCCCGTCACAACACCCGTAAAGGGGTTGGTCCGCATGCGCATGCGCAGAACCGCCACCTTGATCGCCTGCACCACTGTCCTCGCGGTCTTCGCCACCGCCTGTTCCGGTGCCGACACCTCCCGGCGGACCGGCGCCGTGACCGACTACGAGGTCACGCCGACCTCGCCGCCCGCGAAGGGCGGTCTGGACTCCGTCACCTGGTCCCTCTACGCGGAGCCGTACACCCTGGATTACGCCCTTGCCTACGACTACCCGCCCAACACCGTCCTCGCCAATGTCTGCGAGCAGTTGATGCGGGTCACCCCCGACCACAGGATCGAGCCCGGCCTCGCGGTCAAGTACGACCGTCCCGACCCGCGCACGCTCGTCTACACCCTGCGTCCGGGCGTCAGGTTCCACGACGGCACGACCATGACGGCCGACGACGTGGTCGCCTCCCTGAAGCGCCACCTGGAGCCGGCCGTCGGCTCGCCCTGGGCCTCGACGTTCAAGAACGTCAAGTCCGTCGACAGGACGGGCCCGTTGGAGGTGACGCTGCGCCTCTCCAAGCCCGATGTCCTGCTGCACGAGATGATGGCCGCCTCGCCCGGCACCGTCGAGAGCGCCGCGTACCTGAAGAAGACCGGCAAGGACTACGGCACCGCGGACGGCGGGGTCAACTGCACCGGCCCGTACGCCCTCGACAAGTGGGCCAGGGGCGACAGCGTGACGCTGAAGAAGTTCCCCGGCTACTGGGACCGCTCGCTCAGCCCCAAGTCGAAGTCCGTGAGGTTCACCTTCATCGAGGACCCGGCGGCGCGCTCCAACGCGTTCCTCTCCGGCACCGCCGACGGCGGCTACATGGTGCCGTCGTCGGCGCTGGCACAGCTGCGCAGCAGCGGCAGGGGGAAGGTCCTGTTCGGCCCCAACACGGCCGCCGCGGACCTCTCCGTGCTCGACCTCAAGGGCACGCTCGGCGACGTCAGGGTGCGCAGGGCCCTGTCGATGGCGCTCGACCGCAAGGAGATCATCAAGGCCGCGGCGGGCGGTGTGGGCGTCCCCGCCAAGGCCCCGGCGGCACGCGGTGCCTGGGCGCTGGCCCCGGACGACGCCGGCACGTACTACGACGTGCTTCCCGAGCCCGAGTACGACCTCGCCGCGGCGAAGAAACTGGTGCGGGAGGCGGGTGCGGACGGCAAGAAGGTCACGCTGGTGACCAGCACGCTCGCCCCCGAGATCAGCGTCGTCGCCAACGCCGTGCAGGGGGCGGGCCGGCAGATCGGCCTCGACGTCGAGCTCAAGTCCGTCTCCCCGGACGCGTACAGCAGCATCTTCGTCGACCCGTCGGCACGCGCCGGTCTCGACCTGGTGATCACCAACGGCTACGACAACACCCCGGACCCGATCGAGTTCTACCAGTACCTGCGCACCGGCGACTTCGGGAACTACGGGAACTACTCCAACCCCGAGTTCGACGCCGCCTTCGACCGGGCGAACGCCGAGCCCGACCCGGAGAAGCGTGCCGAACTGACCGCCGGCCTCCAGCGGATCGCCCTGCGGGACCTCCCGGTCATCCCGGTGTACGAGGCCCCGTACTCGGTCTTCCTCGGCAACCGCATCACCGGTGCGCCGACCGGTATCGCCCAGCTCTACTACCCGTGGGCGGCAAGCATCGGGGCGGCGAAGTGATGACCCGTTTCGTCACCGGACGACTGCTCGGCCTGGTGGCCGTGCTGTTCGTGACCTCCCTCGTGGTCTTCGGCTCCGTCCATCTCGCGCCCGGCGACCCGGTGTCCTTCCTGCTGCACGGCCGTCCGGCGACCCCGGAGGCGGTGGAGTCGCTGCGCGCCCAGTACCACCTGGACGACCCGCTGCCGGTGCAGTACGCGAAGTGGCTCGGCTCGGCGCTGCAGGGCGACTTCGGCCGCTCCGCCCAGTACCACCAGGACGTCTCGTCCCTCATCGGCTCCCGCATGTCGGGGACGTTGCTGCTCATCGGGTACGCCGCGGTGCTCGTGGCACTGCTCGGGGTGGCCGCCGGCATCGGTGCCGCGCTGCGTCCCGGACCGTTCGACCGCACCGTGCTCATCGGCACCGGGGTGGCCACCGCGACGCCCGCGTTCGTCACCGCCATCGTGCTGGTGTCGGTCTTCTCCGTGCGCCTCGGCTGGTTCCCCGGTCCGGGCGGCACGCCCTCCGGCCTGACGGAACGGCTGTACCACCTGACGCTCCCGGCCTTCGCCCTGGCGCTGTCCTTCGCGGGGCTGCTCGCGCGGGTGACCCGCTCGGCGATGCTCGACGAACTCGGGCGGGAACACGTGGAGGTGGCGCGCGCCCGCGGTGTCGCGGGGCGGACCGTGGTGCGCAGGCACGTCCTGCGCAACGCGCTCGGCCCCGTCGTCACCGTCGGCGGAACGATGCTGGCCGGACTGCTCATCAGCACATCGATCGTCGAGACCGCCTTCGACGTCCCCGGCCTCGGTTCCCTGCTCGTGCAGTCGGTGACGGCCAAGGACTTCGCCGTCGTCCAGGCCATCACGCTGCTCAGCGTGGCGGCCTTCGCCGTGGTGAACCTCGTCGTCGACCTGCTCGTCCCGCTCATCGACCCCCGTCTGTCCCTCCGGGGGGAAGGTTCCTCATGACCTCACCAGCAACCGCGGCCGACGCGGCGCGCACAAAACCCCTCGGGCCGTCCCGCCGTCCGGGCCTGCGCGGTCTGCGCCTGCTCGGTCAGGGCCCCCTGTTCACGGCCTCCGTCGCGGTACTCGCCGTACTCGTCCTGGTCGCCCTGTCCGCCCCGCTCATCGCTCCGTACGACCCCGAGGCGCTCGACCTCTCGGCCAGCCTGGTCGGGACCTCGGGCGACCATCTGCTCGGCACCGACCAGTCCGGGCGCGACATCCTCTCCCGGCTGATCCACGGCGCCCGCACCGGGCTGCTCGGCCCGCTGCTCATCGTCGTCGTCTCCACCCTCCTCGGCGCGGTGCTCGGCACGGTCGCGGCCTGGCGGGGCGGCTGGGCGGACACGTTCCTCTCCCGGTCGATGGACCTGGTGTTCGCGATCCCCGGGCTGCTCCTCGCGATCCTGCTCGTCTCCGTGATCGGTTCCGGCATGACGGCCCCCGTGATCGCCATGGCCGTGGCCTACACGCCGTACGTGGGCCGGCTGGTGCGCGGGATCGCCCGGCAGGAGAAGGCCCGTCCCTACATCGAGTCCTACCGGGTGCAGGGCTGGTCGGGCTGGACCATCTGCCTGCGGCACCTGCTGCCCAACATCGCGCCGACGGTGTTCGCGCAGTCCGCGATGAACTTCGGGTACGCGCTGATGGACCTCGCGGCACTGTCCTACCTCGGCTTCGGGGTCCAGCCCCCGGCCGCCGACTGGGGCGCCATGATCAACGACGGTCAGGCGGCCGTCCTCCAGGGAGCGATGTTGCCCGCTCTCGCGCCCTCGGCCTGCATCGTGCTCGCCGTGGTGGCGTTCGGCATCGTCGGCGAGGGGCTCGCCGACCGGATCGCACGGCGGGAGCGGTGAACCACATGACCGAGCGGAAGACCCCCGCACACGACACCGGCGCCCCTCCCGGCGCCCTTGGCGACACTCCCGTCCTGGAGATCGACGGGCTCGGCGTCCGGCTGCCCGGCGACCGGGCCGCGCGTCCGATCCTCGACGGGGTCGGCCTCGAGATCGCCCCGGGAGAGACCGTCGGCCTGGTCGGCGAGTCCGGCTCCGGCAAGTCCGTGGCCTGCCGCAGCGTGCTCGGCCTGCTGCCGCACGGCGCGCACACCACCGGCCAGGTGCGGGTCGCCGGCCGGGACGTGCTCACCATGGACCGCGCGGAACTGGCCGCGCTGCGGGCCCGTCGGGTCGCCATGGTCTTCCAGGACCCCCGTGCCTCCGTCAACCCGCTGCGCCGCGTCGGGGACTTCCTCACCGAGGGGCTGCGCGCGGCCGGCACCTCCGCCGCCGCGGCCACGGCGCGGGCCGAGGAACTGCTCGGCGCGGTCGGCATCCGGGACCCGCGGGGGGCGCTGCGCCGCTACCCGCACCAGTTCTCCGGCGGCATGCTGCAACGCGTGGTGATCGCCGCGGCACTCGCGTCGGAACCCGCGCTGCTCGTCGCCGACGAACCGACCACCGCGCTGGACGTCACGACCCAGGCCGAGATCATCGCGATCCTCACCGGGCTGCGGGCCGAGCACGGCACCGGCCTCCTGTTCGTCACGCACGACCTGGAACTGGCCTCCGCGATCTGCGACCGCGTGTACGTGATGTACGCGGGCCGGATCGTCGAGACGCGGCGGACGGACGAGCTGTTCGACCGGCCGCGGCACCCGTACACGGCGGGGCTGCTCGCCTGCACGCCCCGTATCGAACGGGATGCCCCGCCGCCCCGGCCCATCCCCGGCCGCCCCGTCTCGCTCGCCGAGGCCCCGCCGGGGTGTGCCTTCGCCGCGCGCTGCGCCCACGCGCTGCCGCGCTGCGCCGAGGAGTCCCCCGTACTGGCGCGGTACGGCGACGGTCTCGCCGCGTGCCACCGCGCCGACGAAGGGATCACGCTGTGACACCGACCGCGACGACGACGGAGAACGGCCTCGTGGTCGAGGGGCTGTGCAAGCGGTACGGCGACCACCAGGCGGTCGACGACGTGTCGTTCGCCCTGGCCCCGGGCGCCTGTCTCGCCCTCGTCGGGGAGTCCGGCAGCGGCAAGACGACCACCGTGCGGATGCTCGTCGGCCTGGAGCGCCCCGACGGCGGCACCGTGCGCCTCGACGGCCGGGACCGCTCGGCGCGGGCCCGCGGCCGGGGCGAACGCCTGGCCCGCGCCCGGGAGATCCAGATGGTCTTCCAGGACCCGTACCTCTCGCTGGACCCCCGGGTGACGGTGGCGGACTGCGTGGCCGAGGTGCTGCGGCTGCACACCCGGCTCGCCCCGGCGGCCCGCACCGCCCGGGTGCGGGAGCTCCTGGACCAGGTCGGTCTCGGCGAGCGCGAGGCGGCGGCACTGCCCCGGCGGCTGTCCGGCGGTCAGCGCCAGCGCGTGGCCATCGCGCGGGCTCTCGCGGTCGAGCCGCGGGTGCTCGTACTCGACGAGGCGGTCGCGGCGCTGGACGTGTCCATCCAGGCCCAGATCCTCGATCTGCTCGCCACGATCCGCCGCGAGGCGGGGATCGCCTACCTCTTCGTCACGCACGACCTCGCCGTGGTCCGGCACGTCGCGGACGAGGTACTGGTGCTCAAGGGGGGACGGGTCGTGGAGACGGGGCAGACCGACCGGGTGCTGGACTCACCGGAACACCCGTACACGAAGCTGCTCCTGGGCTCCGTTCCCCGGCGCGGGTGGGACGCCTCTCTCGCGGCGTCGGGGCGTCGGCTGCCGGAGTGACTCCCGGCGGCCGGGCGGCCGGCTCGGCCACCGCCCGGGGAGGAGTTCCGGTACGACGGCCCCGCCCCGTCCGGTGCCCGGAGGCGGCACGGATCGTGCCACGCGGAGAGGGGGGAAGCGCCTTCCGTGGTGAACGGCGTCGGCGTGCCGGAGGGTGGCGTCGGCGTCCGGACGGATCCCGGTGCCCACGCGGGCGCCTCATGAAGGACAATTCCCGTGGGGGCGGGTACGTGCCCATCGACCGCAGGGATCGCCATGACCGATCTGACGGCAGCCGACACTCCCACGCGGGTCTTTCTCGTGGACGACCACGAAGTGGTCCGCCGGGGTCTTCGCGACCTGATCGACGACGCACCGGGCATGCAGGTGGCCGGTGAGGCGTCCACGGCGGCCCAGGCCCTGGCCAGGGGGCCTGCTCTGCGGCCGGACGTGGCCGTCCTCGACGTGCGGCTGCCCGACGGCGACGGGATCACCGTGTGCCGGGAGCTGCGCTCGCGGATGCCCGGCCTGGCGTGCTTGATGCTGACCTCGTTCGACGACGAGGACGCCCTGCTGGACGCGATCATGGCGGGGGCGGCGGGGTACGTCCTCAAGCAGATCAAGGGCTCCGATCTCGTGGCGGCGGTCCGGACCGTGGCGACCGGGCAGTCGATGCTCGATCCGGCCACCACCGCCCGGCTCATGCGTTCCCTGCGGGACCCCGAAGCGGCGAAGCCGCCGGAGGACGAACGCCTCTCCGCGCTGTCCGAGCGTGAGCGGTCGATCCTGGAACTCATCGGCGAGGGGCTCACCAACCGGCAGATCGCCAAGCAGCTCTATCTGTCGGAGAAGACGGTCAAGAACCACATCTCGCGGCTGCTCGGAAAGCTGGGAGTGGAACGGCGGGTGCAGGCGGCCGTGATCGCCGCGCAGGCCCATGAGCACGATGCCCCCGAGGACGGTGCCGAGGAGGGTTAGGGTCCTTCGTTCGGATCATGCCGGGCTCGCGTGCCCCGGTCCGGCGGCAGGGGGATGCGCCATTCGAGCAGGGTGCCGCTTCGGGGCGCCGTCAGGGGGCGGACGGAGAGCGAACCGCCCAGGCGCTCGGCCCGTTCGGAGAGGTTGCGCAGCCCTCGGTTGGTCCGGCCCTGCGGGATGCCCACTCCGTCGTCGCCCACCGTCACGGTCAGGCCCCCTGCCTCGGCGAGGACGGCGACCTCGGCCCTGCCCGCACGGGCGTGCCGGGCCACGTTGGTGAGCGCTTCACCGATCACCGCGACGACGTCGTCGGCCACCTCGACCGGCACGTCCGTGTCCAGCAGGCCCTCCATGCGGAGCGCGGGGGCGAACCCGAGGGTCGGCGCGGCCGAGTCGACCGCGGAGACGATGCGGCTCCTGAGTTTCGGCGCGGTGCCGGGGCTGTCGTGTTCCCGGAGGCCGAAGATGGTCGACCGGATGATCTTGATGGTGGCGTCCAGGTCGTCGATCGCCCGGTTCAGCCGGTCCACCGCCTCCGGATGTTCGACGAAACGCCGGGCGCTCTGCAGGGTCATGCCGGTGGCGAAGAGTCGCTGGATCGCCAGGTCGTGCAGGTCACGGGCGATCCGGTCACGGTCCTCCAGAATGGTCACCTGCTCGGCGTCGCGGCGGTGGGCGGCCAGTTCGAGGGCCAGGGCCGCCTGCCCCGCGAACCCGGGAAGGGCGGCGGTCTCGGCGCCCGTGAAGGGCGCACGGCCGCCGCGCCGGGCGAGGACCAGCACGCCGCTCAGGCGTTGCCTGGTGCCCACCGTGACCGCCACCGCGGGACCGAACCCCTTCCAGCATTCGGTCCGGGCCCTCACCCGCTCGTCGCTCTCGGCGTCCGCCACCGTGACCAGGCCGTCCTTCTCCGCCAGGGCGGCGGCCGCCAGGGTGCCCTCGCTGCTCGGCAGGACGACGCCCCGGTGGGCTTCGGCGTCCTCGCCCCGGGCCAGCGAGCCCCTCAGCTCGCCGCCCGCGCCCACCAGGTAGAAGACCCCCGTGTCGGCGTCGGCGATGTCCACCACCTGTTCCAGCATCCCGTCCAGGACCTCGCTCTCTCCCGTACCGGAGAGCAGGGCGCTGGTGAAGTCGGAGCTCGCGGCAAGCCACCGCTGCCGACGCCTGCCCTCCTCGTACAGCCGCGCGTTCTCGATCGCGATGCCGGCGGCGCCGGCCAGGGTGGTCACGACGGCCTCGTCCTCGGCGTCGAAGTCGGCCCCTCCGTGCTTCTCCGTGAGGTAGAGGTTGCCGAAGACCTCGTCGCGGACCCGGATGGGGACGCCGAGGAACGAGTGCATCGGCGGATGGTGGGCCGGGAAGCCGTACGAGGCGGGGTGTTCGGACAGCTCGGGCAGGCGCAGCGGCTCCGGGTGGCGGATCAGCTCGCCGAGGATGCCGTGGCCCGACGGCAGGGCGCCGATCTGCCGGTGCAGGTCGTCGTCGATGCCGACGGTGAGGAACTCGGAGAGCTTCCGGTCCTCGCCGATGACCCCCAGCGCTCCGTACTCGGCGTCGACGAGAGAGACCGCGGCCTCGATGATGTCGTGCAGCACCTGCGGGAGGTCGAGTTCGCGGCCGACGGCCATGACGGCCGCGAGCAGCCCGTTGAGGCGGTCCCGGGTGCCCCGTACCTCGTCGATGCGGGCCTGGAGCTCGTCGAGCAGCTCGTCGAGCCGGAGCTGCGGCAGCCGTGGGTCCGCAGCCCCGGCGTCTTCCCGGCCCATCGAAACCTCCGGTCGCATCCGGTGCGCATGACACCCGCCGCACCCGACTTCACGGTAGTCCGGATGCCCCGGTCGTTCCTGGCGGGCTCGTCCGTCGGAACGCGGTCCGGACGGGTCGCATGGCGAGGAGTCCGGCCGGTGCGCGGGCGGTGGCGAGGCGGAGCAGCCGCTTCCGGGCGACGCCGCCGAGGACGGCCGAGCGGCCGTCGGCGGCGCGCTCTCACCCGGTGGGAACGGTGATCACGGGGCAGTGGGCGCGGTGCAGCAGTCCGTGGACGACGGATCCGATCCGCATCCCGGTGTAGCCGCCCCGGCCCCGGCGCCCGACGACGACGGCCAGGGCGTGCTCGGCGGCGTCCGCGAGCACCTCGACGGGCGAACCGACGAGCACTTCGTGGGTGAGCCGGATGTCGGGGTACTTGCCCGCCCATCCCGCGGTGGTCTCCGAGAGCAGACGGCGCTCGGCACGGAACGGCGTGTCGCCCGTGTGGAGGGAGAAGACGGGCGGCTGCCAGACCGCGACGGCACGCAACGCGCAGTGCCTGAGATCCGCCTCCTCGAAGGCCAGGGCCAGGGCGGCCCGGGATGGCTCGCTGCCGTCGACACCGACGACGAGGTACGCCGGGTCCTGCGTGCTGTGCTCCGCGTCGCCCACAACGACGACGGGGCACCGCGCCCGTGCGGTGACCGGGACGACCACGGAACCGGCGCTCAGGAACTCCTCGGTGCGGCTGAGGTGCCGGGAGCCGAGGACGACCATGGCGGCCTCCTGCGACAAGCCGGCCATCACGGCTGCCGGGGCCCCGTCGAGGAGCGCGGAGCTGACGCCCGTGGCCGGTTGCCGGGCCCGTGCCCAGTCGGCCGCGGCGTGCAGCGCGCCCTTCCCCGCCTGGGTCCGTGCCCGGTGCCCGGGGGTGTCTTCGTTGCGCCGCGTGTCGTGCAGCGGCGGTACGGCGACGACGAGGCGGAGCGCCAGTCCGCGCCGGTGTGCCTCGTCGACCGCCCAGGCCAGGGGGAGATGCCCGGTGCGGACGGGGTCGATGCCGACGACGATGTCGCGGCGTTCCGTGCCGGCGGCCATGATGTGCTCCCTTCTCCGGCGCCCGCACCGGGGACGGGCGCCACCGGGCAGCGGGCGTGTCGCGGCAGGGTGGGCGCGCTCCGGCCGGGATCGGTCCGGGGAGCCCGGAGGCCCGCCGGCCGTCGGGCGTGCCGTTCGGGGCGGACCGTGTTCCGTCCGCGTCGACAACGGCCCTTCCGGTGCCTCGACGGCCGGTGGTTCCTCCTCGCCGGGTCCACGAGGGCTGCTCCCACCCTCGCACCCGGCGCCCTGAGGCCGGAGGGCCGCTGGGGGCACAGGTGGGGCCAAAGGTCCCCCGGGTGGCGGCAGGGCACCGGCCGGGGCCCGGTCGGGCCCGGCGGAAGGACCGTTCGGCCCCTCGCGGACGCCCGGCGGGCGGTGGACGGTGGGGACACGGGGGCGGCCACCGTCGACGGCGCGAACAGGAGGCCCGCGATGAAGCGCATGAAGGTCGGCGGCCTGATGACCGACGACGTGGTCTCCGTCCTTCCGAAGACGTCGTTCGGGGAGGTGGCGAAGCTGCTCGCGGAGCACGACATCGGCGGGCTGCCCGTCGTGGACGAGGACGATCATGTCGTCGGGGTCGTCTCCGGGAGCGACCTCCTGGCCCGCCGGATGCTCACCGCCCTGGAACTGATGTCCGTGCCGGCCGTCACGGTGCACGCCGAGGAGTCGGTGGCGGACGCGGCCCGGCTGATGGTGCGCCGCGGGGTGGCGCGTCTTCCCGTGGTCGACGAGGAGGAGCGGCTGGTGGGCATCGTGACCCGCCGTGACCTGCTCCACGTCTTCCTCCGTCCGGACGCGGAGATCCGGCACCGCATCCGGGAGGACGTCCTCGCGGATGCCATGGATCTGCCCGAGGACGCGGTGGACGTGCACGTGCTGGACGGTGCGGTGACCCTCGCCGGCCGTGTCCGGAGCCGGAGCCAGGCCGTGATGCTCCTGCGGCTCGCCGGGCACGTGGAGGGGGTCGTCGCCGTCGTGGACCGGCTGTCCGTCCGTGAGGAGGACACCCGCCTCGCCCCGTCCGCGCGGACGGTCCACGGCTTTTCCGGGTGACCGTCCCGATGCCCCCGGCATCTCGCCGCCGTACGGTCCGACGGCCCCGGCGAGGCCGGCGGCGAACCGGGCCCGCTCGCGGGGCGGACGCTCACGGCCGGAACCACCGTTCCTCCCCCGGTGTGACGGCGGACCGCCGCCCTCCCGGCAGAACGACGGTGAGCGGCCCCCTCGGCGAGGCGGGGACCTTTGTCCCCAGGCGGGCAGCCGAGCATGAGGGTGTCGGCCTGTTTCGACGCCTGGTAGCGGTTGACGGTGTCGCCCTCGGCCTCCAGGACGCGGTCGAGCCGGCGGATGTCCCCGTAGCGGGCCCGGTACGTCTCCCGGTCGAGCTCCGCCAGTTCCCCGTATCCCTCGAACTGGCTCACGACGCCCTGGTGGAACGGCACGTGGAGGCGGCGGGACACCTCGTTCCAGCGGTCGGGTTCCCCGTCGTCGAGCGCGAGTCGTTCGCTCAGTTCCGCCCGCCGCGGGGGGGCAGTTCGTCCAGCAGGTCGAGGCCGCGGGCGAGCACCCAGGCGGCGGTCACGTCGGTGTAGGCGTTGTCGTCGATGCCCGGAGCCGTCGCATCCGGATACGCGTCGTGGTATTCGTCGGGGCTCACCACCCCACGGATGCGGTAGCGGCCCAGCGCCGGGTCGAAGGCGGCGGCACCGGCCCGGTACCGGGCGATCTCCAGCAGGATCTCGGCGCCCTCGGTGTGCAGGAAGCGGTGGTCGCCGGTGGCCTGCGCGTACTTCCAGACGTTGTACGCGACGGCCGAGCCGACGTGCCGCTGGAGCCGGGAGCGACCGGGCAGCCGGCGGCCGGACCGCGGATTGAAATGGAGCCGCTGCGTCTCCTCGTCTCCTGAACTTGCGCTCTGCCAGGGGTACATGGCGCCCGGTGACCGGTGCGACGGGCCGCGGCGCGGGCGGCCGGAAGCCGACGGTGACGGTACATGAGCAGGGCCCTGGCCGCTTCGGGGAAGTGGAGGTCGAGGTGGGGAAGGCCGAAGAGCTCGTCCCAGAAGACGTGGCCCCGGTACGCCTCCCCGGGCAGCCCACGGGCGGGACGCCCGCGTCGAGCTCCGCCGTGTGCGGGGAGAGCGTCTGCAGCAGATGGAACATGTGCAGCCGCAGGCTGCGGCCCGCTTCTCCCGGTACGTGCAACTCGCCCTCCTCCCGGAGCCGTTGCCAGGCCCCGGTGGGTGGCCAGCAGCCGGGGGAACTCCGGGGCGCGGGCGACGGTCCCGAGGGCCTCCGTGAGGGGGCGCCCGGGGGGCGGTCCAGCGATGTGCGCAGGGCCATGGTCTTCTCCACGCTCGCCGAACGGCCCCTGCCCAGGGGCAGACGGCAGGTCTGGACGGTGCCGGTCGGCGTGGCGACCGCCCGGGGCGGGTGCCCGTGCGTACGGCCAGGGCGATCAGGTGGCCCGAAACCGCTGCGGTGGTCGATGAGGTGACGGCTCTCCGGGTGACGGTAGCGCTCGACGCCGGAGTTGGTGACGGCGCCGTCCAGGGCGGACTCGACCTCGACGGCACCGGTCCGGCCGTACGCGTGGAAGGTGGTGAGCTGGGCCGCGAGTCCCGGGTCCCCCAGGTGCACGATCCGCAGGTGGCCGACCCGCAGACCACGTCCCTGGGCGTCCTGGAAGAAGAGGGGCCGGGCGAGGACGCCCCGGGCCAGGTCGAGCTGTACGCCGTAGTGGCGCAGTTGCGCGGAGTCGGGGTGAGCCAGTCCCCCGGCGGGCTGTGGTCCGGGAGCCGGCGGTAGCGCAGCAGCGTCCGGTTCGGCAGGTTGACGAGGTCCTCGTTCTCGACCCGCTCGCCGGCGCCGAGCGAGGTGCGCCGGTCGTAGCAGCCGGCGAGGGAGGTGCCCGGGTAGCGGGACGCGTCGGCGGTGCACTCGGGCGCGGAGCCACGGGTGGCGAACCTGCCGTTGCCGAGCGTGCAGAGTGCTTCCACCAGCCGTTCCCGCGCCGGGTCGTAGTCGTCGTACCGCCAGGTCCATGCCGTGCTCATGGGCGCACTCCCCACACGGTCTCCAGCAGTTCCGCGAGGTCGGCGGCGACGAGGTCGGCACCCTGTTCCCGCAGGGGTGCGGTGTGGTGCCGGTCGGGGGTGCGGTCGAGGCCGACGACGAGCCCGAAGCGGCCGGCGCGGGCCGCCGAGACTCCGGCGAGCGCGTCCTCGACGACCGCGCTGTCCTCGGGGCGGGTGCCGAGGAGGCCGGCGGCGTGCAGGAAGAGTGCGGGGTCCGGTTTGCCGGCGAGGCCGAGTCGGGCGGCGTCCTCGCCGTCGACGACGGCGGTGAGGAGCCGGTCGAGTCCGGCGGCGGCGAGCAGGGCCCGCGCGTGCCGGGACGCCGACACCGCCGCGCACGGTACGTCGAGGGAGCGCAGGGCGGTGAGCGCCCGCCCGGCGTCCTCGAAGGCGACGACCGGTTCCTCGCGCAGAGCGTCCCGGAACGCCTGCTCCTTGCGCGCCGCCACGGCCCACACCGTGTCGCAGCCGGGGCGGTCGTCGGGTCCCCCGGGCGGAAGGCGGATGCCGCGGGCGGTCAGGAAGGCCTCGGCCCCGTCGTACCGGGACTTGCCGTCGACGAACCGGCGGTAGTCGGCGTCGGCGTCGAACGGCTCCCGTATCCGTCCTCCGGGCGTCCACCGGGCGAGGCAGGCGTCGAACGCGGCCTTCCACGCCGCCGCGTGGACGGTGGCGGAGGCGAGCAGCACGCCGTCGGTGTCGAGGACGACACCTCGTGGCGGCGGTGGGCCGGTGCGGCGGTCGTTCATCCGGCCCCCGCGGAGCCCACCGCCTCAACGGCCGCGTCCGCGCCCAGCCCGCGGGCCGCGCCGAGGCGGGGCTCCGCCAGGTCGACGGCCACGATCCGGCCGGGGCTGCAGAGGCGTGCCGTGACGATCGCGGCGAGGCCGGCGGGGCCCGCGCCGGACACGACGACCGTGTCTCCCGGGCGCACGCCTCCGCCCGTCTCGACCACCGTGCCCATCGCCTCGTGGCCGAGGAAGCGACCGGGTTCGACCTCCGGCACGTCCCCCTCGACGATGTGCAGGTCGGTGCCGCGGATGGTGACGGCGTCGACCCGGCCGATCGCGTCGGTCGCGTCCTCGACCCCGGGGTCCGGCACGTCCTGCCACGCGATGCCGCCCGTTCCCCGGAACACGAGAGCCTTCATGACAGCCGCCTCCCCGGGCCGGCCGCGGGATTCGCCCCCACGGAGTCACCGGCAGCAGGTTCCTGGTCGGGAGCGGCCGTGCACGGGTCCTCCTCGACTGCGGTCTCTTCCAGGGTTTCGCGAACCCGCGGCGACGCAACCGGGCGCGTCTCACCCTGAAGGACGCACACGCACCGGCCGTCTTCGGCGGCCCCGACGCGGGGCACGAACGCACCGAAAGGAGCCGGAGCGGCACCCGCAGGACGGTCCCGGGCCCCCCGAGGGCCGGTCGGCCCTCCCCCGGCCGCCGGGCACGGGTGATCCTGAGAGGTGGAAGCCAGAGGACCGAGGCACGGGAAAGGTGACCGGGGATGAGGCACCGAAGTGTCGCCGAGCTGATGACGCCCACGGCCGTCAGCGTCGTGCCGGGCACCTCCTTCAAGGAGATCGCCCGGCTCCTGGACGAGTTCGACATCACCGCCGTCTGTGTGGTGGACGAGGCGAACCGGCCGCTCGGTGTCGTCTCCGAAGCCGATCTCGTACGCCCCCGCGCCGTCGGATCCGGGCTCCATACGGCGGGAGCGCTCATGTCGAGCCCCGCTGTGGTGGCCCGGCCCGAATGGAGTGTGGTGCGAGCCGCCCGGGTGATGGACCGGTCCCGGGTGAAGCGCCTGCCGGTGGTGGACGACGAGGGGCGGCTCGTGGGTGTGCTGAGCCGCAGCGACCTCGTCCAGTTGTTTCTCCGCAGGGACCGGGCGATCCAGGAGGAGATCGTCGAGGACGTGGTCACCCGCACCCTCGGGCTGAGCCCGTCGGATCTGTCGGTGGCCGTCGAGGACGGCCGGGTCACGCTCAGCGGCGCGGTCCGGCGCCCCGGACTCGTGCCTGTTCTCCTCAGGCTCTGCAACAGCGTCGACGGTGTCGTGGGGGTCGTCGACAGACTCCGCCACGAGGACGGCGCCGCCGCGGGGAAGTGACGGTCGCCGCCGGGTGTCGCGCGACACCGGCCGCCGTCGCGTTCATTCCTCGTCGGTCCCGGACCCACTGCCCCACCGGAGCCGGCCGGACCACACGGGTTCCACCTCTTCCCACTCGCGCTCCAGGGCCGCGAGGGCACGGCCTTCGGTGCGCCGTCGTACGAGGACGAGGGCACCGGCACCGGCCGCCCCGACGACCCCGGCCGCGGCCGTGCCCGCGGTGAGCGAGGCCAGCATGCGTTCCGTGCCCCTGTCCGGCGGACGGACGGGGGCGCCGGTGGCGTCCACCCAAATGGGCACGGTGCGGCCCCGGGGCGTTCGGGGAGGCACTTGGACGGTTCCGGACCGGCGGACGTGCTCGGGGTACTTCCAGACCGCCGGTGCGACGGCCCGCGGCTGTACGCCGTGCCCGGCCGGGTCGGGAAGCTCCCTGGCCGGCCCCGTGGTGGTCGCCGTCACCCGGTGGAGGTGCTCGACGAGCGCGCGGTCCGCCCAGCCTCCGGCGCTCCACAGCCACCCGGCGGCGACCGCGCCGCAGATCAGGGCAATGGTCAGGACGAGGACCACGGCTGCCCGCCCGCCGGGCTCACGGCCCGACGGGCTGAACCCGCGGTCCGACTGCTCGTGGTCGGTCATGGCGCACCTCCGGGCGGATGTCCCACCGGACGGGGACTCGGCAGGGCTCAGCGGGCGGTGCCGCGTCCGGTTCCGGCGTGGCGGGCCCGGCCGGGGGCGACCGGGTCGTGCTCCGGGTTCATGACCGGGCCCCGTCGTCGGGGGTATCGGACCGCTTCACCGGAATGGTCCGTGCCGCCCGGGTCTCCTGGTCGGGCATCGGGACACGGATGGTGAGGATGCCGTCCGCGTAGGAGGCCTCGACCCCCTCGGCGGGGACGGGGTCCGGGAGGCGCACGGTCCTGCGGAACGCTCCGTAGCGGAACTCCGAGTGCTCCTTGTCCTCCGTGCTCTCGCCGTGCTCGGCACTCACCGTGATCAGGTGGCCGTCGACCGTGATGGTGATGTCCTCGTCCGGGTCCATTCCGGGAAGTTCGGCCCGCAGTACGTATGCGCCGTCGCCGCTGGTGACCTCCATCGGAATGGAGTGGGCGGCCATGGCGGGACGCCAGCCGGGCAGGCCGGGGAACTCCCTGCTGAACCAGTCGTTGAAGTCGGGGAAGAAGTTGTGCCTGCGTTCCACCTTCGCTCCGGCCATCGTTCTGCTCCTCGTGTCCGGGGCCCGGGGGCGCCGCCCCACGGGCGGATCGGGTCACGGAGCCCGGTCCGGCTCCACTCCTCCACCTTCCGCCCGCGCGGTGCGCGGCGCAGTGCCCAAGGGGGCTGTCGGGGAGGGCCGAACGGGCCCGATCCACGGGGGACCGACCGGCCCATGCCACGACCGGTGCCGCCCTCCGCACAGAACACCGTCACCGGTCCGAGGCCCGGTCGCGGCTCGGCCCGGCTCGGCCCGGCTCGGATCAGCCCGGATCAGCCCGGATCAGCCCGGATCAGCCCGGATCAGCCCGGATCAGCCCGGATCAGCCCGGATCAGCCCGGCGAAGGGTACGACGCGCAGCCCGGCTCCCACCGCGTCCCCCACGGCTCCCGGGCGGTCCCGGGTCAGTACGGCGGGTGCCGGTCGGTGGTGCGGGGCCGGGACCCTCCGGCCCGTGCGGGGGCGCCGTCCCACCCGGCGGAGGGGACGGTGATCACCGGGCAGTCCGCGTGGCGCAGCAGGCCGTGGACCGTCGAGCCGAGGCGCATGCCCGTGCAGCCGCCCCGGCCCGTACGTCCGACGACGAGGGCGAGGGAGGACTGTGCGGCCAGGGCGAGTTGTTCGACCGGATGTCCCCGGCGGACCTCCTCGGCGACGACCACGTCCGGGTACCGCTCCGCCGGACCGGCCACGGACTCGGCGAGCAGGCGCCGCCGCTCGGCCAGTCCCGCCTCGGCCTCGTCGTGGGTGAGAACCGGGCGGGGCCAGACCCAGACCGCCCGCAGCCGCGCCTCGCGCAGACTCGCCTCCTCGGCTGCGAACGCGACGGCCTCCCGGCTCGACTCGCTGCCGTCCACACCGACGACGAGGGTCGGCGGGTGCACCGCGGTGTGCTCCGGCGTACGGACCACGACGACGGGGCAGGGAGCACGCGCGGTGAGCGGGACGGCCACCGAGCCTTCGCCGAGCAGCTCGGCGGCCCTGCCGAGCCGGCGCGACCCCAGGACGACCAGGGTGGCGTCGGCCGCCCGGTCGAGCAGTACCGTGGCCGGCGCCCCGTCCACGAGTTCCGTCGAGGTCCGCACGTCGCCGTGCAGTTCCCGTACGAGGTCCTCCACGTTGGCGAGTGCCGACTCCGCCCGGAGCCGCAGGGCGCTCCAGTGGCCGACGGCGTCGTACCACAGCCGGTCGTGGACGGGGGGCAACGCGACGACGAGACGCAGCCGCAGTCGTCTTCGGTCTGCCTCGGCGGCGGCCCAGGTGAGAGCCGGGACGGCCGGTCCTCCTGGATCGACGCCGAACAGAAGGTCGTTCATGTCGTGCCGTCCCGGTTCGCGAAGCCCGAGGGGACGATCTCCACGGGGCAGTGCGCGTGGTGGATGAGCGTGTGGGCGACGCGGCCGAGGGACGGCCCCGCCCCCAGCGGGCGGCGGCCCCGGCCCATCACCAGCAGGTCGGTGTGGGCACTGGCCTCGATCAGGATTCCGGGGGTGCTCGTGCCGGTCTCCACATGGTGCCCGACGATCAGGTCGGGGTACCGCTCGCGGACGCGGTCGGCGAGCGCCTTCATGTCGTGCACCCGCCGCCGGGCGATCTCGTCGAGGTCGTCGAGCATGGTCGCGACGCTGCCGATGTGGGTGAGCACGTTCCACACGCTCACGATGCGCAGTGCCGCCTTGCGGATGTCCGCCTCCTCGGCTGCGAGGAGCAGCCATCCCAGGTCCGCGGAGTCGTGCACGGCCGCGGTCACCGAGCCCGACTCGGGGCGCTCCGGTTCTCCTCGCACGACGATCACGGGCGCCTCGGCGCGGGCCGCCACGCCCAGTCCCACGGAGCCGAGCAGAAGGGCGGAGAAACCTCCGAGTCCTCTGTTGCCGACCACGATCGTTCCCCGTCTGCCGGCGGCGGCCACGAGTCCGGCGACCGGCTCCTGACGGCCGAGCTCCTTGGTGACGGTGAGGCCCGGGAAGCGTTCCCGGACGGCGTGCGCGGTCTCGATCAGCAGGTCGCGCCCCGCTTCCCGTACCGCCTGGATCGTCTCCGCGTCGCTCCAGTAGGCGCGTCGGTCGGTGTCGGCGGCGTGGACGAGGTGCAGGGTGCGGGACCGTCGGTCCGCCTCCGCGGCGGCCCAGAGCGCGGCCGTCCGCGCGGAAGGGGATCCGTCGATTCCCACGACGACGTCGGCGAGCTCGGGCCGGACGGGGGTCTCGCTGTTCATGATTCCTCCTTCGGTCCGCCCGGGGGGGTTCGCACCCGTCCCCGCGGACGACACTCCTCACGCTGGCATCCCTGCGGGCTTCACCGGCATGGGCCGTTCGGCCCCGATCGAGACCTGCCCGGCCCTCTCTCCGCAGGAAGACGCGGTACGAGCCCGGAGTCCCGAACCGGCACGGCCGGGGAGACGGTGCCGAGGGCCCGGTCCGCCCTGCGCCCGGCCGGCTTCCCCTCATGGGGGCCATCGGTCCCGGAAGGGGACCGTTCGGCACTGCCCGCCTGCGGCATCGGCGCAGCAGGGTGGGATCTGCCCGGACCCCGTGCCCCGTGAGGAGGAACGTCATGCGGCATCGAACGGTTTTCGAAGTGATGACGCACGACGTCGTCACCGCGACTCCCTCCGCCTCGTTCAAGGAGATCGCCCGTCTCTTCGCCGAGAACGACGTCTCGGCGGTCCCGGTCGTCGGCGAGGACCGGCGTCTGCTGGGCGTGGTCTCGGAGGGCGACCTGCTGCGGGCCACCGCCGGACTCCCCGGCCGGGAGGGCCGCTGGACGGGCGCCCGGCCCCTGTCCCGGGAGCGCGGGCTGCCCGACGCGGAGACGGCGGCCGAGCTGATGACCTCGCCGGCCGTCACGGCACAGCCGGGATGGAACCTCGTCGAGACGGCCCGGACGATGCACCGCAAGGGGGTGAAGCGGCTTCCCGTGACCGACGGGACCGGTCGGCTCGTCGGGATCGTCAGCCGCAGCGATCTGCTGCGGCCGTTCCTCCGCAGTGACTCCGCCATCCGTGACGAGATCGAGCACGACGTCCTGGCCGGCACCCTGCGGCTCGCCCCCGGCGCTCTTCGCGTCGCTGTCGCCGATGGAGTCGTGACCCTGACGGGCCGCGTCGACGGGCGGGCCGACATCCCCGTGATCGTGGGGCTGTGCCGTTCCGTCGACGGAGTCGTCGCCCTGCACGAGTCGATCGACTACGCCTACGACAACCTCGCCCTCGACGTGGAGCCACCGCGATGAACGCCCTGCGGGCGGCCCCGTGGTGCCCGGCTGCGACGGCGTCCGGGCCGCGTTGCGTCGCCCGCCCGCAGGCCGCGGCAGGGGCGCCCGCACACGGAAGGAGCGGATGATGCGCCACAGCAGGATCGCAGAGCTGATGACCCGTGACGTGGTGAGCGTCCACGGCGACGCCTCGTTCAAGGAGGTCGCCCGGGTGCTCGCACAGCACCGGGTGACCGCGGTGCCCGTGCTGGACGGCGAGGGCCGGGTGGTCGGCGTGGTCTCCGAGGGGGACCTGCTGCGCAAGGCCGCCGACCGGGCCGCCGCGCCGGGCGATCTGCCGCCCGTGCCGGGGTTGGAGGGGTGGGAGCGGGCGAAGGCCGAGGGGACCCGTGCCGAGGAGCTGATGTCGGCCCCCGCCGTGTGTGGCCGCCCCGACTGGACCGTGGCGGAGGCGGCCCGGCTGATGGAGATCCAGGGCATCAAGCGCCTCGTCGTGGTCGACGAGGAGGACCGGCTCAGGGGAATCGTCAGCCGCCGCGACCTGATGCGGGTCTTCCTCCGCGAGGACGACGACATCCGCCGCGAGATCGTCGACGCCGTACTCGTCGGCACCCTGCGCCTCGACCCGGCCTCGCTCACCGTCGAGGTGGGCGAGGGGCGGGTGGAGCTCGGCGGGAAGTTGCCGTTCCGCGGCATGATCCCGGCCGTCGAGCGCATGTGCGCGATGGTCGACGGAGTTGTCTCGGTCTCCACGGCCCGCCTTGCCTACGACGTCGACGACACCGACCGGTAGGCGGACGGCCCCGGCGCCGGACGTCGTGGGCCCGGACCGACTCCCCCTTCACGGGCCCACGAGGAGGACGGACACCCCGGGCCGGCGAACGCCCTCGGGGCAGGTCCGCCCATGTCCCTCCCGGGCCGGCCGGGCGGCTTCGTCGCACGTGCTGGGACCACACGCGCTGTGACCACGCGCTCAGCGCCGCACGCGCGGCATTCCCAGGCCGATCCACGAGATGATCTCCCGCTGGATCTCGTTGTTGCCGCCGCCGAAGGTGAAGATGACGGCGGAGCGGTAGCCGCGTTCGAGTTCGCCGTGCAGCACGGCGCCCGCCGAGCCCTCCTTGAGGGGGGCCGCCGAGCCGACGATCTCCATCAGCCAGGCGTAGGCATCGCGGCGGGCCTCGGAGCCGTAGACCTTGACGGCGGAGGCGTCCTGGGGGGTGAGGGTTGCGGACTGGACCGCGGAGACCATCTGCCAGTTGAGCAGTTTCATGGCGTCGAGCCTGGCGTGGGTGCGGGCCAGGAGGGTGCGGACCCAGCCGAGGTCGGCGACCCTGCGGCCGTCGGCGAGGCGGGTGTCCACCGCCCAGCGCTGGACGTCGTGGAGGGCGCGGATGGCCATGGTGCCGTGGGCGGCGAGGGTGACGCGTTCGTGGTTGAGCTGGTTGGTGATGAGCCGCCAGCCCCGGTTCTCGTCGCCGACGCGGTGCGAGACGGGGACGCGGACGTTCTCGTAGTGACTGGCGGTGGTGTCGTGCGAGGCGAGGGTGTTGATCAGGGTGCAGGAGTAGCCGGGGTCCGTGGTCGGGACGAGCAGCATGGTGATGCCCTTGTGCGGCGGCGCGTCCGGGTCGGTGCGGACGGCGAGCCAGACCCAGTCGGCGGTGTCGCCGTTGGTCGTCCAGATCTTCTGCCCGTTCACGACGTAGTCGTCGCCGTCGCGCACGGCCCGGGTCCTGAGGGCGGCGAGGTCGGTGCCCGCATCCGGTTCGCTGTAGCCGATGGCGAAGTCGATCTCACCGCTGAGGATCCTCGGCAGGAAGTACGCCTTCTGCTCGTCGGTGCCGTACCGCATGATCGTCGGCCCCACGGTGTTGAGGGCCATCAGCGGCAGCGGCACGCCCGCCTGGGCGGCTTCGTCGAAGAAGATGAACTGCTCCATCGCGGACAGGCCCTGTCCGCCGTACTCCGTCGGCCAGCCGACGCCGAGCCGGCCGTCGGCGCCGAGGCGACGGATCGTCTCCCGGTAGAAGCGCTTCCGGTCCTCGGGGTCGGTGTGGCGCGCATGTGCGTCGCCGGGGACCAGGTCGGCGAAGTAGGCGCGCAGTTCGGCGCGCAACTGCTGCTGTTCAGGCGTGTATTCGAGGTGCACGGCCCCTCCAGGAGTCTCGCGTTCGCGTCGCCCGTGTGCGGCGGCGCACACAGTAGAACGTGTTGCAGGAATCCGGAAGGGCCGGTGCTCCTCGTGCGGGTCAGCGTCTGACGGCGCGCAGGACGACGAACTTCGGGTTGCCCGCGACCGTGGCGCAGTTGCCGAAGATGCGGCGGAGTCGGGTGTGGTGGCCGAGGTGCCGGTTGCCGACGACCCAGAGTTCGCCGCCGGGCCGCAGCGCGGCACGGGCCCCGTGGAACATGGCGCGGGCCGTCGCGTCGGTGGTGGCCTGGTGGGAGTGGAACGGCGGATTGTTGAGCACCAGGTCCACGCTGGCGGGCGGCACGTCCGCCAGCCCGTCGCCGACCCTGAACTCGGCCTCGGCCTCCGGGCCGGCATTGGCCCGGAAGGTCTCCTCGGCGGAGGCGACCGCCTGGTACGACTCGTCGATGAAGGTGACCGACGCCTCGGGGTTGGCGAGCGCCGCGGCGAGGCCGACGACGCCGTTGCCGCAGCCGAGGTCGACGACCCGGTCGGGGCCGCTGCGTGCGGGCAGGTGGCCGAGGAAGAAGCGGGTGCCGATGTCGAGGCGGTCGGCGCAGAAGATGCCCGCGTGATTGACGACGGTCCGGCCGGAGACCGGGCCGATCCCCTCGGGCAGCTCGTAGCGGCGGGGCCAGGGGCTGGGGGTCCGGGCCAGGCCGGGGTCCGGGGTGCAGAGGATGAGCCGGGCTTTCTTCACCGCGAGGGAGGTGCGGGTCGGGCCGATGATCCGCTCGAAGAGTTCGAGGGTGGAGGTGTGGATCTCCCGGACCATGCCGGTGCCGATGACGACGGTGCCCGCGTGGACGGCCGGGGCGAGCCGGTGCAGTTGGTCCTCCAGGAACGCGAGGCTCTTCGGCACGCGCACCAGCAGGACGTCGACGCGGTCCGGCGGTGCGTCCCTGGCCGACAGCAGGCGTACGGCGTCCGCGTCCGCGCCGTTGCGGGCCAGGTTCGCCAGGGTGGCGCGCCGCCCCAGGTAGGAGTCGGCGATCTGCACGGGCCGGTGGTCGGCCAGTACGGTGCTCAGGGCTCCCCACCGGTCGCCCACCACGACCACGGTGCCGGACAGGTCGACCGGTTCCGCCTCCTCGCCCCCCTCCAGCCGCCGCAGCAGATACTCGTCGGCGGCATCCCAGGCACGGAACGGGTCGCGCGGGTTCTCGGGGAAGCGGGCCAGTTCGAACCCGGCCCCTGACGTCGTCAAACGGTTCATCGTGCACCCAGGCTAGCCGAGCCGCGGGGAGCGCCCACAACACTCCCCGCGGCCCGGCCGCCGGGCGGACCACGCCACTGTTCGAAACACGTTCTAGGGCAGCGCCTTGTCGATCGCCGACCGGCCCTCCCGGGCGAGCCTGCGCTCCGCCCACTGGAGATTCTCCGGAGTGAGGTCCCGCCCGGAGGCGAGCACCAGGTCCTCCGCCGACGGATGGTCGCTGCCGCCCGTGTGCAAGAGGCTGTCGGGGGTCACTCCCCGGGATGCGGATACGGATTCGGGCTCGTCGCTCATGCCGCCTCCTCGTTCTTTCGGTCATTCTCGCCCCGCGCCCGACGCACCGCATCCGAGGCCCTCGGACCCCCTTTCCTCCGCAGAGGACCGACTCTCACTTGACCTGCACATGATAGGTACGGAGCGTTCACACCATGGTCACTGTGCGTGTGGCACGCTCCCGCTTACCAAATACCACACGACCGCCGCGGGGCCACCCCCACCTTGTGGTGGTGTCGCGGCGCACGTATTTCCGGAGAGGACACCCCCCATGTCCCGTCGTCATCCTCGCCACCGGCGCACGCTGCTGGCGACCCTTGCCGCCTTCGCGGTACTCGGCGGCACCGCTGCCGCCGCCCCGGCCGCCACACCCCAGGACGCGCCGACCTCCACGACCTCGCTCCGGGTACTCGACGACACGTACTACCAGGCCGCGCTCGGCAAGAGCGGGACCCAGCTGAAGAGCGCGCTGCACGGGATCATCAGCAACCAGACCAAGATCTCCTACAGCCAGGTCTGGGAAGCCCTCAAGGACACCGACCAGGACCCCGCCAACAGCTCGAACGTGATCGAGCTCTACACCGGCCGCTCCCTGTCCAAGAACGCCAGCGGCGGCTCGGTCGGGAACTGGAACCGCGAGCACGTCTGGGCCAAGTCCCACGGCGACTTCGGCACCGCCACCGGTCCCGGCACCGACGTCCACCACCTGCGCCCGGAGGACGTCACCGTCAACTCGATCCGCGGCAACAAGGACTTCGACAACGGCGGCAGCGCGGTCAGCGGCGCCCCGGGCAACTACACCGACAGCGACTCCTTCGAGCCGCGCAACGCGGTCAAGGGCGACGTGGCCCGCATGATCCTCTACATGGCCGTGCGCTACGACGGCGGCGACGGCTTCGCCGACCTGGAGCCCAACGACCGGGTGTCCAACGGCTCCGCCCCGTACATGGGCCGGCTGTCGGTACTGAAGGCGTGGAGCCAGCAGGACCCGCCGGACAGCTTCGAGAAGCGTCGCAACGACGTCATATTCGACAAGTACCAGCACAACCGGAACCCGTTCATCGACCACCCCGAGTGGGTCGAGTCCATCTGGTAGCCGGTGTCGCGCCGGGACGCCGCACGGCGTCCCGGCGCCGCCGGGCCCGGCAGGCGTGCGGGACCCCGCGGGCGCTGGGACACTGGAGAGGGTCCCGGCCGGACCCGTACCGAACCCCGGCGCGGGTGCCGGGAAGAGGGGTGACCGCACCATGTCACGCGGATCGGACACCGGACGGCGACGCCAGTACGAGCACGTCAAGGAGAGCGCACAGGAGCGCGGGGTCGGCGAGGAGCGGGCCGAGCAGATCGCGGTCCGTACGGTCGGCGAGGAGCACCTCCGCGCGGGCGGGCCGGGAGCCGCCAACCGCGCGTCCGCCGAGAGCATGCCGCCCTCGCGGCGCGGCGGGGCCGGAAGCCCTACCCGCGACCAGCTCTACGAAGAGGCGAAACGGAAGAACGTCCATGGACGGTCGGCCATGACCAAGGCCGAACTGGCACGGGCGGTCGGCCGCTGAACCCGCCGCGCGGGGCCCGGTGCGCGGGTCAGCCGCCCCAGGTCCAGTCGGCCACCTCGGGCAGGTCCGTGCCGTGTTCCCGGATCCAGGCGTGGTGGCGGGTGCGGGCGTCCGCCATCGCCTGGCGCACGGCCACGGACCGGACGCCGAGACCGGGCACCCGGTCGACGACGTCCATGACCAGCCGGTAGCGGTCCAGGTCGTTGCGGACCACCATGTCGAAGGGCGTCGTGGTGGTGCCCTCCTCCTTGTAGCCCCGTACGTGCAGGTTCGCGTGGCCCGCGCGGCGGTAGGTGAGCCGGTGGATCAGCCACGGATAGCCGTGGTAGGCAAAGATCACCGGGACGTTCCGGGTGAACACGGCGTCGTACTCGGCGTCCGGCATGCCGTGCGGGTGCTCCTCGCGGGGCAGCAGCCGTGTCATGTCGACGACGTTGACCACCCGCACGGCCAGCTCCGGCAGATGCCTGCGCAGCAGGTCCGCCGCGGCCAGGGTCTCCAGCGTGGGCACGTCACCGGCGCAGGCGAGCACCACGTCGGGTTCGCGGCTGCCGTCCTCCGTCCCCGCCCACTCCCACACCCCGGCGCCGCGGGCGCAGTGCACGCGGGCCCGGTCCATCGTGAGCCAGTCGAGGGCCGGCTGCTTGCCGGCCACGATCACATTGACGCGGTCGCGGCTGCGCAGTGCGTGGTCGGCGACCGAGAGCAGGGTGTTGGCGTCGGGGGGCAGATAGACCCGCACGACTTCGGGGCTCTTGTTGAGGACGTGGTCGACGAAGCCCGGGTCCTGGTGGGAGAAGCCGTTGTGGTCCTGGCGCCAGACGTGCGAGGTGAGCAGGTAGTTGAGCGAGGCGACGGGGCGGCGCCAGACCAGTCCGCGGGAGGTCTTGAGCCATTTGATGTGCTGGTTGACCATCGAGTCGACGATGTGGGCGAACGCCTCGTAGCAGGAGAAGAGGCCGTGCCGGCCCGTGAGGAGGTAGCCCTCCAGCCAGCCCTGGCACAGGTGCTCGGAGAGCACCTCCATGACGCGCCCGTCGCGGGAGAGGGCCTCGTCGGTGGGCAGGATGCGTTCCTGCCAGTTCTTGGCGGTGGCCCCGTAGAGGGCGCCGAGCCGGTTCGAGGCGGTTTCGTCGGGGCCGACGACCCTGAAGTCGCGGCGCTCGGCGGTGGCGGCCATGACGGCCTCCAGCAGACCGCCGAGCACCCGGGTCGGCTCGTGGAGCACGGTGCCCGGCACCCGGACCTCGACGGCGTGCTCCTCCAGCGGCGGGAGGGGCAGTTCGCGCAGCAGCAGGCCGCCGTTGGCGTACGGGGTCGAGCCGAGCCGGGCGTCGCCCTCGGGCACGCAGTCGAGGACCTGGGGGCGGGGCCGTCCGGACGTGTCGAAGAGTTCCTCGGGCCGGTAGGAGCGCAGCCACTCCTCCAGCTGTCGCAGGTGTTCCGGGTCGTCCCGGACCCCGGACAGCGGGACCTGGTGGGCGCGCCAGGTGCCCTCGACGGGCACCCCGTCGACCTCGGCCGGGCCGGTCCAGCCCTTGGGGGTGCGCAGCACGATCATCGGCCAGTGCGGACGCCGGGTGTCGCCGCCGTCGCGGGCGGCGGCCTGGATCTCCCGGATGCGGTCGACGGCCCGGTCCGTCGCGGCGGCCATCGCCCGGTGGACGTTGAGCGGTTCGTCGCCGCCGACGTACAGGGGGTCGTGCCCGTAGCCGCGCAGCAGCGCGTCGAGTTCGGTCTCCGGGAGGCGGGCGAGCAGGGTCGGGTTGGCGATCTTGTAGCCGTTGAGGTGGAGGATCGGGAGGACGGCCCCGTCGTGCACCGGGTCGAGGAACTTGTTGGAGTGCCAGGACGCGGCGAGCGGTCCGGTCTCGGCCTCGCCGTCGCCGACGACGCAGGCGACGAGCAGGTCCGGGTGGTCGAGGGCGGCGCCGTAGGCGTGGGCGAGGGCGTAGCCGAGTTCGCCGCCCTCGTGGATGGAGCCGGGGGTCTCCGGTGCCACGTGGCTGGGCACGCCGCCGGGGAAGGAGAACTGCCGGAACAGCCGTCTCATGCCTTCGGCGTCGCGGCCGACGTCGGGGTACGTCTGCGAATAGCTGCCCTCCAGCCAGGAGTTGGCGAGGACGGCGGGCCCGCCGTGGCCGGGACCCCAGACGCAGAGACAGCGCAGGCCGCGGGTCTTGACGACGCGGTTGAGGTGGGTGTGGACCAGGTTCAGTCCGGGTGAGGTGCCCCAGTGGCCGAGCAGTCGCGGCTTGATGTGCTCCCGGGCGAGCGGCCGGACGAGGAGCGGGTTGTCCATCAGGTAGATCTGGCCGACGGCCAGGTAGTTGGCGGCCCGCCAGTGTGCGTCGAGTGCCGCGATCTCCTCGTCGGACGGGCCCGGGGCGTGCACCGGGCCGGCGCCGTCGCTCATGCGGTCTCCCGGGGTGCGGTGCCGACCGGGTCGGGGCCGTACCAGACGGTGGTGGCGTTGCAGAATTCACGGATGCCGTGGCCGGCGAGTTCCCGCCCGTAGCCGGAGTGCTTGACGCCGCCGAAGGGCAGCGCGGGGTGGGAGGCCGTCATGCCGTTGAAGAAGACCCCGCCCGTCTGCAGGTCGCGCACGCAGTGGCGGGCCTCGTCCGGGTCCCTGGTCCACACGTTGGAGCTGAGGCCGAAGGGGGTGTCGTTGGCGAGCTCCACGGCCTCGTCGAGCCCTTCGACGCGGTAGAGCGCGGCGACGGGGCCGAAGGTCTCCTCGCGGTGGATGCGCATGGCGGGGGTGATGCCGGTGAGGACGGTGGGGGCGTAGAACCAGCCGCCCTTCAGTTCCGGGCCGAGGCGTTCGGGACGGCCGCCGCCGCACAGCACGTCCGCGCCCTGCCGTACCGCGTCGTCCACCAGCTCCTCCAGGTCGGCGCGGCCCTGTTCGCTGGCCAGGGGGCCGATGTCGGTGGATTCCTGGAGCGGGTCGCCGACCGTCAGGTCGCGCATGCCGACGGTGAACCGCTCGGCGAACTCCTCGTACACCTCCGCGTGCACGATGAAGCGTTTGGCGGCGATGCAGGACTGGCCGTTGTTCTGCGCCCTGGCGGTCACGGCAGTGCGGGCGGCCCGGACGACGTCCGCGGACGGCATGACGAGGTACGGGTCGCTGCCGCCCAGTTCCAGGACGGTCCGTTTCACCACGTCGCCGGCGATCGAGGCGACCGAGCGGCCGGCCGGTTCGCTGCCGGTGAGGGTGGCGGCGGCGACCCGGGGGTCGCGCAGGATCGACTCGACCGCGGCGGATCCCACGAGGAGGGTCTGGAAGCAGCCGTCGGGGAATCCCGCCCGGCGGAACAGGCCCTCCAGGTACATCGCGGTCTGCGGGACGTTGGAGGCGTGCTTGAGCAGGCCGACGTTCCCGGCCATCAGCGCGGGGGCGGCGAACCGCACGACCTGCCACAGCGGGAAGTTCCACGGCATCACGGCGAGGACGGGGCCGAGCGGCCGGTAGTGGACGTAGGCCCGGGAGGCGCCGGAGTCCCGCACGTCGGCCGGGGAGGGGTGCTCGTCCGCGAGGAGTTCCTCCGCGTGCGCCGCGTACCAGCGCATCGCCTTGGCGCACTTGGCGGCCTCCGCGCGGGCCGCCGTGACGGGCTTGCCCATTTCGGTGGTCATGGTGCGGGCGATGTCCCGCCGGTCCTCGTCGAGCAGGTCCGCGGCCTGTTCCATCAGCCGGGCCCGCTCGGCGAATCCGGTGGTCCGGTACTGCCTGAACGCGGTGTCGGCGACCGCGATCCGGCGTTCGATCTCCGCCTCCCCCAGCGCGTCGAACGTTCTGAGGGTCTCGCCGTTCGCGGGGTTGACCGTCGCGATGGGCATGGCTGTGTCTCCTTGCCTCGGTCCTTCGACCGTGCCGCGCCCCGCGCCGCACCGCAACGCGGGCCCGCCGGGCGGACGCCCGGCCGGCGCGGGCGGGGTGCGTGCCGTCCGCGCCGGAAGGGGGCCGGGAGGTGGCCGGAAGGGGCGGCGTCCGGCGGGTGCGGGCCCGGCGGGGCGGGTGCCCGCGGCTCTGCTCCCGGCTCAGACGAGGGCGGCGGCGGGTTCCGGGGCGGTCGCGGGGCCGGGGGCGGCGGCCTCGGCGGGCGGGCGGCGGAATTCGCGCACGCCGGGCAGCGGCGACAGCGGCACCCGGTCGATGCCGTTCGGTTCCTTCGCGTACCGGGTGAACCAGACGACCTTGCCCTCGGCGGTACGGCAGGTGCCCCAGCTGTCGCTCAGGGCCATGACCCGGCTCAGGCCACCGCCGCCGGTGCTGAGCAGCCGCGGCATGCCGGAGCCGTTGTCGGCGACGGAGACCGTGAGATGTCGTCCGGACCATCGGAGTTCGACGATGCAGTTGTTGTCGTCACCGACGTGCCGGTGGACATTGGTCAGCAGCTCCTCCACACCGCGGCACACCGGCCGGATGTGGAGTTCGAGACTCCAGTGACGCAGATGCGCGGCGATTATTCGCCGCAGCTGGGTCACACGCTCTGCCGAAACCTGGAGTTCGACCAGATAGTGCCGGTCGAGTGGAACGGTCATCGTCGAGGCTCCTCACATCGAGGCCCACTGGCTTCGCCCCGTTGAACCAACGCCCCCCGAACACGAAGAGTGAGCAGATGTCTCTTCTGGGTCACTTTCAGCGTGGCCCGGCGGGGCCCGGCGCGCAACACGAGGAGCGCCGCCCTGCGCGTTCACAACAGGTAGGGCAGCAGCTTGTCCGGGGTGAGCGGGAGGCTGCGCAGTCGGATGCCGGTGGCGTGCCGGACCGCGTTGCCGACCGCCGCGGCGGCGCCGACGATACCGATCTCGCCGATGCCCTTGCTGCCCATCGGGTTGAGGTGCGGGTCGTCCTCGTCGATCCAGTGCGCCTCGATCTCCGGCACGTCGGCGCAGGACGGCACGTGGTAGGAGGCGAGGTCGTTCTCGGTGAAGTCCCCGAAGACGGGGTCGACGGTGCTGCCCTCGGTCAGGGCCATGCCGACTCCCATGGTCATGCCGCCGATGAACTGGGAGCGTGCGGTACGGGAGTTGAGGATGCGTCCGGCGGCGAAGACGCCGAGCATCCGGCGCAGCCGCGCCTCTCCGGTGCGGGAGTCGACGGCGACCTCGGCGAAGTGCGCCCCGAAGGCGTGGCGCGCGTACGGGGACTCCTCGGCGGTCTCCTGCCGGGTGTCGGCGGTGGCGGTGAGCCCCCGCTCGGGGAGGGGGCCGGTGTGCTCACCCAGTTGCCGCAGCAGAAGGGTGGACGCCTTGTGCACGGCCCAGCCCCAGGAGGCGGTTCCCGCTGAGCCGCCGGCCACCGGGGCGTCGGGCAGTTCGCTGCTGCCGATGTCGGTCCGGACGTTGTCCACGGGGGTGCCCAGTACGTCGGCCGCGATCTGTGCGAGCACGGTGCGGGCGCCGGTGCCGATGTCGGTGGCGTTGACCCGGACGAGGTACGAGCCGTCGGGGGCCGCGTGCGCCGAGGCGCCGCAGGCGGTGATGTACACGGGGTAGGTGGCGGCTGCGACGCCCGTACCGACGAGCAGCGGCCCCTCCTCGTGGACGGCGGGGCGCGGGTCGCGGTCGTACCAGCCGAAGCGTGCGGCGCCCGCCTCCAGGCAGGCGGTGAGGCCGCGGCTGCTGAACGGCCGGCCGGAGTCGGGTTCGTACGCCGGGTCGTTGCGGACGCGCAGTTCGACGGGGTCCATGCCGAGGGCGGCGGCGAGTTCGTCCATGGCGGATTCGAGCGCGTACATGCCGGGGGCCTCGCCCGGTGCGCGCATCCAGGAGGGGGTCGGCACGTCCAGTGCGGCCACCCGGTGGACGGTGCGGCCGGCCGGGGATCCGTACATGACCCGGGCCGGTACGGCGGCCTGCTCCACGAACTCCTTGACGGTGGAGGTGTGGGTGGCGATCTCGTGGTCGACCGCGGTGAGGGTGCCGTCGAGTTCGGCGCCGAGCCGGACGCGCTGAACGGTGGGGGCCCGGTGGCCGACCGCGGTGGCCATCTGACGGCGGGGCAGGGCGATCTTGACCGGGTGTCCGGTGTGGCGGGCGGCCATGGCGGCGAGGACGGCCTGCGGGCGCGGGGTGCCCTTGGAGCCGAAGCCGCCGCCGACGTGTTCGGAGACCGCGGTGACCTGATGCGGCCGGAGCCCGAACGCGGCGGCGAGGCTGTCGCGGACCGTCGTGGAGCCCTGGCTGGAGTCGTGGACGGTCAGGTGTCCGTCCTCGTCCCACCGGGCCGTCGTGGCGTGCGGCTCCATGGGGTGGTTGTGCAGGGGGCCGATGGTGTACGTGGCGTCGACCTGTACGGGGGCCGCGCGGAAGGCCCGGTCGGTGTCGCCGCGCTCGCGGACGGCGGGGTAGCCGCCGTTGACCGCCTCGGGGACGTACAGGCCGGGGTGGTCCTCGGTCAGGACAACGTCGTGCCCGGCGGTCTCGTACGTGATCCGCAGCGCCTCGGCCCCGGCGTGGGCGGCCTCGGGTGTGTCGGCCACCACGAGTGCGACGTACCAGCCCCGGTGCGGGACCCGGTCGTTCTGGAGGACGGCGAGGACCGGGTCGTCGGGCTCCTTGAGCCGGGGGGCGT
The DNA here is from genome assembly GCF_053596315.1 of Streptomyces sp. NPDC001732. Lineage (NCBI taxonomy): Bacteria > Bacillati > Actinomycetota > Actinomycetes > Kitasatosporales > Streptomycetaceae > Streptomyces > Streptomyces sp. NPDC001732. Next base: position 139,444 of record NZ_JBSFFY010000003.1, read on the forward strand.
TGTCGTGGGTGAGCACGGCGCGCACGCCCGGCAGGGCCAGGGCCTCGTCCGCGTGGACGGCGGTGACCCGGCCGCGGGCGATCGTGGCGGGGACGGGCCGCCCGTACAGGCACCCCGGCGGGGTGTGCTCGGCGCAGTACCGGGCGGCGCCCGTGACCTTGTCCCGGCCCTCGCGGCGGACGACGGGGGTGCCCAGTGGTGACGGGGCCTGGCTCATGACGGGGTCCTCACGTCTGCGGGTCGGCGGGGGCTGGGGTTCAGCTGTCGGCGGCGAGTCCGGTCAGCGCGTCGACAGCCAGGGCGCGGGCGAGCCCCACCTTGAACGCGTTGTCGCGCAGCGGCCGGGCCGCGGCGAGTTCGGCGTCCACGGCCTGTTCGAAGCTCTCGCGGACGGCCGGTGCGCCCCGGAGCGCCGCTTCCGCGGTGTGTGCGCGCCAGGGCCGGTGGGCGAGCCCGCCGAAGGCCAGCGCCGCGTGCTCGATCCGGCCGTGGCGGACGCTCAGCACGACGGCGACCGAGGCGAGGGCGAAGGCGAAGGAGGCGCGGTCGCGGGCCTTGCGGTAGAGGGAGGCGGCGCCGTCCGGGGGCGGAGGCAGGAGCACCTCGGTGACGAGTTCGCCCGGCCGGAGCTCGGTGTCGCGGTGCGGGGTGTCGCCCGGCAGCCGGTGGAATCCGGTGGCGGGCACGGTCCGTTCGCCGTCCGGCCCGTGCAGGTGGACGGTGGCGTCGAGGGCGGACAGCGCGACGGCCATGTCGGACGGATGGGTGGCGACGCAGTGCTCGGAGTGGCCGAGCACGGCGAGGTCGCGGTGGGCACCCTCGCGGGCGGGGCAGCCGGTGCCGGGTTCCCGTTTGTTGCAGGGTTTGGAGGTGTCCTGGAAGTACGGGCAGCGGGTGCGCTGGAGCAGGTTGCCACCGGTGGTGGCGGTGTTGCGGAGCTGTCCGGAGGCGCCGGACAGCAGCGCCTGCGACAGGGCGGGGTAGCGGGTGCGCACCGTGGGATGGGCGGCCAGGTCGCTGTTGCGCACGGTGGCGCCGATGCGCAGTCCGCCGTCGTCGGTGCCGGTCACCCGGTCCAGGGGCAGCCGGCTGACGTCGATGAGCAGGGCGGGGGTCTCGACGCCGAGTTTCATCAGGTCGACGAGATTGGTGCCGCCGCCGAGGAAACCGGCGCCCGGGTGGGCGGCGTGCTCGCGGACGGCTTCCTCGGCGGAGCGGGCGCGGAGGTAGGCGAAGGGCTTCACGGCGCCACGTCCTCGATCGCCTCGACGATGCGGGGGTAGGCGCCGCAGCGGCACAGGTTGCCGCTCATCCGTTCGCGGATCTCCGCGGCGTCGAGGGGGGCCGGGGCGGTGACGGGCGCGGTGCGCGCGGTGACGTGGGACGGGAAGCCGTCCGCCGCCTCGCCGAGCATGCCGACGGCCGAGCAGAGCTGGCCGGGGGTGCAGTAGCCGCACTGGAGGGCGTCGCGTTCGAGGAACGCCGCCTGGAGCGGGTGGAGCCGGTCGCCGTCGGCGAGGCCCTCGACGGTGGTGACGGCGGCGCCGTCGTGGGCGACGGCGAGCAGCAGGCAGCTGTTGGCGCGCCGGCCGTCGACGAGGACGGTGCACGCTCCGCACTGGCCGTGGTCGCAGCCCTTCTTGGTGCCCGTCAGCCCGAGGTGCTCGCGCAGGGCGTCCAGGATCGTGGTGCGGTGGTCCAGCGTGAGGGTCCGCCCGATTCCGTTGATCTGCAGCGTCAGGGTGGAACGGTCACCGGTCGCCGCCTGCTGCCGGGCGCCGTCGTCCCGCCCGTGGGAGAGGTCCACTCACTCGCACCTTTCAGGGGTGACTTTTGCGTGTTTCCTCATGAATGATCCGTTTTCTACCAGAAGCGGGGCGCCTTCCCGGCTCATTGCCCCGTCCCCGTGCCGTGGCCCGCCGGACGGTCGCCCGACCGGCTCCGCAGGCGCAGGCACACCTCTTCCTCCTGGTCGCCGGAGACCGTGCCGACGACCTGGACGTCGAAGGCGTGCGCCAGGCTCCGCCGGAGCCGTTCGACCGCCCAGTAGCCGCCCTGCGCGTCGACGCTCACGGGCGCGCCGAGCGCGACCGTCCCGGAGACCACCCGGGCCTCGGTGACGTCGACGGTCACCACCCATGCGGTGGGGCGTTTGTCCGCGAGATCCTGCGGGACGTCGACCGAGGCCCGGTCGGTGGTGAACGCCGCCCGCAGCACGTCGAAGACCATCCTCGCGTCGTCCTTCTCGCACCCGGTGATGACGACCGACACCTCCTGGCCGTATCCGCTCGCCGCCGCCTGCTTCTCCTTGATCGTGTTCACCGCGGTTCCTTCCGGTCGGTGTGGCGCCGCACGTTCCCGCGCCGAAGCCGGCCCGTCGGCCGGACGGGCCCGGCGCCCCTCCGTTCCTCTCCGGCGATTCGGGAGCTGTCTCCAGCCTCGCTCCCCGGCGGTGCGACAGCGACACGAGGACGCCGCCACGGACCCCTCCCCTCCCGGGAACCCGCTGATCGGGTGGGCCCGCTCATCCGCCCCTGCGCCGCCCGCGGGGGCGTGCCCGCCCCCTTGAGCGAAACGCTTTTCAGGCTATATCCGCTTAAAATATGAATTCATGGCACTTGCCGAGTGCGTGGCTCATCCCGGGGTATCCGGCACACATGGACGGATCTCACATGGACGTATCGCACATGGACCTGAGTTCACTGGCCTCCACCCTCGCCGACGGCCGGGGCGCGACCGGAGCGGTGATGGGCGTCGTCGGAGTGGCGTTGGTGGCCATGCTGATCGGTGGCTTCTGGCTGGGCAAGCGGCGCCGGGACCAGGAGCTGCCACCCCCCAGACCCGATGAGCAGCCACCGCATCCGGACCATCGGAGCCACGTCGAGGCGCACGACGTGCACGGCGACGACAGCTTCCCGCCCAACGGCAGGGGCCTTTCCCCCTACGAACTCGGGGACCACGGGAACGAGATCATCCACCGCAACGGCGACGAACGCCGCGAATGAACCCCGGGTTCCCTCACGACGACTCCCCGGGGCGCGGGCCGGCGCCTCCGTGCACCCGGCCGCCGGGCCGGTGACGCACGGGGCGGGCGGCCCTGTCGCGTGTTGCGGGGGCGGTCGCCCGCGGTGAGGCTGGTGGAGGCCCGACCGCCGGGCAGAAGCGGACCGCGGAACCGACGAAGGCAGTGGGACCATGACCGGAAGCCACCCGGGGAAGGCACCGACGCCGGCGCCGCTGACCGGATCTGCGGCGCCCTGCTGGGTCAACCTCATGACCCGCGACCTGAAGGCGGCGCAGGAGTTCTACCGCGCCGTGCTGGGATGGTCCTTCCGGCCGGGCAGGCTGGGGCAGGAGTTCTCGGTCGCGCGCCGCGGCGACGTACCGGTCGCCGGGATCGGCGCGGTGGCGACCGCCTACCAGGTGGCCGTGGCCTGGACGCCCTACTTCGCCGTCCCCGACGCGAACGCGGCCGCCTCGCGCATCCGGGAACGCAGCGGCACGGTCGCGGTGGGGCCGCTGGCGCTCGGCAAGGGACGCGGGGCCCTGGCGGCGGACCGCGACGGCGCGGTGTTCGGCATCTGGGAGCGGACCGAGCCCGCGACCTCGCCCGCACCGGACGCCCGCTCGCACGCCTGGCTCCGGCTGCACACCCGGAACGCCTTCGACGCCGCGATCTTCTACGGGGAGGTGCTCGACTGGGCGAGCGGACGCCCCGGGGGCTGCGAGGTGTCGTACGAGAAGGACGAGGTCGTCGTCGACTGCCGCGGCCGACGGCTCGCCCGGATCGGCTCGGGCGCGGTGGAGGCGGCCCCCGATCCGATGGTCCGCCCGCACTGGCAGGTGTACTTCCCGGTCGCCGACGTGGCGGCCACGGTCGCCGCGGCGCGGGAGAACGGCGGTGGCCTGGTCGAGCGGCGACCGCTGGGCCGGGGCGACGAGGCGACCCTGCTGGACCCGGACGGCGCCCTCTTCACGGTCACGGACGTCCCGGAACTCGCCGTGGCGGATTCCCCCTGACCGGACCCGCCCCGCGCACGGGGCCGTTCGCCGTACGGCCGGGACCGTTTCCCCGTGGTCGAGGCCCTTCCCCGCGCCCGGGTCATTCCCTGCGGTCGCTCCTGGGGCGTCCCCCGCGGTCGGGCGGCGAGGGGCGGGCCAGGGCCCAGGCCGGGAACCCCAGCCAGCAGGCCAGGAACCACAGCGCCATGCCGCCCACCAGCCACAGGGCGACGGAGTTGTGCAGGGCCACCCGCAGGATGAGCAGCAGGGTGGAGCACATGGTGCAGAACAGCAGGCCGAGCCCGAGGACGGTCATCCGGGACGCCCAGGTGACCGTCTGCGGCTTGAGCCGCCGCCCGGTGAGCAGCCGGTGGTACGAGACGGGCCCGATCAGGGCGCCCGCGGTGGCCGATCCCAGCATCACGGTGACCACGTAGATGTTGCGGTCGACGTCCGGGAGTCCGGCGAAGCGCGGCTGGAACACCACGGCGAGCAGGAAGCCGAACAGGATCTGGACGCCCGTCTGGGCCACCCGCAGCTCCTGGAGCAGGTCCGTCCACCGCCGGTCCGCCCGTTCCTCGGGCGTCTCGTGGCGGCCCGGCCCGCCGGAGGGGCCTGCTGTCGGGGTCACCGGGAGCCTCCGTCCGCGCACCCCCCGTAGGTGTCCCCCTCCTCCCCCACCGTAGTACCGACGGCGGGCGAGGGCATGTGCATGCTCCTCGACATGCGGCAGGGCGCCCTCCCGCCCCGGGGCCGGGTCCGGCATCGCGTACGCCCGCACCGGAAGGCCCAGGAGGCCCGAGGGGTCGAGGGGTCCGGTGAGCCCGAGGAGCCCGGGATCACCTGTGGTGCGGGACCGCGCCGGAATCCGGGCGGGCCCTTTCCTCCGGCGCCCCGACCGGCAGCAGCAGTTCGGGCCGGTCCCACATCACCGCGGGCGGACGGGCCGCCGACGTGCCGGTGCGCAGGGCGCCCATGCTCCGGTAGAAGCCCTCGGCGGGCGGGTGCGAGACGACCCGGACACCGCTCAGTCCGGCGCGGCGCGCCTCACCGCGCAGATGCCCGACGAGGAGGCGCCCGATGCCCAGCCCCTGCGCGTCGTCGGCGACGAACATGAGGTCGAGTTCCGGCGGCGAGAGGACGAGCGAGTAGAAGCCGAGCAGTCGCCCGGTGTCGGCCTCGACGGCCGCGAAGACCCGGTGGGTCTCGATGTAGTCGGGCCCCACCCGGTAGCCGGAGACCATCGCGGCGTAGTGCCCCTCGTAGGCGCGGGAGGTCCTGACCAGCCGGGTGAGCCGCTTCGCGTCCCGGGCGGTCGCCCGTCTGACGTGCACGGTTCCCCGGCGTGGCGCGCCGCCCGGACGGGTGGTGCTCGATGTCATGGGCCGAGTATTGCGCATCCGGGCCCGGGGACCGGACGGCCCGTGGCGCAGACGCCCTCACGCGGAGTCGCGCGTGGCGCGCCACTCCTCGACCACGGCTTCGACGTCGAACGGCCGGAGGTTCAGCAGTGGTCCCGGCGGCGGACGCCTGACGGCCGCCCGGATCTTCTCGTTGATCCCGGTGAGCATGCGCCGCACCTCGGCCTCCGTGCGCACACCGGGCACGGCCGCGGCCACGTCCTCCGCCTCCTTGCGCAGGGCCAGGGCCGGCGGGAGCACCGAGACCCCTTCGCGCTGCATCTTCCGCTTGATCCACCAGTTCTCGTCGTAGGGGGCCTCGACGCTGTCGAGCGGCTTGCCGAAGCCCGGCAACTGCGAGAAGTCTCCCCGCTGTTCGGACTCCCGGATCTGCTTGTCGACCCAGGATTCGAAGCTGATGCCCGCGGGTTTGCGCTCGGTCAACGTACGCCCCTCTCGGAGTTCCACCATCCGGTGTCCTCACGATACCCAGGGCCGGTGATCGGCCGCCGCGGGCGGGCAGCCGCCTCCGGCGGGGTCCGTCGCGGCGGTGGCCCATGGGCCCTGCCTGGTGGTGCGGACCCGTCGCGGACCGCCGCGCCCGCGTCAGTGCGCGTGTCCGGCGCCCTCCGCACCGCTCTCCCGGTGGTCCTCGCCCTTCTCGCCGGACGCAGGCACCCGGACGGTGAAGGCGGCCGTGCGCACCTTGCCCTCGTGCTGGAAGTCGAGGAAGAGGCGGTACGTGCCCGCACTGGGCGCCGTCGCCGTGAAGGACACCTCGGGCCCCGGACCTCCCTCGTTCGGGTGGACGTGGAGGTAGGCCAGGTCGCCCGAGCGCAGGGCGACCAGGTGCCCGTACGCGCCGAGGTAGCGCTGGAGGTCGGTGACGGGGCGGCCGTTCCTGCTGATGGTCAGCTTCAGTTCGTCCGCCCGCCCGGCCCGGAGGTCGCCGCCGAGCTCGACCTCGTAGCCGTCGACCCCGACGGTGGCGCGCGGGGCGGGCAGAGCGGCGGGGCGGTACGAGCCGGAGACGGCCAGGTCCGCGCCCAGGGTGAGGTTCTCGGCTCCCGCGACCGCGGGGGTGAAGTCGGCGAACGCCCGGTAGCCACCGGCCTCGGGCAGTTCGACGGGGGTCGACCAGGTGCCGTCGGCCGCGCGGACGGGGTGCAGGTGCCGGTACTGGGTGAGGTCGCTCGACGCGAGGATGAAGTGCAGTTCCTTGCCGTGCTCGCGCCGGTAGGCGGTGACCTTGCGCCCGTTGTCGTCCTTGACGGTGAACCGGAGCCGGGTCGGGGCCCCGGCGCGGATCACCGGGTTCTCGAGCGCCAGCGTGTACCCGCCCTCGGAGATCTCCAGGCCGCCGGCCGCGTGGTCCGCCGCCGCCTTCCTGCCCCCGCCCGCCTCCTCTCCCCCGCCGTGGCCGCCGTGCTGCGCGGGGCGCTCCTCGGCGGCCACCAGCGGGTCGACGCTCTTGCCGACGCCGTACGCGGTCCCGAAGGTCGCGGCGAGCGCGGCGGCGAAGGCGGTGATCCTCAGTGCGTTGTTCATGACGGTTTCCTCCTCGGGTGGACCGGGAGGCCGCGCCCCCCGACACACCACAAGATACCCCCTGGGGGTATCAAGTCAACCCGGCGGCGCGCCATCCTCCTCCCCTCGCGGGGATTCGCGGGGATTCACGGGGATCGGGGCCTTGCGGCGAGGCCACGGGGCGCCCCGTGTGCGGCTCAGGCGGACATCACGAGCCCGTCGCGCAGTCGCTCCATCGCGGCCCGCGGAATCCGCAGGCCGTCGCGCACATAGCCCTCCAGCCCGCCCCACCGCTCGTCCATGGCGTCCAGCGCCGTGTCGAGGTACCGGGGCCGGACCTCGACGATCGCGGACGCGATCTCCGGGTCGCCGCCCGCGTCGAGGAAGTCCTGCACATAGGGGGCGAATGCGGCCCGCACCACGGGGTTCACCGCGAGGAACTCGGCCCGTACGACCTCGCGCGACGCGCCGAGCATCATCAGGAGGAGCGCGGCGGCCCAGCCGGTCCGGTCCTTGCCGGCCGTGCAGTGGAAGAGCACCGGACGGGCACGGTCGTCGGCGACCGTCTCGACGAAGGCCCGGTGGGCCGCAGCGGCCCCCGGCGAGAGGACCATCTGCCGGTAGGTCCCGGCGAACATCTCCTCCGCCTTCCCGCCTCCCAGCAGCCGCTCCGCCTCGGCGGGGTCGGTGAGCAGCGCGCGCAGCCGGGTGGGCGCCACGCCCGGGTTGTCCCCGAGCACGTCGGCGACGAACAGCCGCGCCCCGGCAGGCAGCCGGTCCGGTGCCGCGGAGCGCTCGTCGGCGGTCCGCAGGTCGACGACGGTACGGATGCCGAGCGCGGCCACCTCCGAGTCCTGCGCCGCGTCGAGCCCGCTGAGCTGCCCGGAGCGCAGCACGGCACCCGGCCGGACCCGGCGGTCCGGGCCCAGGGCGATGCCGCCCAGGTCGCGCAGGTTGAGGACGGTGGATGCCGGGACGGCCCTGGCGGTCTGCACGATGAATTCCCCTGTTCCCGACGCGTGTGCGCATTGATTCGACCTGGCCGGTCAAACGTCGCACGCGCTCGGGAAATCGACAAAGTAAAACGCCGGTGGGCGGCGACCGGGAACCCCGATGGAGATAAAGGAAGTGTGAAGTCGCACCCCCTGTACCCAGGTCAGGGGCGTTCCTCGGGGGAAGACAGCCCTTTTCCGGCCTTGCCGAGCGGCCCGAGGTGCTTTCGCCGAACGGGCCGGGCGAAGGGAATCAAATTTTCGGCGCCGCTTTCCGGTACTGCTTTCCGGACCCGCTTTCCTCAGCCGATTTCCGGACCCGGGTTTCCCGGCCGTACGCATCCGGCCCGGAACGGATCCGGTCCGCGTTCTTCTCCGCTTCGGTCCGCTCCTCTCCGTTCCGGTCCGGTCCGCTCTCCTCCGCTCCGGTCCGTGCGTTCCTCCCCCTTCCCGGAGCCCCGGCTCCTTCCGGGAATCCGGCTCCCGCGGGCAGCGGCGTTTCTCGCGGGACGCGGCCGTCTCCCGCATTCACAGGGCGACGACGGTGACCTCGGTCGCCTTGACGCTCGTCCACACGTCCGTCCCCTCGCCGAGGCCCAGCTCGGCCGCCGCCTCGGGGGTGATCTCGGCGACCAGGTCGGGTGCCTCGTCGGAGACGACGACCACCCGGAGCCGGCTTCCCACGGCGGTGAGTTCCCGGACGGTGCCGGGCCAGACGTTGCGCGGGCTTCCCGCCGGCCGGTCGTGGTGCACCGCGACCGCTTCCGGCGCGATGACCGCGAGGACGTCCGTCCCCTCGGCGGGCGCGTCCGCGACGACCAGTCGGCCGCCGCCCGCGAGGGCGAGGGCCCCGTCCCCGGCGGCGGTGCCCGGCCAGGCGTTGCGGCCGAGCATCCGGGCGACCCACGGCGAGCGCGGGTGCCGGGTCACCTCGGCCGGGGTCGCGTACTGAAGGGTGCGGCCCTCGTCGAGCACGAGCACCCGGTCCGCCAGCGACGCCGCTTCGACGGGGTCGTGGGTGACGATCAGGCAGACGCCGCCGAACCCGGCGAGGTGGGTGCGCAGGGTGTGCCGGACCTGGGCACGGGTGGTCTGGTCGAGGGCCGCGAGGGGTTCGTCGAGCAGCAGCAGCCAGGGGCGGGCGGCGAGCGCTCTGGCCAGGGCCACGCGCTGGGCCTGGCCGCCGGAGAGCTGGGCGGGCCTGCGGTGGGCGAGATGGCCGACGCCCAGCCGGGCGAGCCACCGCTGCGCCTCGCGCCGGGCCTCGGCCCGGGGGACGCCGCGGGCGCGGAGCCCGTACGCCGTGTTCGTCAACGCGCTCAGGTGCGGGAAGAGCGCGCCGTCCTGCGGCACCCAGGCGACCTGGCGGCGGTGCGGGGGCAGCGCGGTGACGTCGGTGTCGCCGAGGCGCAGTCGCGCCCTGGCGCGCGGGGTCAGGCCGAGCAGTGCGCGCAGGAGGGTCGTCTTGCCCGCGCCGTTGGGGCCGACGACGGCGATCGTGGTGCCGGGTCCGGCGTCGAGGGTCAGCCGGTTGAAGCCGGTCACCTCGGCGTGCAGCGACCGGGGCTCCTGTCGGGCGGGGGGCGTCTCCCGCCCGGCCGGGGGCTCCGTCGCACCCGCCTCCTCCGGGCCGTCCGGGGCCGGGCGGGGGGCGGGCGAGCGGTCGCGCGACGTTCCGGTCCAGCGCCCGCGCAGTGCGACGAGTACGGCCATGGCGATGGCGAGCAGCAGCAACGAGACGGAGGTGGCGGCCTCCGGGGATTCCTGGAGCAGCAGGTAGACCTGGAGGGGCAGGGTCTGTGTGGTGCCCGGCAGGTTGCCCGCGAAGGTGATGGTCGCCCCGAACTCGCCCAATGCGCGCGCCCAGGTGAGGGCGGCCCCGGCGGCGAGTCCGGGGGCGACCATCGGGAGGGTGACGGTGAGGAACACCCGGACGGGCGGGGCCCCGAGGGAGGCCGCGGTCTCCTCGTACGCGGGGCGCAGACCGGCCAGTGCCCCTTCGAGGCTGATGACGAGGAACGGCATCGCGACGAAGGTCGCCGCGACCACCGCGCCCGACGTGTGGAAGGGCAGGGTGATGCCGAAGGTGTCCTCCAGCCAGGGTCCCAGCAGTCCCCGTCGGCCGAAGCCGAGGAGAAGGGCCACGCCTCCGACGGTGGGCGGCAGCACCATCGGCAGCAGGACCAGGGAACGGACGAGCGCCTTGCCGGGGAAGTCGACCCGGGCCAGCAGCCAGGCCAGTGGCACCCCGAGCAGCAGGGACAGTCCCAGGGCCCAGAAGGAGACGAGCAGGGACAGCCTGAGCGCTTGGGTGACGTCCGGCCCGGTCAGATGGGTACCGAGGTCGGCCCAGGGGGTGCTGGCCAGGACCCCGATGAGCGGCACCAGCAGGAACGCGACGGCGAGCAGGGCGGGGAGAGCCAGGGCGACGGGGGTGCGCACACCGGGCGCACGGCTGCGGAGGACTCTCATCGAAATTCCCTGGATCGGTCGGTCGGTACGGGTACGGAGGCGGGGGTCCGGGCGCGGCCGTCGCATCCCCGGGCCGGCCGGCGGTCGCACGGCGCGACCGCCGGCCGGCGGTCGCGCGGCGGGGGCGCCGGCCGGCGGTCGCGCGGCGGGGGCGCCGGTCGGCCGCCCCGCGGGGGCGTGCGGCGACCGGCCGTCGTGCGGTACGTGCGCCGGCCGACCGCAGCGCGGCACGCATGTCGCCCCGGCGCCCGTCCGGCGGGCGGTCGGCCGTGGCGGGGCTACGGCTGCTGGAAGCCCGCCTCCCGGAGGATCTTCTGCGCGGCGGGGGTGCTCAGCCACTTCACGAACGCCGTCGCGGCCTTGGTGTTCCCGGACTGGCGCAGGGTGGCGGCCGGGTAGGAGGCGACGGCGTTCTGCGCGTCGGGGATGTCGACGGCGTCGACCTTGTCGGGGGCCGTGGCGGCGTCGGTCCGGTAGACGATGCCCGCGTCCGCCTCGCCGAGCTCGACCTTGCTGAGGACGGCGCGGACGCTGGGCTCCTGGGAGACCGGCTTCACGGTGAGCTTCTGGGCGTCGAGGACCTGCTCGCTGTAGCGGCCGACCGGCACCTCGGGGGCGGCCAGGACGACCTTCAACCCGGGGTCCGTCAGGTCCTTCAGGCCGTCGATCTTCTTCGGATTGCCCTCGCCGGTGGCGATGACCAGGCGGTTTTTGGCGATGACGGTGGGGGCCCCGGTGTCGTCCCCCAGCCCGTCCATCGTCCTGGTGTCCGCCGTGACCAGCACGTCGGCGGGGGCGCCCTGCTTCACCTGCGCGGCCAGCTCCTGGGAACCGGCGAAGGAGAAGGTCACCTTCGTGCCCGGGTGCTCCTTCTCGTACGCGGCGCCCGCCGCCTTGAACACATCGGTGAGGGAGGCCGCCGCGAGCACCGTCAGCCGGGCACCGGAGGACGGCGCGGACTTTCCGGCGGGTTCCTTCTCGTCACCGCTGCCGCAGGCGGCGAGCGGGAGCAGCAGGGCGGCGGTCGCGAGCACGGCGGCAACGCGGCGTCTGCCGGGGGTGGTCGTCATGGTGACGGTGGCTCCTTGGGGAGGGGGTGCGTCGTGGGCGGTGTGCGATCAGATGCGGTCGATGTGCACGTTGGTGGACTTCACCCGGGCGGTGGCCCGCATGCCGACCTCCAGCCCGAGTTCCTCGACGGCCTCCCGGGTGAGCAGGGAGACCAGCCGGTGCGGGCCCGCCTGGATCTCGACCTGTGCCGCGACGTCGCCGAGCTTCACCGCGGTGACGATGCCCGGGAAGGCGTTGCGGGCCGAGGTGTACGAGGGGTCGTCCTCGCTCCCGCCGCCCTGGCCGATCTCGATGGAGAACGCGGCCAGGTCGCGGCCGTCGATGAGCCTGCGGCCGCTTTCGTCACGGTGGGTCGCGACCCTTCCGGCGTCCGCCCAGCGGCGCGCCGTGTCGGGGCTCACTCCCAGCAGGCGCGCTGCCTGCCCGATGGTGTAGGACTGCATGTGCGACAAGATATTCGAATTGATCTGGCAGCTGCAATGCGTTGCGGCGTTCTACGGAGCAAATGCCAGGCGGGATGGAGGAAGCACCGGGCATCGGCAGCGGCCGGGCTACGCCACGGTGCGTGAAGGATCAAGTGCGGTCGGAGAGTGCAAGGTCACAAGCGGAACGCATGCTGCCCTCCAGTGACCTGACCTAGCATCTGGGCATGACGGTCCTGCCTGCCGACGGGCTTTCGTTGGCCGCCGAATTCCCCGCCCCCGCCCATGAGCAGTGGCAACGCCTCGTCGAGGGCGTGCTGCGCAAGTCGGGCAAGGAGGTCGCGGGTACGGCCGCCGAGGAAGCGCTGTCCACCACGGTGGAGGACGGGCTCATCACCCGCCCTCTCTACACTTCGCGCGACAGCGCACCCGATGCCGGACGTCCGGGCTTCGTCCCCTTCACCCGCGGCAGCAAGGCCGAGGGCAATGCGGCGGGCGGCTGGGACGTACGGCAGCGGCACAGCCTCGCCGATCCCGCACGGCTCAACGAGGCGGTGCTCGCCGATCTGGAGAACGGCGTCACCTCGTTGTGGCTGACCGTGGGCGGCGCCGGAGGTGTTCCGGTGCCCGGTCTGGCGAGAGCGCTGGACGGCGTCTACCTCGACCTGGCCCCCGTGGTCCTCGACGCCGGTGGCGAACTCGACGCCGCAGCCGCGGAGTTGCTGCGGATCGCCGCGGAGCGCGGGGTCGGAGCCCCGGACCTTCGCGGAAACCTCGGCGCGGACCCGTTCGGTCTGGCGGCCCGCAGCGGCGCCGAACCCGACCCGTCGGAGGCGATCCGCTGGGCGCTGCGGTGCGCACGGGAGTTCCCCGGACTGCGGGCACTGACCGTGGACGCGCTGCCGTACCACGAGGCCGGGGGCTCGGCCGCCGAGGAACTGGGGGCCTCGCTGGCGACCGGCGTCGCCGTCCTCCGGGAGCTGACGGAGGCCGGTCTCACGGTCGAACAGGCCTGCGGGCAGCTGGAGTTCCGGTACGCGGCGACCGCCGACCAGTTCCTGACCATCGCCAAGCTGCGGGCCGCGCGACGGCTCTGGTCCCGGGTGGCCGAGGTGTGCGGGGCCGCCGGTGCCGGGGCGCAGCGCCAGCACGCGGTGACGTCCCCGGTGATGATGACGCGGCGCGATCCGTGGGTGAACATGCTGCGGACGACGCTGGCCTGTCTGGGTGCGGGGGTCGGCGGGGCCGGCTCCGTCACCGTGCTGCCGTTCGACCACTCCCTGGGGCTGCCGGACGCGTTCGCCCGGCGCATCGCCCGCAACACGTCGACGATCCTGCTGGAGGAGTCGCACCTGGCCCGGGTGATCGACCCGGCCGGCGGTTCCTGGTACGTGGAGCGGCTCACCGCCGAACTCGCCGATGCCGCCTGGTCGTTCTTCCAGGAGATCGAGCGCTCCGGCGGTCAGGCCGCCGCCCTGCGCTCCGGGATGATCGGTGAGCGTCTCGCGGCCACCTGGGCGGCGCGCAGCAAGGACCTGGCGCGCCGCAAGGAGCCGATCACCGGGGTGAGCGAGTTCCCGCTGCTGGCGGAGCGCCCGGTGGAGCGCGAGGCGGCCCCCGCCGATCCGGTGGCCCGGGGCGGTCTGCCCAGGGTCCGCCGCGACGAGGCGTTCGAAGCGCTGCGCGCCCGGTCGGACGCGCATCTCGCGGCGACCGGGCAGCGGCCGAAGGTGTTCCTCGCCGCGCTCGGGCCCGCCGCGGCCCACACCGCGCGGGCGTCGTTCGCCTCGAACCTGTTCCAGGCGGGCGGCATCGAGCCGGTCCACGACCCGGTCTCCGTCGACGCGACGACGGCCGCCGAGGCGTTCTCGGCCTCCGGGGCCACCGTGGCGTGTCTGTGTTCCAGCGACGCGCTCTACGTCGAGCAGGCCGCGGCGGTCGCCGGGGCGCTGCGGTCGGCGGGTGCGCGGCGGGTGTTCCTGGCGGGCCGGCCCGGCGAGCACGCCGGTGTCGACGAGTACGTCTTCGCCGGCTCCGACGTGGTGGCCGTGCTCTCCTCCCTCCTCGACCGTATGGATGTGGCGTAATGCGTATCCCCGACTTCTCCGGGATCGAGCTCGGTCCGGGCGGTGCCGCCGAAGTGTCCGAGGACCAGTGGCGTGCCTCGGTGAAGGAGTCCTCCGGCGGCTCGGACGACGACCTGCTGTGGCAGACCCCGGAAGGCATCGCGGTCAAGCCGCTGTACACCGGGCGCGACCTGGAAGGGCTCGACTTCCTCGGCACGTACCCGGGCATCGCCCCGTATCTGCGGGGCCCGTACCCGACGATGTACGTCAACCAGCCCTGGACGATCCGGCAGTACGCCGGGTTCTCCACCGCCGAGGAGTCCAACGCCTTCTACCGCCGCAATCTCGCGGCCGGGCAGAAGGGGCTGTCCGTCGCCTTCGACCTGCCGACCCACCGCGGCTACGACAGCGACCACCCGCGGGTGACCGGTGACGTCGGCATGGCGGGCGTGGCGATCGACTCGATCTACGACATGCGTCAGCTCTTCGACGGCATCCCGCTGGACCGGATGTCGGTGTCGATGACGATGAACGGCGCGGTGCTGCCCGTGCTCGCGCTGTACATCGTGGCCGCGGAGGAGCAGGGCGTCGGGCCGGAGAAGCTGGCCGGGACCATTCAGAACGACATTCTGAAGGAGTTCATGGTCCGCAACACCTACATCTATCCGCCCAAGCCCTCGATGCGGATCATCTCCGACATCTTCGCGTACACCTCGCAGAAGATGCCGCGCTACAACTCGATCTCCATCTCCGGCTACCACATCCAGGAAGCGGGTGCGACGGCCGATCTGGAGCTGGCGTACACCCTGGCGGACGGGGTGGAGTACCTGCGGGCCGGGCGGGAGGCGGGGCTGGACGTGGACGCGTTCGCGCCGCGGCTGTCGTTCTTCTGGGCGATCGGCATGAACTTCTTCATGGAGATCGCGAAGCTGCGGGCGGCCCGGCTGCTCTGGGCCAAGCTGGTCGGTCAGTTCGAGCCGAAGAACGCCAAGTCCCTTTCCCTGCGCACCCATTCGCAGACGTCCGGGTGGTCGCTGACCGCGCAGGACGTGTTCAACAACGTGACCCGGACCTGTGTGGAGGCGATGGCCGCCACCCAGGGGCACACCCAGTCGCTGCACACCAACGCGCTCGACGAGGCGCTGGCCCTGCCGACGGACTTCTCCGCGCGGATCGCCCGCAACACCCAGCTGCTGCTCCAGCAGGAGTCGGGCACCGGCCGGGTGATCGACCCGTGGGGCGGCAGCGCGTACGTGGAGAAGCTGACGTACGACCTGGCGCGCCGGGCCTGGCAGCACATCGAGGAGGTCGAGGCGGCGGGCGGCATGGCGCGGGCCATCGACGCGGGCATCCCGAAGCTCCGGGTGGAGGAGGCCGCGGCGCGCACCCAGGCGCGGATCGACTCCGGCCGCCAGCCGGTGATCGGGGTCAACAAGTACCGGGTGGAGACCGACGAGCAGATCGAGGTGCTCAAGGTCGACAACTCCTCGGTGCGTGCCCAGCAGATCGAGAAGCTGCGCCGACTGCGCGAGGAGCGCGACGAGTCGGCCTGCCGGGCCGCGCTGCGCGCGCTGACCGCGGCGGCCGAGCGGGAGCCCGGCCCCGGTCTGGAGGGCAATCTGCTGGCGCTGGCCGTCGACGCGGCCCGCGCGATGGCGACCGTGGGTGAGATCTCGGACGCACTGGAGAAGGTCTACGGAAGGCACGCCGGCCAGATCCGTACGATTTCCGGTGTGTATCGCAACGAGGCGGGTGAGTCCCCTTCCGTGGACCGGACCCGGGCACTGGTGGACAGGTTCGAGGAGGCCGAGGGACGCCGTCCGCGCATCCTGGTCGCCAAGATGGGGCAGGACGGTCACGACCGCGGCCAGAAGGTGATCTCGACGGCCTTCGCGGACCTGGGCTTCGACGTGGACGTCGGCCCGCTGTTCCAGACGCCGGCCGAGGTGGCGAGGCAGGCGGTGGAGGCGGACGTGCACGTCGTGGGCGTCTCCTCGCTGGCCGCCGGGCACCTCACGCTCGTGCCGGCGCTCCGTGAGGAGCTGGCGGCCGAGGGGCGCGAGGACATCATGATCGTGGTGGGCGGGGTGATTCCGCCGCAGGACGTCGACGCGCTGCACGAGGCGGGCGCCACGGCCGTGTTCCCGCCCGGCACGGTGATCCCGGACGCCGCGTACGACCTGGTGACGCGGCTCGGTGCCGTGCTCGGCCACGAGCTGTGAGCCGCTGACCCGATGGCTCCGAAGATCGACATCGACAGCTATGTGAAGGGGGTGCTCGACGGGAGGCGCGCGCAGATCGCGCGGGCCGTCACTCTCGTCGAGTCCACCCGCCCCGATCACCGGGTGCTGGCCCAGCAGTTGCTGCGCGAGCTGCTGCCGCACTCCGGCGCGGCCCGGCGGATCGGCATCAGCGGGGTGCCGGGCGTGGGCAAGTCCACCTTCATCGACGCCCTCGGCACGATGCTCACCGGGCTCGGGCACCGGGTCGCGGTGCTGGCCGTCGACCCCTCCTCCAGCCGTACGGGGGGCTCCATCCTGGGCGACAAGACCAGGATGGAGCGTCTCGCGGTGGACCCGGCGGCGTATGTGCGCCCGTCCCCCACGGCCGGCACGCTCGGCGGGGTGGCGAAGGCGACCCGGGAGTCCATCGTGGTGATGGAGGCCGCGGGTTACGACGTGGTGCTGGTGGAGACGGTCGGCGTGGGCCAGTCGGAGACGGCGGTGGCCAACATGGTCGACACGTTTCTGCTGCTGACCCTGGCCCGTACCGGCGATCAGCTCCAGGGCATCAAGAAGGGCGTCCTGGAGCTGGCGGACGCCGTCGCGGTCAACAAGGCGGACGGCCCGCACGAGCGCGACGCGCGGGCGGCGGCCCGGGAACTGGCCGGTGCGCTGCGGCTGATGCACCCGGCGGACGCGGCGTGGACGCCGCCGGTGCTCACCTGCAGCGCGCGCGAGTCCACCGGTCTCGACACCTTGTGGGAGCGGCTGGAGCAGCACCGCGCACTGCTCGAATCGACCGGTCGGCTCGCCGCGAAGCGGCGCGACCAGCAGATCGACTGGACGTGGACGATGGTGCGGGACGAGCTGCTGGAGAGCCTGCACGGCCATCCGGCGGTGCGTGCGCTCGCCCCGTCGCTCGAACAGCGGGTACGGGACGGCGAGTTGACGGCCACGCTCGCGGCCGAGCAGATCCTGGGCGCGTTCCGGGGCACGGCCTGATCCGGAAGCAGGCCGGTGGCCGGGGCCTCGCCCCGGCCACCGGACGGACGGTTCCTACAGATCGAGCTGGTACTCGACCGATTTGCGGGTCGGTTCGTAGCCGAGCTCGTCGTTGATGCGTCGCATGTGCGCATTGCTGTCGGCGGTGTCGGTCAACAGCCCTGCCAGGTCCGGGTGGTGCTCGCGGGCCCCGAGGATGGACCGGGCCTTCATCCACCGGCCGAGGCCGTGTCCCCGGTGCTCGGGAAGAACCCCGGTGCCGTAGTGCTGACCGTCGCCCTTCCCGTCGCCCGGGACGACGAGTTCCGTGAAGCCCACGATCGTGTCGTCGGACTCGTCGACCGCCGCGACCGTGTGGAGCAGGTCGCCGCGTGCCGCGACGGCCGCCGCCGCGGACCGGACCCGGTCCACGTCCCAGACGACCGTGCCGAAGTCGGTGTCGTCCATGGGCATGTCGTCCATGGCCCGGCGGGACGCGGCGAACGTCGGCGCGAGTTCGTCGGGGACGGGGCCGTCCCAGGAGATGAGCCGGTAGCCCGGATGCGGCTGCCCGACGGTCCGGCGCAGGGCCCCGGTGTCAACCTTCGCCAGCGTAAGCCGGACGTAGGTGAGGGTCAGCACCTTGCGCAGCCCCTTGGCCCGCAGGAAACCGTCCCCCGGGGAATCGGCCTCGACCTGCGCGATGACGCTGCGCCGCCCCTTCTCGCGGGCGGCGGCGACCGCCGTGTCGAACAGCCGCGATCCGACCCCCTTGCGGCGCTCCGCCGGATGGACGTGGAGCTCCAGTTCGGCGAGGTGGTCCTGGCCCTCGCGGGTGAAGACGCGCAGGAACGCCGAGCCGAGCGGGCTGCCCCCGGAATCGGAGGCGAGCCAGACCAGGCGGTGGCTCCCGCCGGACCGATCGGGGTCGGTCAGTGCGGTGATGCAGAGCGACAAATTGACTCCTCCGCACCCGGGGCGCAGGCCGGAACGAGTGGAGCGGGCGGGTGCCCCGGAGAACCACATCACTCCGCGAACGCCGCGGCAACCGGATATCGGGGCCCTCCTCCGCGCCGTGCACCGCGCCGTTCCGGAGGCCCGGGTCCGCCCGGACGGCACCGGTCCGGCGCAATAGCATGGCCGGACCATTGCACGATGCGCCTCACGAACGCAGGGAGAGCAGTCACATGGAGTTCCGCCGGCTCGGCCGCAGCGGCCTGACCATCAGTGAGATCGCTTACGGAAACTGGCTCACCCACGGTTCCCAGGTGGAGGAGGACGCGGCGGTCGCCTGCATCCGCGCCGCCCTGGACGCCGGGATCACCACCTTCGACACCGCGGACGTCTACGCCGAGACCCGGGCCGAGGCCGTCCTGGGCCGGGCGCTCAGGGGCGAACGCCGTGAAGGTCTGGAGGTGTTCACCAAGGTCTACTTCCCGACCGGTCCCGGACACAACGACCGGGGGCTCGGCCGCAAGCACATCATGGAGTCCATCGACGGTTCGCTGCGCCGCCTGCAGACGGATTACGTGGACCTGTACCAGGCCCATCGCTACGACCACACCACGCCGCTGGAAGAGACCATGGAGGCGTTCGCCGACGTCGTCCGTTCCGGCAAGGCCCTGTACATCGGTGTTTCGGAGTGGACCGCCGACCAGCTCCGCGCCGCGCACGGGCTGGCCCGCGAGCTGCGGGTGCCGCTGATCTCCAACCAGCCGCAGTACTCGGCGCTTTGGCGGGTGATCGAGAGCGATGTGGTGCCCGCGTCCGAAGAGCTGGGCATCGGCCAGATCGTCTGGTCCCCGATCGCCCAGGGCGCGCTCACGGGCAAGTACAAGCCCGGTGCGCCGCTGCCCGCCGGTTCCCGGGCGACGGACGAGAAGGGCGGCGCGGACATGGTCGCCGGCTGGCTGCGCGACGAGGTGCTGGAGCGCGTCCAGCGACTGCGGCCGCTCGCCGACGGCGCCGGTCTCAGCCTGGCCCAGCTCGCGGTCGCGTGGGTCCTGCAGAACACGAACGTCTCCGCCGCGATCATCGGCGCCTCCCGGCCCGAGCAGGTGACGGAGAACGCCGCGGCGGCCGGGGTGACGCTCGACGAGGAGCTGATGAAGGGGATCGACAGCATCCTGGACCCGGTGGTCGAGCGGGACCCCCGGCTGACGGCCGGGCACGCGAACGGCGGCTGATCCGGCCGGCCGCCGCTCCGGCCCCGCCGCGAGGGGGGCCGGAGCGGCGCGGTGCGGGCTCAGGTGCCGGTGTGCAGTGCGGCGGTGTACTCGCGGACCTGGGCCGGGGTCAGATAGGCGTCCGTGTACTCGAAGTCCCGCAGCTTGACCGGGTTCCGGGCCTGGAAACCGGTGCGGACGAAGTCGTCTCCCGCGACGGCGTTCAGCATCCAGTTGGTCATGACCCGCGCCTTGGCGACATTGGTCCGCAGCGCCGACCAGTGGTAGCCGCGGGCGACGGCCTGTGCGGCAACTCCGTGCATCTCGATGCCGAGCGGCTTGGAGACGGCGTCCTTGCCGCCGAGGTCCACGACGAGGCCGAGGTCCCTGTGGACGTACGGCTTCAACGGCTGGTTGCGCAACGCCGCGATGAGGTTGCCGGCAGCCCTGCGGCCCTGGCGCATGGCGTGCTGCGCGGTGGGCGGGCAGACCGCCCCGTCGCCCTTGCTCAGGTCCGGTACGGCAGCGCAGTCGCCGAGCGCGAAGACGCCGTCGAGGCCGGGCAGGCGCAACTCGGCCGTCACGGCGAGCCGGCCGCGCACCGTCTCCGCGTCGAAGGTGGCGACGAGCGGGCTCGCGGCTACTCCGGCGGTCCAGATCAGGGTGCGGCAGGGCAGCACCCTGCCGTCGGTGAAGGTGACCGTGTCGGCGGTGGCCTCGGCGACCGAGACGCCGAGCGACACCTCGATGCCCCGGGCGCGCAGCACCTCCAGGGCGCTGCGGCCGAGCTTGTCCCCCAGTTCGGGCATCAGCTTCGGGGCGATGTCGATGAGGTGCCACTTGATCAGATCCGGGTCGAGCCGGGGGTAGCGCTTGACCGCGTTGCTGGTGAGACGCTGCAGGCAGGCGGCCGTCTCGGTGCCCGCGTACCCGCCGCCGACCACCACGAACTGCAGCCGCGAGGCCCGCTCGTGCTCGTCCTGGCTGGCGTCGGCGAGGTCGAGCTGGGAGATCACGTGGTCGCGTACGTACGCGGCCTCGGCCAGGGTCTTCATGCCCCGGCCGTGGTCCAGCAGGCCGGGGATGTCGAAGGTGCGGGTGACGCTGCCGGGGCTGAGCACGATGTAGTCGTAGGGCTCGTGGACGATCTCGTCGGTGATCTTGCGGATGATGCAGATCTTCGCCTTGGGGTCCACCCCGATCGCCCCGCCCGGGACGATCCGGGTGCGGTGCTTCTGACTGCGGCGCAGCGAGATGGCGACCGACTGCGGGGTGAGGACACCGGCTGCCACCTGGGGCAGCAGGGGGAGGTAGAGCTGGTACGAGAACGGGGCGACGAGTGCGATCTCCGCCTCGCCCGGGAGGAGCCCGCGCTCCAGCCGGCGTACGCATTCCACCCCGGCGAATCCGGCGCCGACAACGAGAATCCTGGGTCGTGCCACGGTGTTCGTCCCTTCTCGGGCCTGCACGGTCGTCCGTTCGCCTGCCACGTCGCACGCGCCCGTCGTCACTCATCCTTACGAGTCGGCGCGGACTTCGCCTGCTGAGGGCGGCGGACGGACGACGGCGCGCGGTCAGCGGGACAGCAGGGCGAGCGCCGCGCAGGTGCCGCCGGCCGCGCCGACGAGCACGACGCCGGTGGCCACGCAGCGGGCCTTGAGCCTGCGGTAGCGCGTCTCGTACTCGTCGCGCAGCGCGGTGGACCGGGCGGCGATCCGGGCGAGCGTCGTCCGTGCCGCCGTGAGCCGGTCGGCCGTGTAGACCCGTTCCACGTCCTCGCGCTGGGCGGTGGTGAGCCAGGGCAGTTCGTCGGTGAAGCGGGCCGCCCGGCGGCGGGCCTCCTCGATCTCGGCGCTCCACAGCAGATAGCCCTGCAGCTGCGCCAGTCCGCGGGCGCTTTCCTCGGCCGGGTCCACTCGTCCCTCCTCGTCCCGGGGCGCCGTACTCACGCCCGGGTGTCCCCCGGGGTGCCGGTCGTCCCGGCGCCGGGGCGGTTGAGGACCTCGTCGAGTGCGCGGAGCGAGGGGTGGTGGAGGTCGAAGGCCGGGGATTCGGAACGGATCCGGGGCAGGGTGAGGAAGTTGTGCCGCGGCGGCGGGCAGGAGGTCGCCCACTCCAGCGAGCGGCCGTAGCCCCACGGGTCGTCGGTGGCGACGTCCCTGCCGTACTTGGCGGTCTTCCACACGTTGTAGAAGAACGGCAGCATCGACAGGCCGAGCAGGAACGAGGCGATCGTCGAGATCGTGTTCAGCGCGGTGAAGCCGTCCGCGGCGAGGTAGTCCGCGTAACGACGCGGCATGCCCTCGGCACCGAGCCAGTGCTGCACCAGGAACGTGCCGTGGAAGCCCGTGAACAGCGTCCAGAACGTGATCTTGCCGAGCCGCTCGTCCAGCATCTTCCCGGTGAACTTCGGCCACCAGAAGTGGAATCCGGAGAACATCGCGAAGACCACGGTGCCGAAGACGACGTAGTGGAAGTGCGCGACGACGAAGTACGAGTCCGAGACGTGGAAGTCCAGCGGGGGCGACGCCAGGATCACACCGGTCAGACCACCGAACAGGAAGGTGACCAGGAAGCCGACGGCCCAGAGCATCGGGGTCTCGAAGGACAACGAGCCCTTCCACATCGTGCCGATCCAGTTGAAGAACTTCACACCGGTCGGTACCGCGATGAGAAATGTCATGAACGAGAAGAACGGCAACAGCACACCGCCCGTGACGTACATGTGGTGCGCCCACACGGTCACGGAGAGGCCCGCGATGGCGATCGTCGCGCTGATCAGTCCGACGTAGCCGAAGATCGGCTTCCGGCTGAAGACCGGGATGACCTCGCTGACGATGCCGAAGAACGGCAGGGCGATGATGTACACCTCCGGGTGGCCGAAGAACCAGAAGAGGTGCTGCCAGAGCAGTGCGCCGCCGTTGGCCGGGTCGAAGACGTGGGCACCGAACTTGCGGTCGGCCTCCAGCACCAGCAGGGCCGCGGCGAGCACCGGGAAGGCCATCAGGACCAGGACAGCGGTCAGCAGGACGTTCCAGGTGAAGATCGGCATGCGGAACATGGTCATGCCGGGGGCACGCATGCAGATGATCGTGGCGATGAAGTTGACCGAACCGAGGATCGTGCCGAAGCCGGAGAAGGCCAGGCCCATGATCCACATGTCGCCGCCGATGCCCGGCGAGCGGACCGCGTCGGTCAGCGGGGAGTAGGCGAACCAGCCGAAGTCCGCGGCCCCGCTCGGCGTGAGGAAGGCCGCCACGACGATGACCGAGCCGAAGAGGTACAGCCAGTAGGCGAACATGTTCAGCCGCGGGAACGCCACGTCGGGCGCACCGATCTGCAGCGGCATGATCCAGTTGGTGAACCCGGCGAACAGCGGCGTCGCGAACATCAGCAGCATGATCGTGCCGTGGATCGTGAACGCCTGGTTGAACTGCTCGGGCGACAGGATCTGGATTCCCGGACGGGCCAGTTCGGCGCGCATGGCCAGGGCCAGCACCCCACCGAGGACGAAGAACGCGAACGACGTGACCAGGTACATCGTGCCGATCGTCTTGTGGTCGGTGGTGGTCAGCCACTTGACGACGACGTTTCCCGGCCGCTTGCGCCGGACCGGGAGTTCGTTCTCGTACTCCTCCTCCTCGGTCTCCCCTGCTGTGCCCGTCGTCGTCACTGGGACGCTCCTTCGATCGTCATGCGCGGGTGGGGCCGGGCACCCGGCAGGGGCGCCCGGCCCCACCCGGCCGACGCGCGGACCGGTCCGCGCGCGTCACGCCGGATTCCAGGTGCAGCAAATCAGCCGCGAAGCGGCCGTGCGCGGCCCTGCACCCGCCGTCGCGCGACTTTCACCCGTCAGGGCGCCGCCGGACGCGGGGGGCCCGGGGCGCGTCCGCGACCGGTGCCGTCACGGGTCCGCAGGGCGTCGTTCAGGCCAGCCCGCCCGTCGCCCGTACGTTCTGTCCCGTGATCCAGCGCCCGTCGTGGCCGACGAGGAAGGCCACCACGTCGGCCACGTCGGCGGGCTCCCCCAGCCGCCGCAGGGGGGTCATGCCGACGACCGTCTCCAGTGCCTGCGGCGGGTTGGCGGCGCGCAGCATGTCGGTGTCGGTGGCTCCGGGCGAGACGGTGTTGACGGTGATCGCGCGGGATCCGAGTTCGTGGGCCGCCACGGCGGTGAGCTGTTCGAGCGCGCCCTTGCCGGCGGCGTAGGCGGAGATGCCGGGGCCCGGCCGCACGGTGTTGGCCGTGGAGATGTTCACGATGCGGCCGCCGTCGCGCATCCGCAGGGCCGCGTGACGGATCGTCAGGAAGACCGCGCGGGTGTTGACCGCCATCACCCGGTCGAAGAGCTCCGGGTCGGTGTCCGCGATCAGGGACGGGGCGGGGCAGAGGGCGGCGTTGTTGACCAGGATGTCCAGCCCGTCGAGCTCCTCCTCGGCGACCGCCATCAGCCGCTCCGGGCCGTCCGGGTCCGCGAGGTCCTGCCGGACGGCCCGTGCCTCGCCACCGCCCTCCCGTACCGCGCGGACGACCTCCCGGGCCGCCTCGTCGTCGGTGGCGTAGTTGAAGACCACGCGCGCCCCGTCGCGGCAGAGCCGTTCGACAATGGCGCGGCCGATGCCCCGCGATCCTCCGGTGACCACGGCGTTCCTGCCTGTCAGCACGGTTCCTGCCCTCCAGTGACGGTCGGTCCGGGCTGCGAACCTACACGCCGGGGCGGTTTCCCGTACCCGGTTCGCGCGGATCGCCCCGCACCGGTCCCGGACACGGAACCGCCCCGGCCGGGCGCGGTGCCGGCCGGGGCGGGGAAGGGGTGCGCGGGCGCACCCCGTTCCGCGGCTGTTCCTTCGGTCGTTCCGTCAGCCGATGGAGGCGATGGCCCGGACGAACGTCTCCGACGGCCGCATGACGGCGGCGGCCTTGGCCGGGTCGGGCTGGTAGTAGCCGCCGATGTCGGCCGGCGAGCCCTGCACCGCGATCAGCTCGTCGACGATGGTCTGCTCCTGCTCGCCCAGCGTCTTCGCGAGCTCGCCGAAGGCCTGCGCGAGCTGCGCGTCCTCGGTCTGCTGCGCCAGCTCCTGGGCCCAGTACAGGGCCAGGTAGAAGTGGCTGCCGCGGTTGTCGATGCCGCCCAGCTTGCGGCTCGGCGACTTGTCCTCGTTGAGGAAGGTGCCGGTCGCGCGGTCGAGCGTGTCGGCGAGGACCTTGGCGCGGGCGTTGCCCGTGGTCGTCGACAGGTGCTCGAAGCTGGCCGCGAGCGCGAAGAACTCGCCCAGGCTGTCCCAGCGGAGGTAGTTCTCCTTGACGAGCTGCTGGACGTGCTTGGGCGCGGAGCCGCCGGCCCCGGTCTCGAACAGGCCGCCGCCGTTCATGAGCGGGACGACGGAGAGCATCTTCGCGCTCGTGCCCAGCTCCAGGATCGGGAACAGGTCGGTCAGGTAGTCGCGCAGCACGTTGCCGGTGACCGAGATGGTGTCCTCGCCCCGGCGGATGCGCTCCAGCGAGAACGCGGTCGCCTTCTCCGGCGACATGATCTCGATCTGCAGGCCCTCGGTGTCGTGGTCGGCGAGGTACTTCCTGACCTTGGTGATCAGCTGCGCGTCGTGGGCGCGGTCCTCGTCGAGCCAGAACACGGCCGGGACGCCGGTGGCGCGGGCCCGGGTGACGGCGAGCTTGACCCAGTCCTGGATCGGCAGGTCCTTGGCCTGGCACATGCGGAAGATGTCGCCCGCGCCCACGGCCTGCTCCAGCACGACGTCGCCGTTGCCGTCGAGGACCCGCACCGTGCCGGTGGCCGGGATCTCGAAGGTCTTGTCGTGGCTGCCGTACTCCTCGGCCTTCTGCGCCATCAGGCCGACGTTCGGCACCGAGCCCATGGTGGACGGGTCGAAGGCGCCGTTGGCACGGCAGTCGTCGATGACGACCTGGTAGACGCCCGCGTAGCTGCTGTCGGGCAGCACGGCGAGGGTGTCGGCCTCCTGGCCGTCGGGGCCCCACATGTGACCGGAGGTGCGGATCATGGCCGGCATGGAGGCGTCGACGATGACGTCGCTGGGCACGTGCAGGTTGGTGATGCCCTTGTCCGAGTCGACCATGGCCAGCGCGGGGCCCTCGGCGAGCTCGGCCTCGAAGGAGGCCTTGATCTCGGCGCCGATGTGCGGCACCGAGTCCAGGCCCTTGAGGATGGCGCCGAGGCCGTCGTTCGGGGAGAGACCGGCCGCGACGAGCACGTCGCCGTACTTGGCGAAGGTGTTCGGGAAGAAGGCGCGGACCACGTGGCCGAAGATGATCGGGTCGGAGACCTTCATCATGGTGGCCTTGAGGTGGACGGAGAACAGCACGCCCTCGGCCTTGGCACGGGCCACCTGCGCGGCGAGGAACTCGCGCAGGGCGGCGACGCGCATGACCGCGGCGTCGACGACCTCGCCCGCGAGCACCGGCACCGACTCGCGCAGCACGGTGGTGCTGCCGTCGTCGCCGGCGAGCTCGATGCGCAGCGAACCGGCCTCGGGGACGACCACGGACTTCTCGGTGGAGCGGAAGTCGTCGACGCCCATGGTGGCGACGTTCGTCTTCGAGTCGGCGCTCCACTTGCCCATGCGGTGCGGGTGCGCCTTGGCGTAGTTCTTGACCGAGGCGGGGGCACGGCGGTCGGAGTTGCCCTCGCGCAGCACGGGGTTCACCGCGCTGCCCTTGACCTTGTCGTAGCGCGCGCGGACGTCCTTGTCCTCATCGGTCTGCGGGTCGTCCGGGTAGTCCGGAAGCGCGTAGCCCTGCGCCTGGAGCTCGGCGATGGCGGCCTTCAGCTGCGGGATCGACGCCGAGATGTTCGGCAGCTTGATGATGTTGGCCTCGGGCCGCTTGGCCAGCTCACCGAGCTCGGCGAGCGCGTCCTCGATGCGCTGGCCCTCCTCGAGACGCTCGGGGAAGCCCGCGATGATGCGTCCGGCCAGCGAGATGTCACGGCTCTCGACGTTGACACCGGCCGTCGAGGCGTAGGCCTGGACCACGGGCAAGAACGAATAGGTCGCCAGGGCCGGGGCCTCGTCGGTGTGCGTATAGATGATGGTCGAGTCAGTCACCCTGTGCTCCGCTCCACGTCTACAACATTGCTTGACATCAAGATATCTCGTGATCGCCCCCGACTCGACAGGACCCCGTCCCCGCGGGCGGGCGACACGCGTCACCCCTGCCGCGGGCCGGTCCGGACCGCCCCGTTCCCTGCCCGGCGGGCCCGTCGCCGCCCCTCCCCGCCCGGCCCGCGCACCGTGCCGGGCACCGCTCCCGCCGCACGCCGCGCGGGCCGTCCACCGCCTTTCCGGCGCCGCTCCGGACATCATGCCGACCGCTCAACAGACGGGTGCCATACGGTGGTTGTCCCACTGCCCGTCCGAAGGAGTGCACACATGCCGGTCTCGCTCGGTCTCGGTCTTCCGCAGATGAAGCAGTACGACATCGGCCGCGATGTGGCCGCCGTGGCACGCGCGGCGGAGGAGACCGGCTACGAGAGCCTGTGGGTCTTCGAGCGGATCATCTTCCCCGAACCCGCCACGCAGGGGCTGTACGGCGTACCGGGTCTGCCGTGGCCCGACCAGTACCGCAGTGTCGCCGACCCGCTGATCACGCTCGCGCTCGCCGCCGGGGCGACGGAGCGGGCCCGACTGGGCACCAGCGTCCTGGTCGCGCCGCTGCACGTACCGTTCCAGCTGGCCCGCTCGCTCGCCTCGCTCGACGCCGCGAGCGGCGGCCGGGTGGTCGCGGGGCTCGGCACGGGCTGGTCGCTCGACGAGTACGCGGCGGCCTCCGTGGCCCCCTTCGAGAAGCGGGGCGCGGTCCTGGACGAGCTGCTGGACGTGTGCGCGGCCGTCTGGGGGCCGGACCCGGTCTCGTACCGGGGCAAACTGACCACGATCGCCCCGTCCGAGGTCGGTCCGAAGCCGGCGCGTCCCATTCCGGTCTATCTGCCGGCGACCGGCCCGCGGGCCACGCGCCGGCTGGTCGACCGGGCGGACGGCTGGATGCCCGTCGCGATGGGCGCCGGCCGGCTGGCCGAGCAGTGGAAGCAGGTGCGGGACCTGGCGGCCGAGCGCGGCCGGGAGCGACCGCTCCGTGTCTGTGCCCGGGTGAACGCCAGGTACAGCGCCGAGCCGGTCACCGGTGCGGGCCGCGCCCCCTTCCACGGCGATGTCGCCCAGATCGTCGAGGACCTGGTGGCCCATGCCGAAACGGGTGTCCCGGAGTTCCTGATCGATCTCCAGGGCACGACGCGTGACGCCGCGGAGCTGATCGACGTGGCGGCCGAGGTGTACGCGGCGGCCCGTGCGGCGGGCGTCTGACGGCACGACGCCGGGGCGCGTCCGCGGGGCCGGTACCCCTGCGCGGCCCGGAGCACCCGTGGGTTCGGCTGCCCGGCCGGGTCCGTGGACGTCGGCCGGAGGTCGGTTCCGCCGCCTCCGCCACAACACGACGCCCCGTCAGTAGAGTCGGCGGCGGGCCGACGGCCTCGCCGCAAAGACCCCTGCCCGGCGCCGCTCTCCTTCTTCTTCCCGTCCCTCCCACCCCACCAGGAGATCCCGTTGAAGATGCTGATCAACGTTCCCGAGACCGTCGTCGCGGACGCGCTGCGCGGCATGGCCGCCGCCCACCCCGAGCTGACCGTGGACGTCGAGAACCGAGTCGTCGTGCGGCGCGACGCGCCCGTGGCCGGGAAGGTGGCGCTCGTCTCCGGCGGCGGTTCCGGGCACGAGCCGTTGCACGCGGGGTTCGTCGGCCCCGGCATGCTGTCCGCGGCCTGCCCCGGAGAGGTGTTCACCTCGCCCGTGCCCGATCAGATGGTGCGGGCGGCGGCCGCGGTCGACAGCGGGGCGGGGGTGCTGTTCGTGGTCAAGAACTACACGGGTGACGTCCTGAACTTCGAGATGGCCGCCGAACTCGCCGAGGACGAGGGCATCCAGGTGACCCAGGTGCTCGTCGACGACGACGTGGCGGTGACCGACAGCCTGTACACGGCCGGCCGACGGGGCACGGGCGCGACCCTGTTCGTCGAGAAGATCGCCGGGGCGGCGGCCGACGAGGGGGCGCCGCTGGAACGGGTGGCGGCCGTCGCCCGGCGGGTGAACGAGGCGTCGCGGAGCTTCGGGGTGGCTCTCGGCGCCGTCACCACACCGGCCAAGGGCTCCCCCACCTTCGATCTGCCGCCGGGTGAGCTGGAGCTCGGCATCGGGATCCACGGCGAGCCGGGGCGGGAGCGGCGTCCGATGATGACGTCGCGGGAGATCGCGGACTTCGCGGTGGACACGGTGCTGGAGGACCTGCGGCCGACCGGTCCGGTGATCGTGTTGGTCAACGGCATGGGGGCGACGCCTCTGCTGGAGCTGTACGGGTTCGGCGCGGAGGTTCAGCGGGTGCTGTCCGAGCGGGGCGTGGTGGCAGCTCGTACGCTCGTGGGGAACTATGTGACCTCGCTCGACATGGCGGGCTGTTCGGTGACGCTCTGCCAGGTGGACGAGGAGCTGCTGCGGCTCTGGGACGCGCCGGTGGAGACGCCCGCGCTGCGCTGGGGCCGCTGATCCGTCCGTACCGCAATCCCGTCATGCCGGAGCGACAAGGAGATCATGTGCTCGACGCCGACTTCTTCCACCGTTGGATGACCGGGGCCGCCGCCCTGGTCGGCCGCGAGGCGGACCGTCTCACCGAGCTCGACTCGGCGATCGGGGACGCCGATCACGGCAGCAACATGCAGCGCGGGTTCACCGCGATGACCGCCGTTCTGGACAAGGAACGGCCGCAGACGCCGGGCGCCCTGCTGATGCTCGCCGGCCGGAATCTGATCTCGACGGTCGGCGGGGCCTCGGGCCCGTTGTACGGGACGCTGCTGCGCCGTACCGGAAAGGCCCTGGGCGACGCCCCGGAGGTGACGCCGCAGGAGTTGGCGGAGGCCTTCGGGGTGGGTGTGGCGGCCGTGGCGCAGCTGGGCGGGGCGCAGGCCGGGGACAAGACGATGCTCGACGCGCTGCTGCCGGCCGCCGAGGTGCTGGGCACCTCGTTCGAGGCGGCCCGGAAGGCGGCGGAGGCGGGGGCCGCGGCGACGGTGCCGATGCAGGCCCGCAAGGGCAGGGCGAGCTATCTGGGTGAACGGAGCATCGGTCATCAGGACCCGGGGGCGACGTCCTCGGCCCTGCTGATCGCCGCGCTGGCCGGGACCGGGGAGACCGGCGGGGAGACGGACGGGGAGCGGGCATGAGCGGCGGGAAGCAGGTCGGGATCGTACTGGTCTCGCACAGCGGCCCGGTGGCCGAGTCCGTCGCCGAACTGGCCAGGGAGCTTGCCGCGGGTGGTGCGACGGCGCCGGTGGCGGCCGCCGGCGGCACTCCCGCGGGTGGTCTCGGGACGAGCGCGGAACTGATCACCGAGGCCGCCAGGTCGGTGGACTCCGGTGCGGGTGTCGCGCTGCTGGTGGACCTGGGCAGCGCGGTGCTCACGGTCAAGTCGCTGCTGGCCGAGGGCGACGAGCTGCCGGAGGGCTCGCGGCTGGTGGACGCGCCGTTCGTGGAGGGCGCGGTGGCCGCGGTGGTCACCGCGTCGGCGGGTGGCGACATCGCGGCGGTGGAGGCCGCGGCGACGGAGGCGTACGGCTACCGCAAGGTGTGAGGCGACCGGAAGGCGTGGGGCGGCCGAAACCCCACGGCGGGCGGGCCGCACCGGGCCACGGGTGCGGCCCGCCCGCCGTACCGGGGTGGATGCCTCCGTCGTACGGTGCCGCCCCGCGCCGTGTCGTGGGCGCGGGGCGGCGTCGGAGCATGGCGACGTCGGCGGGGCTCCGGCCCGTCAGGCCGCCGGCGCGGCTCCGGTCGCGACGATCCCGATCCGTGTCCGCTGCGTCGTGCCGTTGACCGTCACGGCGAGGGTGATCGTGCCCGGCCGGAGCGCGGTGAGCGTTCCGGTGGACGGGTCGAGGACGGCGGTGTGCCGGGGGCGGGCGCCGTTCCGGTCACCGATGTGGACGTTCGGGGAGCCGGTCCAGTCCGCGGCCATCGGGAAGCCGACCGGGACGACGCGGGTGCCCTGGGTGGCCGTCGCCGTCACCTTCGTACGGCTTCCCGTGCCGAGCACCGGGGTCGCGTCGATGCTCAGCGCGTCGACGTGTGCCCGGGTCTGCACGGAGACCCAGTCGGGCCCGCCCTGCCACGGCCTCAGGCGCGCGGCGGCCTGCTCGTCGGCGGTGACGCGGTCGGCGCCGACCAGCGACCAGCCGGTGAAGCCGCCCTCGTCCGTGGCCCCGGCCGGTGCCTTGCCGGAGTTGCCGTTGATCAGATACGGCACTCCATCGACGTGCGAGGCGTGGAAGACCCCCACGTGGCTGCCGATGAAGGCCGCGCCCTTGCCCGTCGTACGGCGGAAGCCGGCGAGCCACTGCTCGACCAGGGCCGCCTCCTTGCGGTCTCCCAGCTGGCTGCCCTTCTGCACGGTGGGGTCGCGCGGCGGCACGTGCTCGATCAGCACGACCGAGCCCACGGCGCGGTCCTTCGCCGCCGCGTCCAGCTGGGCCCGGAGCTGCCGGATCTGGGCGAAGCCGCCGCCGCGCAGGCTGAGGCTGGAGGTGTCGAGCGTGACGAAGCGGGTGCTCTTGTGGTCGAACGTCCGCTGGGCGGGCCCGAATTCGCCGACGAAGTTGTCGATCCTGCCGCCCATCACCTCGTGGTTGCCCGGTATGTAGTACCAGGGCAGCGAGTCGCCGAGTTCCTCGGTGAGGACACGCCGGGCGAAGGCCAGGTCCTCGGGCGCGCCCTCGTCGACGAGGTCGCCGTTGACGACCAGGAAGTCGGGGGCGGCCGCCTTGATCTCGCGCAGGGTGCGACGGGCCTGGGCGACGATCGCGCTGTCCGGGTCGCGGGCGACGAACTGGGCGTCGGACATCACCGCGAACCGCCAGTCCCGGCGCCCGGTCACGGCCGCGGTGTCGATCAGGTCGTCGGCGGGCGCGGCCTGTTCGGGGAGGTCGACGGTGGGCGGCACCTGGGCGGTGAGGTCGTCGATGACGACGTCGCCCGTGTACTGCTTGGCTGCCGCGGTCTCGGCGAGGTAGAAGCGGTGCACGGAGAGCGGCATGGCGGCTCCCTGCGGCACGGCGAAGGTGACCTGCCGCCAGCCGGTCCAGGTGAGGTACGGACCGCGCAGCAACTGGTCGGAGCCCGCGGCGTCCTTGAGGTGCAGGGTCGGCCAGGCGCCCTTGCCGTCGCCCTTGATCCACAGCTTGAACGACTGGGGCTGACCGTCCACGGCGACCGGCCGGGGCGGTGTGGCGTAGGCGGCGCGGGTGGCGGTGGAACCGGTGAAGTCGTAGCGGAGCCGCAGCCCGGTGCCGGTGTGGCCGTCGGGGGTGGCCTCCAGCGATCCGCTCGCGCGGGCCTGGCTGAACTTCCAGGATCCGGCGTCGTCGAAGGAGGAGACCGCCTGCTCGGTGAGGCCGACGCCGACGGCGAGGACGGTGGTGGTGCCCGCCACGGTCGCCTTGATCTGCCCGGCGCCGGAGCCGGTGCGCGAGGCGACGGTGAAGGAGCCCCGGCCGTCGTCGCGGATGTCGAAGAGCGCGCGGTCGTAGTCGAGTGCGACGTCACGCGGTTCGACGGGGGCGCTGGTGCCGTGGGCGTCGAGTCCGACGATGCCGAACGTGCCGGTGGCCCCGGCGTCGGCGAGGCCCACCCGCTGTGTGGTGGGCTGGATGCGGGCCAGCGCGTCGAGGACCGTCAGGGACGTGCTGCCGCGGGCCGGTCCGTGCGTGGCGCTCACGGTGGTGGTGCCGCCGCGGCGTGCGGTGAAGAGCCCGTTGCCGTCGACCGTGCCGACCGATGCCCGTGCGGTGTGCCAGCTCGGGGTGCCCCGTGCGGGGCCGTACGTCTCGTCGTACCCGGCCGCGGTGAGGCGTCGGGTGAGTCCGGGGAAGACCCGGTCGGGGCGGCCGCCCTTGACGGGGTCGACGCCGGGCGCGGTGGCCGCGGAGGTGTGGGGCCGGACCCAGAAGCCCTTGAGCCGGCCGCTGCCGTCGGGGGCGGTGAGGGCGAGGCCGTTGGGGACGGTGCGTTCGCTGCCGTCGGACGGGCTGTTCTCCACCCGGAGCGCGTCGCTGCCGGGTTCGCGCGCGACGAGGGTCGACGATCCGCCGCCGTCCAGGTTGAGCGCGCTGTACGAACCGGCGCGCCGCATCATCAGGCCGAGTTCGGTGAGGGTGACGCCGCCGCTGTCGGCCTGCCGTCCGTCGACGGTGAGGATCTGCATGGTGCGGCCGTCCTCGGAGAAGCCGACGGCGGTGCGGGGCGCGGCGGTGTTGTTGCCCTCGCCCTCGTGGTTCTGGGCGACCCCGTCGACGACGAGGAGTTCCCGGCCGCCGACGGCGGTGCGCGGCACGGCCCCCCGGTCGGTGCGGGCCCGGTAGGTCAGGGACACCGGGTCACCGGGCTTCAGCGCGTCGAGTGCGGCGGCTCCGGCCTCGCGTCCGACCAGGACGGTGGTGTCGTCGGGGACGGCCCCCGATCCGGGGGTGGGCGAGACGGAGACGACCTTGCCGTCCCGTACGACCGCTTCGGCGACCGGGCTCGCGTTGTCCACGGTCAGGGCACGGTCGGCGGTTCCCCAGGCGGAGGTGTACGCGCCGACTCCTCCGGCGGGCACGTTGGCGGCGTTGTACGCGGCGAGCGGCCGTTCCCCGGCCGGCAGGGTGAGCGTGCCCTCGAAGTACAGGTTCAGGATGCGCCCCGCGCTGTCCGGGCCGATGCCGACGGCCCGGTTGATCCCGGGGGCGGGCGACTGGACGGTGGCCCCGTCCTTGATGCCGATCCCCTCGGGCGCGCCGGTCTGGTTGATGTCGAAGAAGTCGGCGTTGATCGCGGCGACGGTGCGGCGGCCGCGGCCCGCGTCGTGTCCGGCGGCGAGTTCGGAGACGGTGCGCCGTTCGGAGACCTTGCCGGAGGAGAGGTAGTCGGCGCGCACTGCGCCGCCGGCCAGGTCGACGGAGAGGTGGTCGACCCGCAGCCACTTGTCGGATTCGAGCCGGTCGTACGAGTCGAGGCGGACGCCGGGGGCGATCGGGCGGGAGGCGCGTGCCGTCTCGATGCCGTCGCCGTCCGCGACCGACCGGGTCTCCCCCGCCGGGTTGCTCGCGGGCGGCGGGGCGACCGGTCTGAGTATCTCGGCGGCGGTGCGGGGGCGGGGGTCGGGGCCCGGATCGGCGAGTGCGGGGGCGATCGTGCCGACGGTCATCGCGGACACGGTCGCGAGCAGCACGAGCGACCGGGTCACCGTCCCGCGCCCACGCGCGGCCCTCCCTCGCGGCCCGGTCGCCCGGCCGACTGTGCCAAGAACCACAAATCCTCCTGGAATCACGCTGGTCGCGCGGCCCTTCCTGCGGGCGGCACGCGCTGTCGGCGGACAGCATGGCCGTGCGCACCGCCGCGCACCAGAGGGCGTCGGGAACCGCACGGCGAACAGGGCGCGTCGGTCCGATGACGGCGACGATCTTCGCGGGAGGAGTGTCGTCCGCGGCGGGGCACGGGCGGGGGGTTCAGGCGAGGTGCACCGGAAGGGTGGCGATCGGCGGGGACCGGCGCAGGGTCTCCTCGACGACGTCGTCCCAGGAGAACTCGCCGTCCAGCACCCGGGCGAGTTGTCCGGGGTGGGTGAGCAGGGCGTGGACGGCGTTGCCGATCAGGTTGACGGTGGTCTCGTGGCCGGCGGAGACGACCAGGAGGAGGGTGCCGACGAGTTCGGCCTCGGTGAGGCGGGAGCCCTCCTCGTCGCGGGTGGGATCAGGGCGCTGGTGAGGTCGCCGGCGGGCCGTTCGCGTTCGGCGGCGACCAGGTCCGCGAGGAGCGCGTGCGCCCGGTGCAGGGTGGCGAGGGCCGCTTCCGGGGCCGCGGTGGTGTCGAAGATCTCGCTGACGAGGCGTGCGCTCCCGGCCCTTTGGTCCTCGGGAGGGCCGAAGAGTTCGCAGATGACGGCCACCGGCAGCGGATGGGCGAAGGCGGCCCGCAGGTCGGCCCGGCCGTCGGGGGCGGCGGCCATCCGGTCGAGCAGCGCGGCGGTGATCTCCTCGACCCGGGGCCTCAGCTCGTCCGTCCGCCGTTTGGTGAAGGCGGGCGCGACGAGCCTGCGCAGCCGGCGGTGGTCGGCGCCGTAGGCGGTGAACATGCTGGTCACACCCACCCAGGTGTTGATCCAGCCGTCCCGGTGCTTCCCCTCCCGCCAGGCCGGCCAGTGCCGGTTCGGGTCCTTGGACGCCCGGTCGTCGGTGAGGAGTTGCCTGAGGACGTCGAATCCGGTGGGGCCCATGCCCTGCTCCCGCCGGGGAGTTCGACCGGGGCCACGAGTTCGTGGCGGTGGAGCGCCTCCGTCTCGTCGTGGATGCCGTGCCCCGCGGCCTCGATGACGATCGGCTGCTGCCCCATGGGGGTCGCTTGTCTGCGTGGCGGCGCGGCCGGAACGGGTCTCTGCAGTACAGGTGTTCATCGTCGAGGGAGCGCGACGGAGCGTGTAAGGGCGTGCGACGGCGTACAGGGGTCAGTGGGTCAGTGCCGCGCGCTCCCTGCCTGCGCCACCTCGATGCTGTGGTGCAGATCGTTCGTCGCGTCGAGCGCGGCGGCGCCGGAAACCATCAGGCAGGCCAGCAGTGCCGCGGCCGCGGCGCGGCCGACGCGGGGGCGTGGGGCGCTTCGGCCGAGCAGTGCGGCGACGCGGCGGGGTACGGGACCGGCCGCCGCGGCGAGGGCCGCCCGGGGGCGGGCGGCTCCTTCGGTGGCGTGTGCGGCGAGGGCGGCCCGACCGATGGCACGGGCGGCGATCCGCCGGTCGCCGACGGCGGAGGCGGCCTCCTCGTCGGCGCACCGTTCCAGGGCGTAGCGCATGGGCGCGCGCAGGGCGCGCAACGCCGGGTGGCAGAGCGCGGCCGCTTCGGCGGCGACGACGAAGAGGTGGTGGCGGCCCTTGAGGTGGGCGCGTTCGTGTGCCAGCAGCGCGTCGCGTTCGGCGGGATCCAGGGCGCGCAGCATGCCCGTGGTGACGACGATCCGGCCGGGGGCCCCGGGGCGGCCCGGCAGCGCGTAGGCGTCGGGCCGGCTGTCGCGCAGGACGACCAGTTCGCCGCCGGCCGCCTCATCGGTCCGCGTGCCCCGGTGCAGGTCCGCCCAGTGACGGCGGGCGGCGCGGGCGACGGCGGTGGCGCAGCCGGTCAGCAGCGCCAGGGCGGCGGCGGCCAGGGGAACGGCGACGGCGGGGGCGATGTCGGAGAGCGGCCGGACGAGTTCGCCCGGGACGGACACGACGGAGAACCGGGTCGCACCGGGCACCACGAGCAGGGCCAGGGCGAGCATGCCGCACAGCGCCAGTCCGGCGGCCGTCGAGGCGAGCAGCCGCGCGGCGGACACCGGCGACAGGGCGTCCGCCAGCCGACGCGCCGCGGGCACCGCCAGGAACGGCATCAGCAGTGGAACCCACACGGCGTAGATCATCGGGCGTCGCCGTCGAGCAGGTCCCGGAGCAGCTGCTCGTCCTCGTCGGTGAGCTGCGACACGAAGCGGGCCAGGACCGTGCCGCGGTCCTGCTCCTTGCTCAGTTCGCTGTGCATGCGGCGGGCGGTCAGGCCGGGCGCGTCCTCGGTGGGCGTGTAGGCGAATCCGCGGCCCGACCGGGCGCGGGTGACGGTGCCCTTCTCGTACAGGCGCGACAGGATCGTGGTGACGGTGGTGCGGGCCAGTTCCACTCCGATCGCGCCCTGGACCTGGCCGGGGGTGAGGGGTGTCCCGGCCGCCCACAGGGCCGCCAGGATCGTCGACTCCAGCTCGCCGGACGGCCGCCGCTCCGGCGCCTCGGGCAGCGGCGCCGGGTAGTCCCCCGCGTGCTCCGGGGCCGGTCCGGCGGCCGGTTCACCGTGCGGGCGGGGGCCGGATTCCCCGCCCGGTATCCCCTTCACCTGGGACATGGGAACTCTCCTCCCCCTTCGGGCGTCTACAGTGACATAGACCGTCTACATCACTGTAGTCAGTCCGGGCGTTCTCTCGGGCCGCCCTCTCACCATTATGGGAGACCCCCATCGTGTCCGTTTTCTCACTGGCCGTCGGCCCCCAGGCGGTGAACCCGCTGGACGCGGGATCGCTGCTCGGAGCGTTCGGCGCCCTCGGCATCGCCGCCGTGCTCTTCGCCGAGACGGGGCTGCTCGTCGGCTTCTTCCTGCCCGGCGACTCCCTGCTGTTCACGGCGGGCCTGCTCTGCGTGGACAGCGCCCACGGACCGGTCCGGCTGTCGTTGCCCCAGGTGCTGGTCGCCGCGGTGGCCGGAGCCCTGCTCGGTGCCCAGGCGGGTTACTGGATCGGCCGCCGCGGCGGCCGGGCCCTGCTCGCCCGCAGCCGCTCCGGGCGGCTCCGGGCGGGTGCCGCCCGCGCCGAGGAGCTCCTCGGCAGATACGGCCACGCGCGGGCGGTCGTGCTGGCCCGCTTCGTACCCGTCGTGCGCACGGTGCTCAACCCCCTGGCCGGGGCGCTCGAGGTCCCGGCCCGGCTGTTCACCCTGTGGCAAGTGGTCGGCGGGGTGGTCTGGACGGTCGGCCTGGTCCTGGCGGGCTACGCGCTGGGGTCCTCGGTGCCGAACGTCGACCGTTATCTGCTGCCCCTCGTCGCGGCCGTGGTCGCGGTCTCCCTCGTCCCCCTCGCCACCGAGCTGCTCCGCTCCCGCGGGCGGCGTGCCGTCGAGGGAGGCCGCAGTTGATGCCGCTCGCCTCCACCGCCGCCTCGATCGACGGCGACCTGTACACCTGGATCGACGATCTCGCCCGGCGTTCCCCCGCCGTCCTGGATTCCTCCGTCCGTCTCTGGTCGGACTACGGGCTGGCCCTGTTCGCCCTGCTGATGCTCGTGTGCTGGTGGCGTTCCCGTTCCGCCGATCCCGCCCGTACCGCCATGGCGCTCTGCGCCCCGCTCGCCGTGGTGGCCGCCTTCTTGGCCAATGACCTGGTGAAATCGCTCTTCCACGAGCAACGGCCGTGCCGGACCCTGCACGTCGTGACGGTGGAGGCGTGCCCGCCGCTCGGCGACTGGTCCTTCCCCAGCAACCACGCGGCCGTCGCGGCGGCGGCGGCCGTGGCGCTCTGGCTGACCGACCGCAGAATCGGGGCGATCGCGGTGCCGGCCGCCGTGCTGATGGCCGCGTCGCGGGTGTGGATCGGCGTGCACTACCCGCACGACGTACTGATCGGGCTGGTGTCCGGCGCGCTCGTCGCCTGGCCCCTGACGCTCGCGGCGCGGCGCTGTGCCCCCGCCGTGGTCCGGCTGCGGGACACACCGCTGCGTGCCCTGGTGGCGGCGCGGTGACCCGACGGGGCCGGCCGGGCGCGCACGGCCGCCGAGAGCTGTCCCCGGCGGTCGCCGCCGCGCCACGGGAGCCGATCGGCCCGTCCGGCGCGCGGCATCAGCAGGCCGGCGAAGGCGGTGGCCGGCCCGGCCGGGCGGCGTCGGCGGCGCGACGCGTTCCGCCCGCCGGTCCGCCCGTGCGCGGCGGTCCGCGCATCGGTCCCGAGGGCAGCGGAGTGGTCCGGCGCGCGGTGCGACGGACCGCCCCGGCCGGGGGAAGGAAGCCCGACCCGCTCCGGCCGCGGAAGGCGGGCTGGGCCTGCTCGGCCGTGGGGAAGGACGACCGCGCGGCCGTTGGTCCTGCCGTGGTGCAGTCGCTCGTACGCCGACGGCACCTCGTCCGGGCCGTAGGTCTCGACGGGCACCTCGACCGATCCGGCGCGGGCGGGTTCGAGCACCTCGGCGGGTTCGGTGCGCGGGCCCCGGTACGGAGAGGTCACCGCAGTACGGGGAGGTCACCGTCGTGTTGCAGGGCAGGAAGCCGAAGCCGGCCGGCGGCGCCCCGCCGTCGGGACCGAGGACGGTGACGTCGGAGGTGGTGGCGGCCGGGGTCCCGGTGCCCGGTCACCGGATGCTGAACGCCTCGGCCGCCCGGCGGGCGCCGTGCCCCGCCTCCCCGGTCCGGCGCGCCTCGTCGGCCGTCGCCCGGCACAGGGCGAGCGCGGCGATGTCGTCCCGCCGTACGCCACCGGAGAACGCCTCCAGGTCCGCGTGGAGCGCGGCCAGGACCTCGTGCGGTTCCAGCCCGGCCCAGCGGGGCAGCCGGGTGTCCAGCGGGTAGAAGGCTCCGGACGCGTCGCGGGCCTCGGTGACCCCGTCGGTGAAGAGCAGGAGCGTGGCACCGGGCGGGAAGTCCAGCGGTTCCGCGACCCGCGCCTCGGGGCTGAGTTCCGCCATGCCCAGCGGGACGGACGTGCGGCGCAGTGGCAGCGCGCGGGCCGCGCCCTCGTGCAGCAGCCGGGGTGGCAGATGGCCGCAGTTGACGGCCTGGGCCCGGTCGCTCCCGTCGAAGCCGAGCACCAGGGCGGTGACGAAGCGTTCGGCCTCGCCGGTCTGGGCGGAGAACGCGTTGTGCCGGGCGACCGCGTCCTCCAGGGCGTCGGTCACCCCGGCCAGGTCGGGCTCGCGGATGGCCGCCTCCCGGAACGCCCCGAGCACGGCGAAGCCCGCCCCGATCGCGGCGAGCCCCTTGCCCTGGACGTCCCCGATGATCACCCGGGTCCCGTAGGGCGACTCGACGACCTCGTAGATGTCACCGCCGACCAGGCCGTCCTCCTCGATCGGCGTGTAGATGCCGTGGGCGAGGATCTGCTCGGTCGGGATCGGCAGCGGGCGCAGGATCTGGCGCTGGAGCGCTCCGGCGGCGGAGCGCAGCCTGGCTATCTCGGTGGCGTGGCGGATCCGCAGCGCGCACGAGCCGACACCCAGGAAACAGGCCAGCGCGGCGAAGGCGGCGCCGGTGACGACGTCCCAGAACGTCCCGCCGACGACCAGGCGCGAACAGACGACGACGAGCATGGTCCAGGTGGCCACGCCCACGGTCTGCCGGATCGTTCCGAAGACGGAGACGAGGGCGGGGACGACCACCAGCAGGGGCACGAGGTGCAGGTCCTCGCCGGTCTTGATGTCCAGGAGGACGACCAGGGCGGTCAGGAGCGCCAGCCCGCCGAACAGCGCCGGGTTGCCGACCCGTGGCGCGCGTACGGCGGCCTCCCCCGCGTCCACGGGGCC
This sequence comes from Streptomyces sp. NPDC001732, assembly GCF_053596315.1. Classification (NCBI taxonomy): domain Bacteria; kingdom Bacillati; phylum Actinomycetota; class Actinomycetes; order Kitasatosporales; family Streptomycetaceae; genus Streptomyces; species Streptomyces sp. NPDC001732. The sequence continues at coordinate 178,887 of NZ_JBSFFY010000003.1, forward strand.
CGGGAGCGCCGCTCCCCGTGTCGCATGTCGGCGCCGACGCCCGATCGTCACGGCTGACTCCTCCCGCGCGCCGCCGGCCCCGTGCCGGCGTCCGGTCCCAGTCCACCCGGTCCGAAGGGGGCGGATCACGAGGCTTACGGCCCGTGGGACCCCGCCGAAGGTCCTTGTGCGAAGCGCCGGCGGACCTTCGGCCCGGACGTGCCGGGCCGAAGGTCCCTCACCGGCCGCCGGGCGGGCACTGGAGGCCGAACGCCGGATGCGGGGCCTGGACGCCGGGCCCGGAAGTCGGGTGCCGGGCGACGGACGACAGCCCCGGACGCCGGGCGGCGGCCTGTCGCCCGGCGTGGGGCGCGGGTCGGGGGCGGGGCGGGCCGTGGGATGCGGGGTCAGCGCACGGCCGCGTGCGGGGCCTCGCTCCGTGCCCCGCCGGGGTCGGACGGCCGGGCCGGTGCGGGTGCCGCGGCGTGTTCCGGTACGAGTGCCCCGAGGAAGGACGTCCGGCGGCGGAGCACGAAACCCAGCGATTCGTAGAGCCGGACGGCGTCGGTGTTGGAGGCCGCGGCGTGCAGGAACGGCGTTTCGCCGCGCTGCCTGATCTCGTGGGCGACTGCGTGCACGAGGCCGGTGCCGAGCCCCTGGCCGCGTACGGACTCGTCGGTGCAGACGGCGCTGATCTCGCTCCAGCCGGGCAGGCGCAGCCGTTCGCCGGCCATCGCGACGAGCACCCCTTCGCGCCGGACGCCGAGATAGGTGCCCAGCTCGACCGTGCGGGGCAGGAACGGTCCCGGCCGGGTGCGCTCGACCAGGGCGAGCATGTCGGGCACGTCGGCGGCCCCGAGCCGTACGGCCTGCGGGAACGGGGCTGCCGCGACCCCGGCGTCGACGAGCTGGACGCCCTCGGCGTCGAAGACGACCTCCCAGTCCCGCGGCGGCGGCTCCCGGAAGGCGGTGATGGAAATGGCGCCCCCGGGCCCGGCGAGAGCCGCGGCGTCGGCCCAGTCCTCGGCCTCCGGTTCCTCGGGGAGCGCGAACCAGGGGGCCACGTCCACCGGGTAGCGCAGGATACGGCCGCGGCGCTCGGCGAAGCGGCCGTGCGGGCCGGTCAGCGCGGCGCGGACCGGGTTGTCCAGCGGGTGCGGTTCGGTGGCGGGGCGCCGGGGGCTCACAGGGCCACCCCGGTCACGGTCCTGCCGAACGCGTGCCCGTCCTCCACGGAGCGCAGCGCCCGCTCCGCCCCGGCGAGCAGTTCGCCGGAGCCCGGCGCCGGCACCTCCCGTTCGACGAGTGCCTCCACCTCCGGTCCGCCGTTGCGGGTGAACACGTACGCCTGGAGCATGGGTTCCCTCTCCTGTTCCCGGTACCGGCGACCGGACCGGTCACCGGTCGCCCCAGCAACAGCAAACCCCGCGCACGTGCGGGTATTCCCCCCGGGGGCGGAGTTGTTCGTCGAACCGCGGCAACCGGGGCCACCCCGGACCGTGCCGGGCCGCCCGCCCTCCCCCGCGCACAGCGTGCACCGTGCGGGAGGCCCGGGTCAGCCGTTCCGGCCTCCCGGACGCGGGTCGATCGGCGCGAGCACTCCGAGCCGGTCCTCGACCGCCTGGGCCGCGTCCAGGCACAGGTCCTCCCGGAAGGCGCGCCCGACGATCTGGACCCCGCAGGGGAGCCCGTCGGCCAGGCCCGTCGGCACGGCCACGGCGGGCACGCCCACGAAGCTGGTCACGGTGCACAGGCGCATGCCCGAACCGACCCGGTCCCAGCCCGCCCTGTCGCGCGACTCCAGCCCCGGCTCGACCGGCGGCTCGGTGAACGAGGGGCCGAGCAGCAGCGGGTACGTGTCGAGGAACTCGGCCCACGAGCGGCGGATGCTCATCCAGGTGCCCATCAGCTTCATGAGCTCGTCCGCGCTCGCGGGAGACGTCCGCTCCATCGCCATCGCGATGTAACGGTCCCCGCCGTTCCCGAGCAGCTTGCGCACCACCGGCCAGGTCGGGGCGAACTCGGTCATCGTGATCCGGCCGTACGCGTCCAGCGCCTCGTCCGTCCGGGGCACGTCCCGCACCTCGCACACGTCGTACCCGGCGTCGCGAAGGGCCTCCGCGGCGGCCTCGACCGCCCCGCGCACGGCGGGATGGACGCCGTGCCCGCCGGGGTCCCCCACCACCGCGACCCGCACCGGGCCGGGGAGCGGTTCGCCGTGGACGGGCACCGGCACGGCCCTCGGGTCGCGCGGATCGGTCCCGGCCAGCACCTCGTACACCAGCCGGAGGTCGGCCACGCTCCGGGCCAGCGGGCCGTCGGTGACCAGCAGCTGGGAGGCCGGGCCGGGGTCGTCCGGGCCGAGGACGCGATGGTCCGCCGGGAAGCGGCCCGTGGACGGCTTCAGCCCGGCCACGCCGCAGAACTGGGCCGGGACGCGCACCGACCCCCCGGAGTCGTTGCCGAGCCCCAGCGGTGCCATGCCCGTGGCGACGGCCACCGCGTCGCCCCCGCTGGAGCCGCCCGGAGTCCGGCCGGGGTCCCACGGGTTGACCGTGTCGCCGAACAGTTCGCTGCGCGTGTGCATCCCCGCCAGGATCAGGGTCGGGATGTTGCTGTGCCCGATGGGGACGGCCCCGGCCGCGCGCAACCGCGCCACCGGGGGCGCGTCGGCCGGGGCGACCAGATCGCGGAACCGCTCCGTGCCGAACGTGGTCGGCACGCCCTCGACCGGGGTGCTCTCCTTCACCGTGAACGGCACGCCCGCGAGCGGTCCCAGCGCCTCGCCCGCGGCCCGCCGCCGGTCCGTCCGCGCCGCGGCCTCCCGGGCGCGCTCCGCCAGGAGTTGGGTGACCGCGTTCACCCGCGGGTTCACCTCGGCGATGCGCTCCAGGTGGCTGTCGATCAGTTCTACGGCCGATACCTCGGCGGTGCGCACCGCCTCCGCCTGCTCGGTGGCGGACATCTTCCACAGGGGGTCCCGCACAGCGGTTCCTTCCTCTCCGGCGCACGCCTGCGCGGCGCGCGGTCTCCTCCGGCACACGTTCCGATGCGCCCGCATCGGAACAGTACCCCGGAACCGATGCGACCGCATCGAATAAACTGCGCCCGGACAAGGACTCGGCCCCGGACGGAGATCGGCCCCGGGGAGGGGCCGGTCCCGGAACAGGCATCGGTCCCGGAACGGACATCGGCCCCGGTCGGAGATCACCGGGAGACACGGACGGAGGGCGGTCGGACATGCCCAAGCAGGTGGATCACGCGGGACGGCGTCACCTCATCGCCGAGGCGGTCTGCCGCCTCGCCGACGAACACGGCCTGGAGGGCGTGACCCTTCGCGACGTCGCCGCCCGCGCACAGGTGTCGATGGGCGCCGTCCAGCGGTGCTTCCGCACCAAGGAGGAGATGCTCGTGTTCACGCTCGGACACATCGGCGAGCGGGTCGACGAACGAGTGCGCGCCCGCCTCTTCAGGAGCCCCGCCCAGTCGGCCCGCACCGCCCTGGGGCACGCGGCCACCGAGATCTCACTGCTCGGGAAGGAACACCGCGCCGAGGCCAGGGTCTGGCTCGCCTTCCTCGCACAGGCGGCCGTCAGCGAGTCGCTCGCCGAGACGCTCCGGGCCAACTACGCGGCCCTGCAAGGGATGTTCGCCCGCCTCGTCTCGGAGGCCGCCGAGGATGCCGAGGCCGCCAGGGACACCGAAGCCGCCGGGAACACCGATGGCGTCGCGCCGGTCGACCCGCTCGTCGAGGCCCGCACGCTCCTCGCCCTCGTGGACGGTCTCACCGCGCACGTCCTCATCGGCCACCTCACACCGCAGGAGGCGCGGGAGGTCATCCACACGCATCTGGAGAACCTCTGGGAACGCCCCTCCCGGCCTGCTCCCACCACTTCCTGACGACCCGTCGGGCAACACGAGAACCGCCGACCCCACGGCCGGACGTCCGGAATCCGGAAATCGCGACACCATCGATTTCGACCCAACTACCGTTGGATATACGCCGATCGGTCCCCATTGCGCCGACTGCTGTGGCAGTCTGGTGAAGACCGCCCCACCGGGCTCCCCCGTACCGGTGGGGCGGTCCGCCGTCCCGCCGTCCCCTCGCACGGACGTGACGGGGCATCACGACGATTCCCGGCCATTGCCGCCGCGCGACCCGATCGACTTCCCGCTTCCCCGCATGGGATCTTCCTCCGGGGGCAGGCGCTTACACCTCATGGCCTTCGACCAGGGGAGCGTGACGAGATGACGGCGCACACTGCGCGGACCGCCGGTGCGGAGCGGGCCGGGAGCACGGACCGCGCACGGCCGGTGCCGGACGACGCACCGGCCGGAACGGAACCCGGCAGGGGTGCCCCGGAGCCGGGCGGGGACATCGGTGGACTGCCATGGATCGAGGACGCGGGGAAGGTCGCCCCGTCCGACGCGCGCGAGCTGTCCAGGCTGTTCTTCGACCGGCTCCGGTCCCTGGAGGAGGGGACCCCCGCCCACCAGTACGCACGGAACACCCTCATCGAGATGAACCTCTCCCTCGTCCGGTTCGCCGCGGGCCGGTTCCGCGGCCGGGGCGACGACATGGAGGACATCGTCCAGGTCGGCACCATCGGGCTGATCAAGGCCATCGACCGGTTCGACCTCTCCCGCGAGGTCGAGTTCACCTCCTTCTCGATCCCGTACATCACCGGGGAGATCAAACGATTCTTCCGCGACACCACCTGGGCGGTGCACGTCCCGCGCCGGCTGCAGGAGCTGCGGGTGGACATCGCCAGGACCAAGGAGTCGCTGACCACCGAGCTCGACCGCGAGCCCACCGTCCCGGAGCTCGCCGAGCAGCTCGGGCTGAGCGAGGACGAGGTCACCGAGGGCATCGTGGCGGCCAACGGCTACGCGGCGGGCTCGCTGGACGTGCCGGCCGACCCGTCGGGTCCGGGGCGGCCCGACCGGCAGGGGCGCACCTTCGCCGATGTCCTCGGCGGGCCGGACCCCGCCCTGGAGACGGTCGAGAACCTGCACGCGCTCGCGCCGCTCCTCGGCTGTCTCGACAGCCGCGAGCGGCGCATCATCGACCTGCGTTTCGGCCAGGAGATGACACAGGCCCGGATCGGCGAGGAGCTGGGCATCTCCCAGATGCACGTGTCCCGGCTGATCAGCCGGATCCTCCGGAAGCTCCGCAGCGGGATGTTCGTCGAGGAATGACCCCGCCGACCGGCCGGAGCCGCTCGGGCCACAGACGATCCCGGCCCCAGCCCCTGCCCCGGCCGCCGGCACGGGCGGGCCGGTCCACGGGGTCCAGTTCGCGGGATTCAGCCGACGGGCCCGTCCGGGGCACGGCCCGCGTAGTACGTGGCGATCATGTCCTCGCCGCCGTGTCCCGCCGCCTCGGCGCGCGCGAAACGTTCGGCCGACGCCTCGACCAGGTCCAGTCGCACCCCCGCCGCCCGTGCCGCGTCCAGGATGAGCCGGGTGTCCTTGAGCGCGGTGGACAGGGCGAAACTCGGGGTGAGATCGCCGGAGAGGACCGCGGCGGACTTCCCCTGCAGATAGCCGGAGTCCAGCGGGCCGCCCTTCATGACGTCGAGGAACGTCCGCGGGTCGACGCCCAGACCCTCGGCGAGGTTGAGGCACTCGGCGACATTGTTGACCATGGTGATCACCCAGGTGTTGACCACGAGTTTGAGCCGCGAGGCCGCACCCGGAGTCTCGTCGACCCAGACCGTGCGCCGTCCGATCGCGTCCAGCACGGGTTCCACCCTCTCGCGGACGGTGGCGGGGCCCGCGACGAAGACCGTCAACGCGCCTTGTTCCGCGGGCTGTTTCGTACCGGAGACCGGCGCATCGAGATAGACCGGTCCCAGCTCCGCCGTGCGCCGGGCGAGATCGGCGGTGGCGTCGGGCCCGACCGTCGTGCTCTGGAGCAGCACCTGACCGGGGCGCAGTCCCCCGGCCGCGGCGTCGAGCGCGGCGGCCACGGAGGGCCCGTCGTTGAGCATGGTGAGGACGACGTCGGCGCCGCGCACGGCCTGTTCGGCCGTCTCCGCGACCGTGGCGCCGTCGGCCGCGAGCGGGGCCGCCCTGGCGTGCGTACGGTTCCAGGCGTGGACGTCGAGTCCGGCCCGCAGCAGGCTCCGGGCCATGCCCGAGCCCATGATTCCGGTGCCGAGAACGGCGACGACCGGCCGCTCCCGGGCGGTGTCGGCAGCGCTTGGGGTCATGCGGGGGGGCTCCCTTCGTCGGCCGCGCCCCTGGCTCGGGGCGCGGCGCCGTGGTACTCAGGATTGCCGCAGTGCCCCGTCGAGGACGGCAGCGTGCACGGCCCTGGCGAGTCGCGCGCCCCAGCGGGAACGCGGCCCCGCGAAGGGTTCGGCGTCATGGGGCCCCGGGGCGGGCGCCGCGACGCACACGGCGTCGGTGGGGGTGCCCGAGCAGTCGAGACCCGCGTCCAGGAGTGCCTGGACCTTGGCCTCGGTGGCCGTGGCGACCGCGTTGACGAGTGCGGCGTCGGAGAGCGGCACGGGGAGGGTGACGACGATGTTGACCGTGCCCGGGGGCGGCGGCCCCGGTGTGCCCTCCGCCGGCGCCGCCGCCCAGCCGCGTACGCCGAGGCCGCAGGTGGCGGTCGCCGTCACGTCCCCGTCGCTCGCGCGCGTGTACGCGGTGACGTCGGCGGCGGTCATCAGTCCCGCGCCGGGACCGGTGAGGCGTTCCGCGGCGGCGATCTCCGCGAGGTGCCGGTCGGGGTCCAGGCGCGGGTAACCACCGGGCACCTGGGCATTGAGGATCCACTCGCGCGGGCCGATGCCGCCGCCGAGCACCGCGCTGGAGCACACCCGCCACCCCGGTCCGAGGCGCCACACCAGATGGTGGAGGTCCGCGCCGCCCTCGTGCCGGGCCAGCAGTTCGCCGCGCTGTTCGGGCAGCCGGATGCGTACGGAACCGATGGGGGCACCTCCGGTGGCGCGGCAGGACGAGGTCGGCTTGGGGCCCGTCGATCATATGTGCCGGGACACGGCGGCCGGGCGGGGCGGCAGCGGCGGTCGCACGGTGCCGGTGGCCCCGGATTCCCGGGGCGGCCCCACCCGCACATATCACCCGATCGGCCTAACGCGACGGCGGTGCGCGCACCGCCGTGGCGGGCAGGCGCCGCCGAATCACCGTGCCCGTGGCAGCAGGCCGCCGCGGACCGGGAGGTTGCAGCGTCCATCCGGGTGAGGCGCGATGGAATTCGGACGCGCCTCACCTGATGGACCGAACCACAGGACGCGCCCGGGCGAGGAGGAATCGGTCATGGGAGCCGCTGACGGTTTCACGGATTCCGGAGAGCTCGACGGCCTGACGGTGTACGACACCGACGGTGAGAAGGTCGGCAGTGTGGGCCGGGTGTACGTCGACGACAACACCGGCCGTCCGGACTGGATCACGGTGAAAACCGGTCTGTTCGGCATGAAGGAGAGTTTCGTCCCGCTGGCCGGGGCCCGCCGGGTGGGGTCCGACCTGCACATCTCGCACCCGAAGGACCGGGTCAAGGAAGCACCCCGGGTGGACGCGGACGCGCATCTGTCCGTGGCGGAGGAGGAAGAGCTCTACAACCACTACGGCCTCCCCAGGAACACCGCCACCGCGTTCGGCGACCGGACGGGGACCGGCACCACGGGCACGGGCACGGCGGGAGCGGCCGGAACCGGCGCCATGGGCGCGGCCGGGACCGGGCGCACCACCGGGACCGGCCGGACGCCCATGCCCGACGCCACCGCCTCCGGCACGGGAACGGCCCGTACCACCGCGTCCGGCATGTCCGGCACCGGCCCGGGGCAGGGCAGGCACCGCGAGACCGGAGCGGCCGGCACCTCCCGTCCGCTCGTCGGCGCCGGGGCGGGCTCCGAACGCTCCGCCGCCGACCTGAGCGGCAGGGAGGAGATGATCCGCTCCGAGGAGCAGCTGCACGTCGGCACCGAGGAGTACGAGAGCGGGAAGGCCCGGCTGCACAAGTACGTGGTCACCGAGCACGTCACCCGGACCGTGCCCGTGACGCACGAGGAGGTGCGCCTGGTCCGTGAGCCGCTGCAGCCCGGTGACAGGACGGCGGGGCGCGCGGACATCCGCGAGCAGGACGTCGAGGTCACCCTGCACGCGGAACGCGCCACCACCCGCAAGGAGACCGTTCCCGTGGAGCGGGTGCGCATGGAGACCAAGAAGGTGACCGAGCAGAAGGAGGTCTCCGCCGAACTCCGCAAGGAGCAGATCGACTACACGGACGACACGCAGACCGGCGGCAAGGACATGGGAGGCGAATTCGGCCGGGGACGCCGCCGCTGACCGTCTCGCGCACCGCGGCCGACGGCCGCGCCGGAGAGCCGCCGGAGGGCGGGCCCGTGCCGTACCGGGCTCCGCCCTCCCGTCGCGTCCCCGTCCGGGGTGCGTGCCGTGCCCCGGCGGAGGTCGGCGGTCAGTTCCTCGGTGATCACGTCCGAGGGGGGTGCCGACGGCCGCCCTCCGCCCCTGTTTCAGCACCACGAGCCGGTCGCGGAACCCCGCGGCAGGCCCCGGCCGGCCGTCGCGGGTCTCTGCGCAGCTCGCGGGCGGTGCGGCCGGTGGTGCGCCGGTTCCCTGTCCCGGCGCACCACCTGCCTGCCGACTACGGACGCTGGAGGGCGAGCACGGCGTTGTGCCCGCCGAATCCGAAGGAATGGCTGACGGCACGCCGGACGGTCCGCCGCAGGGGCTGCTTGGTGACGCAGTCGATGTCGAACCCGGGCGCCGGGGCGTCCAGGTTGGCGATCGGCGGTACGACACCGCGCTGGAGCGTGAGGACGGTCAGCCCGGCCTCGATCGCTCCGGCCGCCCCCATGCAGTGCCCCAGTACGCCCTTGGGCGCGGTGACGGGGGGCCGGTGGGGGTAGACCCGGGCGATGAGGGCGGCTTCGGTGGCGTCGTTGGCCGGGGTCGCCGTGCCGTGGGCGTTGACGTGCTCGACGTCCTCGGCCGCCCAGCCCGCGTCGCGCAGCGCGGCCTCCACCGCCGCCTGGGCGACCGCGCCGGACGGGTGCGGGCTGATGGGATGGTGGGCGTCGGTGGTCGCGCCGGTGCCGGCCAGCAGGGCCCGCGGCGCCGCGCCCCGGGCACGGGCGTCGTCCGCCCGTTCCAGCACCATGACGGCGGCGCCCTCGCCCATGACCAGCCCTGCCCGGTCGGCCGCGAAGGGCCGGCAGAGCAGGGCGGGGTCCCCGTCCTTACGGGCCCCGGCCCCGGATCTGGCGAACCCGGCCATGGCCACCGGGTAGACGATCGACTCGGTGGCTCCCGCGATCGCGATGTCGCACTGGCCGGTGGCCAGCAGGTCGCGGGCGACGGACAGGGCGGTGGCGCCGGACGAGCAGGCGGTGCAGGGTGCCAGGCTGGGCCCGGTGGCCTTCAGCTGGATCGCGATCTCGGCGGCGGGCATGTTCGGGATCGTGAGCAGGATGCCCGCCGGGGAGGTGGCCCCGGCCCCGGACCGGTCGAACACCACGGCCTGCTCGGTCAGTGAGGCCGAGCCCCCGCTGCTGGTGCCGACGACCACCGCGACCCGGCCGCCCTCCCATCGGGCCGGGTCGAGTCCGGCGTCGGCGACCGCCTCCCGGGCGGCGAGAACGGCGAACTTCACGTACCTCCCCATACGGAAGGCCGCACGGCCGCCGATCGCGGCGTCCAGGTCGATGCCGTCGACGACGCAGGCGAAGTCGATCTCGCACCCTTCCAGCTCCGCGACGGTGCGGGCCGGCGAGATGCCGGCGCACACGCCGTTCCAGGTGGACTCGGTGTCGTTGCCGACCGGGGTGATCATGCCCAGGCCGGTGACGGCGATGGCCGGCTTGTTCATCGGGCGCTGCTCATCGCGCTCTCGCCGACCACCAGCGCCCCGCCGCCGGCCGCCCCGATGAACCGGGTGATGTCGGCGAGGGTGGCGTCCTTGGGGAGCCGGTCGAAGTCCTGGTCGGCCTCGGCGGTCTCCCTGAGGAGGACGGCGAACTCGGCGACGGCCAGGGAGTCCATCTCCAGGCTGTCCATCGTGGAATCCGGGCGGATCTCGCCGACGGGCACTTTGAAGGTGTGCGTCAGCACCTCGGTGATCTTGGGATGAATCGCACTCATGATCTTCCTCTTCGTCGTTCGGCCGTCGTCCGGCCGTCTTTCGGTCCGGCTGCCGGGTCCGGCGGAGCATCGTCCCGACGCCGAATCAACTGGGTGGAGTGTCTCCAGTTACGCCTTGTGCCGAACCGATTCGGCACCACCCTCCCCGCACCCCCCGCACCACCGGGCCAGGACCGCCGCCGTACCCCAGAAGACCAGCAGGACAACACGGACACCGAGGGCCCCGGCGACCCCTCGGACCCGGCAGGGGCGCACAGGTGTTCCCATTGCTGTCACGCCCCTCATCGCTCCCCCTCGACCGTCGCCCGGTCCCCGTCCGTGTGCCAGGAGGCCGCCGGATCGTCGTACGCGTCCAAGTAGTCGGCACCGGCGATGGGCCAGTCGGCCAGCACCTCCGGCGGCAGCGCGAAGGAGTCGACGAGGAGCGGCAGTCGGGCGGCGACGGCGACGACGAGCGCCTCCAGCGCATCCGGCAGTTCATTGACCTGACTGACCGTCAAGTGCCCTGCGGCCAGCAGGTCCCCGCTGTTGCGGGCGACGACGTCGAGCGCGAACAGCCGTTGCAGTTCGCCGAGTCGGTCCCTGGCGGACCCCTGGGGCAGGGCGGCCACCGCCTCCGCGTACGCCTCGGCCGCCTGCCTGTGGGCGTGCGCCTCGACCCCGCGCAGCGCGGGCCCGGACGCCGCGTTCCAACGGGCCAGCGGGTCGCCCTGCGGTGCGAGGCCGATCCGTTCCCTGGCCCGTGCGAACCAGATCCGTTCCAGCTCCGCGAGCAGCCCGCCGAGGAAGCGGGGGTCGTCGAGCGTGCCGGCCGGCGCGCCGGGGGGAGCGTCGCGCCCGGTCGGCGGGGCGGCGAACAGCATCTCGGCAGCCGCCTTGGCGTGGATGGCCACGTTGTCGCCCTCGGCGGTGACGGCGCCCTCCACCCCGGTGACCAGTTCGCTCATGCCGTTGTGTTCCAGGAGTGCCTGGGCCCCGCAGCGTTCCCGGCACTCGACGATCACGGACCTCGCCTGCCAGGTGATCCATCCCTTGGCGACGGCGACCAGCCGCTCCGCGTCCTCCCGCCGCTCTCCCCCTTCCTCCCGCTCCGCCCGCTCCCAGCGGTCCAGGGCCCTGCGGTGCAGCAGGCTCATCGCGAAGACGGTGGCCATGGCGCGGGCGAGCGGGGCGTGGTGGCTGCGGTGGGCGATCACCGGCACCCGCTGCGAGCCGCGGGGGCCCGAGATGTACCGGTGGCCGCCGTAGCGGACGGCGACGGCGAGCGTCGCGCGGGCCGAGCCGACCGCGCAGGCGGTCATCGAGATCTTGCCGGAGGTGACCCGGCCGATCGAGGCAAGGAAGCGACGCCTCCGGTTGGTGACGGCGCTGCTGAACTCCCCGTCGTCACCGATGCGTCCGTGCTCCCCGCCGAGCAGCGCCGCGCGCTCCACGAAGACCCGGTCGAAGGAGGTGAGGCAGTGGTCCACGGGGCTGCCGGTGCGGGCGGGCAGCCGGCGCACCCGCACGCCGGGCAGGGTCCGTACGGCGTCGGTGAGCGGTACGAGGAAGAGGAAGACGCCGTGGTCGTCCCCGTCGACGAGCAGCCGGGCCGCCACGAGTCCGGCCTTGGGGCCGCCGACCGGGCTGGTGTTGGGCATGAACTTCTGGGCCCCGGCGTGCGGGGTGTGCAGCACGAACCCGTCGCGTCCGCGGTCGTAGGAGGCCGTGGTCTCGACGGCCGCGGCGTCGTTGCCGTGCGCCACCTCCGTGCAGAGGAAGGTGCCGACGCTGCGCAGCCGGAGGAAGTCGGAGAGGTCGCGGGGGGTGTCGCCCCCGTGGTCGAGGAGGCTGCCGAGGAAGAGGTTGTAGTGGATTCCGGCCACCGTGGTGAGCGCCGGGTCGACCGGGCCGAGCCACTCGTGCAGGGCCGCGAGTGCGCGCGGGTCGGCGGCCGGCCGGGCGCCGTTGTCCAGGCAGTCGTTGAGGACCCGCAGCCGCTCGTACACGAGGGCCAGACGCTCCTCGGGGGTGCGCAGGTCCGGACGGCGGAACGGTTCCGTACTGATCAGTCGTTGCCAGAAACCGTGCTCCCGGCGGAAGTCGGCGCCGAGGAGGACACCGGTGAGCAGTTCCGTGGACCGTTCGGTGGAGGGACTGTCGATCGTTGCGGTCATGAAAATATAACGATCAAGCAACGGCAAGGACACCCGGTTCCGTACGCGGCGAACCGTCCCCGGCGAACCGCTGGAAGGCGAGCACGACGTTGTGCCCGCCGAAGCCGAAGGAGTGGCTCAGCGCCCGCTCGACGTGCTGGGGGCGGGGCTCCTTGACCACGCAGTCCAGCTCCGACCCGTCGGGCAGCGAGTCCAGATTGGCGATGGGCGGTACGAGGCCGTGCTCCAGGGTCAGTACGGTGGCGGCCGCCTCGATCGCCCCGGCCGCGGCGAGGGTGTGCCCGAGCACCCCCTTGGGGGCGGTCACCGAGGGGCGGTGGGGGAAGAGCGACGCGATCAGGGTGGTCTCCATCGCGTCGTTCAGCACCGTGGACGTACCGTGCGCGTTGATGTGGTCGACCTCGTGGGGTGCCCAGCCCGCCTCCGCCAGCGCGGACTCGACGGCCTGGCGCGCGCCGCCGCCGTCCGGGGCCGGGGCCGTGGGGTGGTGGGCGTCGGTGCTGGAGCCCGCGCCGGTCAGCAGGGCGCGCGGGCGGGCGCTGCGGGCGAGCGCGTCGCCCGTGCGCTCCAGTACGAGCACGGCGGCCCCCTCACCGATCACGAAGCCGTCCCGGTCGGCGGCGAACGGCCGCGAGGCCCCCGCCGGGTCGTCCCCGCGCAGGGAGAGCGCGCCCATTCCCGCGAAGGCGCTCACCACCAGCGGGGTCAGCACGGCCTCCGCGCCGCCCGCCACCACCACGTCGCACCGGTCGCTCGTCAGCAGGTCGCGGGCGACGGCGATCGCCGTCGCCCCGGACGCGCAGGCGGTCGCCGGCGCCATGCTGGGGCCGTGCGCCCGCAGGGCGATGGCCACCTCCCCGGCGGCCGCGTTGGGCATCATCATCGGGACCAGGAGCGGCGACACCGCCTCCGGTCCGCCGTCGTCGAGCCGGCGCACGTTGTCGACGAGGACGGAGACCGCGCCCACCCCGACGCCGAGCACCACCCCGACCCGGTCGCCGTTCCACCGTTCGGGCGAGAGGCCGGCGTCCGCCACCGCCCGGCGCGCGGCGACCAGCGCCATCTTCACGAACCGAGCCATGCGCCAGACCGCCCGCCCGCCGACGGCCCGGTCCAGGTCGATCCCGTCCACCGGGCAGCCGAAGTCGACCGGCAGCCCGGCCAGTTCGTCGCAGCTGCGGGCCACGGACACCCCGGCACACAGCCCCTCCCAGAAGGTGTGCTCCTCCGCGCCCGCGGGCGTCACCAGCCCCAGTCCCGTCACGACGACACCCATGTCGACCCGCGCCATGTTCCGCCCCCTCCTCCGTAATCGATCATGCCTACTGGTTGTCGAACGGCAGTAGCCCCGAGGAGGATGCGGCCAATTACCCGAACGGGTCATTGACACTCCTGGCGAGTCGAACGGTTGCGCGCATATTGGTGAGTGTTTTCACCCGATCGCAGCAGGGCGGCGTGCCGTGCGCACGGCACGCCGCCACGGGGACGGGCGAGGCGGCGTCCAGGGGTTCAGGCCCGGTCGAGTGCCGCCGCCAGCTCCACCGCGTCCGGCGGGTTGGCACCGGCCCGGGAGACGGTCACCGCGGCGGAGGCCGCCGCGTGGCGCAGGACGTCGGCCACCGCGTCCCGGTCCGTCGCGCGCAGCCGCTCCCGGCCCTCGGCGCCGAGCAGTCCGTGCGCGGCGAGGGCGTGCAGGGCGCCCGACATGAACGCGTCGCCCGCCCCCACCGTGTCGACGACCTGGACGGGCAGGGCGTCGACCGCCACCCGTGCGCCGGGCAGCACGGCCAGCGCGCCGTCGCCGCCCCGGGTGACCAGGACGAGGGCCGGGCCGGTGGCCAGCCACCGCTCGGCGACCCGCCCCGGTTCCCGCCCCGGGTAGAGCCATGCCAGGTCCTCGTCGCTCGCCTTGACCACGTCGCTGAGCGCGACGCACCGTTCGACCCTGCGCACTGCGGCCCCGTGGTCCCCCATCAGTCCGGGCCGCACATTGGGGTCGTAGCTGACGGTCGCGGAGGCCCGCAGCGATTCGACGGCGCCGAGGACGGTCGTCGCGCCCGGTTCCATCACCGCCGCGACGGAGCCGATGTGGACGTGGTGCGGTGTCCGGTCCAGCGCGACCGGGCCGAGCGTCCAGGTGAACTCGAAGGTGTACGTGGCCCGGCCCTCGGCGTCCAGGGTCACGGCCGCGGACGGGGTGGCGGCCGTGGCGTCGTCCGTGCGCACCTCGACACCGGCACCGGTCAGGTGGTCCCTGATCAGCCGCCCGTTGTCGTCCGGGCCGAGCTGGGTGAGCAGGGTGGTGTCGTGCCCGAGCCGGGCCAGGCCGTGGGCGACGTTGGCCGGGCTGCCGCCCGGGTGGACCCGGTCGGGCGTGCCCGGCAGCCGGACGATGTCGGCGACGCATTCGCCGATGACCAGCGGGTCGAGTCTGTCGAGCATGGGCGTGAGGTCTCCTGGAGTGCGGTGGCGAAGGTGTCCTGGCAGGCGGCGCGGCCCCGAACACGTCGAGTCCGATCCTGCCGTGTGCGGGGCGGGTGGTGGTCGCGCCGACGGCCGGTCGTCGGCGGACACCTCGATCCGCCCGCCCCGGGCCCGTATCCGCAGCACAAGGGCGCCGCCGGTCCCGTCGGGGCCGCCGGACCGGACGCGGGTGGTCACAGTGCCGGATCGCCGGGGACGGCGGTCGGGTCGCGGTCGGGGGCTCCGGGGCGGCAGGCAGGGTCCCCCGGCTCTCCGAGGGCCGGGGGACTCGGTCCGGGGCGCGCTTCAGGGGCACGGCCCGGGGTGTGTTCCGGTGCCGTACGCGTCGCGGTACGGAGACGGGGCGGGGGTGGGCGGCCGGCGGGCCGTGCTCAGTGCCGGGCGGCCTCCAGCGCGTCGGCCACCAGGGTCAGGAAGTGCGCGTGGGCCCGCGCGCTGCAGACCGGTTCGGGGTTCCACGGCACCACCCGCGCGGCCCGCTCGATTGCCGTCCGGTCGGCGTTCGTCCGGAGCCCCTCGAGCGGTGCGGCGTTGGACCGGACGTCGGCGAGCACGACGGCGGGACGCAGATCCGCGGCCTGCGCCCAGTCGACCGTGGACCAGCTCGCTCCGGGTCCCTCGGCCGGCTCGACGACGTCGACGCCCAGCTCGGCCAGCACCCGCAGCTCGGGCCACGTGCGGGGGCGGGCGAGGTGGACCTGCTCCTGCCCGGCCGGGGAGAGGGCGAGGACCCGGGGGCCGGCGGCGAGCGTGCGCAGCCGGTCCCGGGCCGCGTCCAGTTCCCGGGTCGCCGTCGCGGGCTCCTTCGCACCGAGCGAGTGGGCCAGCCGGGCGAACCGGTCGCCGATCTCCGCGAAGGTGCGCGCCCGGCCCACGTCGACGACGACGACCGGGACCTGCTCCTCCAGGCGTTTGGCGGTCTCCGGCGCGAGCCCGTAGACATGACCGCCGCCATAACTGACGGCCACGACGAGGTCGGGCCCGTCGCGCAGCAGGGTGTCCACGTCCAGGGTGCTGCCGGCGCCCAGGTAGGCGATCCCGGCCGACGGCAACGATCCGGTCTTCGCAGCGTCCGGCACGGCGCGGTCGTCGTGGTCCGAGCCGAACAGCCCGCTCGGGCGTATCCCGTGGTCCCAGAGGGTCGCACCGGCCTGCACATAGGCCAGGACCCGCCTCGGGCGACGGTCGGCGGTCGCCAACTGCCCACGGTCGTCCGAGAACTGCCACACGGTCCGCTCCCTCACGTCACACGCTCCTCGCCGCCGTCCGGCCCGCCCCTTGCCCCGGGCTCGTACACCTGTACCTGCCCAGTGGACCGCCGGGACATCCCTCGGCGACCGCTCCGGTGGAGGGGCCGGCGGAGACGGCGTGAACACGCCCCTCAGGCCCCGGTGTTCGTGTCGATGCCGAGGCCGGTGAGGAACGCCGCGGCTGCCGGGGTGGGGCGGAACCGGCTCCAGACCAGCCGCTCCGTCCGGGCGGGCGCGTCGCGGACGGGCAGTACGCGCACACCGCTCAGGCCCGCCGCGAAGGCGGCCGGGAGCATGGCGATGCCGAGCCCGCTGCGGACCAGCCGGACGATGAAGTCGGTGCCGCTGACCTCGAACGCCACCTCGCGGGAGAGTCCCATCGCCGCGAACGCCTCCTCCGACTGCGCACGGGCGGCGGTGCCGTCGGGGTAGTCGACGAACATCTCCTGCGCCAGCCGGTCCAGGCCCACCTCCGTCCTTCCCGCCAGGGCGTGGGTGGGGGCGACCACGGCGACCAGTTCGCCGGTGCTCAGCTCGTGGTCGCCCACCCCCTTGGGCCGGTAGCTCGGCAGCACGCCCAGGAACGCCACGTCGAGCGTCCCGTCCCGCACCTCCTGGACCAGGTCCTTGCTCGCCCCGTCCCGCAGGACGATGTGCACCTTCGGGTAGCGGAGGTGGAACGCCCGCAGCGCGGCCGGGACGTCGACGGCGGAGACGGTCGGGATGGAGCCGACCGCGAGGCGCCCGCGGACCTCCCCCGCCGTCGCGGCGACCTCGGCGCGGGCCCGCTCCGCCGCGTCCAGCGCCTGCCGGGCCTCCGGCAGGAACGCCTCGCCCGCCGCGGTGAGCCGCACCCGGCGGCTGGTGCGGTCGAAGAGCCGGGCCCCCAACTCCTTCTCCAGCCGGGCGATCTGATGGCTCAGCGCGGACTGGACGACCAGGCACCTCTTCGCGGCGCGCGTGAAGCTGCCCAGCTCGGCCACCGCGACCACGTACCGCATCTGCTGAAGTTCCATCCATCCATCGTGAACCACGATCGATGAAATGAAAAACATGTGTTGGACTCATGAATGGTGGTTCCCCGACGCTGGGCGCATGGCTCTTTCCACCCACGTGACCCGAGGCCGGGCCGTTGCCCGCGCCCTTCCCGAACCGCCCGTGCTCGGCCGCGACCTGGTCCTGCTGATGGCCCTCGCCGCCGGTCTCTCCTGCGCCGGGAACTACTTCGCGCAGCCGCTCCTCGACCTCATCGAGCTGAACCTGGGCATCGGCACCACCGCGGCGGGAATGGTCGTGACCGCCGCGCAGGCCGGATACGCGCTGGGGCTGATCCTGCTCGTCCCGCTCGGGGACGTCCTGGACCGCAGGCGGCTCGCCGTGGGCCTGTTCGCGCTGACCGCCTTCTTCCTCCTGGCGACGGCCGCCGCCCCGACCGGCCCGCTGCTGATCGCCGGGACCCTGCTGACCGCGCTGGCCTCCGTGGGGGCGCAGGTCGTGGTGCCGTTCGCGGCGGCCCTCGCGGCCCCGGCCGAGCGCGGCAGGGTCGTCGGCGTGGTCATGTCCGGTGTCCTGCTCGGCGGGCTGTTCGGGCGGCTGGCCTCGGGCGCGCTGTCCGAGCTGGGCGGCTGGCGGACCGTGTACTGGGTGAACGCGCTGCTCATGGCGGTCATGGCGGTGCTCCTGCACCACCGGTTGCCCCGGCTGCCCCGGTCGGGCGACGCGGCCGGGATGCCGTACACCGGACTGCTGCGCTCCACGCTGTCCCTGCTGCGGCACGAGCCCGTGCTGCGCCGGCGGGCGGCCGTCGGCGCCTTCTCCATGGCCTCGTACAGCGTGCAGCTGACCGCGCTGACGTTCCTGCTGAGCCGGGCCCCCTTCGGCTGGAACGCCGCCGCCATCGGGCTCTTCGGCCTGGTGGGCGTCATCGGTGTGGTGGGCATGAACGTCGCGGCCCGGCTGAGCGACCGGGGCCGGGTGCAGGTGGTGTCGGGGGCGGCGGCCGTGCTGCTCACGCTCTCCTGGCTGCCGATGCTGGCCGGCGGGTCGTCGCTGCTGTGGCTGACGGTCGGGGTGATCCTGCTGAACATCGCCCAGCAGGCGGGGCTCAACAGCGCCCAGAACGTGATCTACGCGCTCCGTCCGGAGGCCCGCAGCCGGATCAACTCCGCGTTCATGACGCTGTTCTTCCTGGGCGGTTCGGCCGGGGCCGCGCTCGCCTCGGTGGTGTGGTCGCGGGCGGGCTGGAACGGAATCGGCCTGCTGGGCGGGGCGCTCGCCGCGGGCAGCCTGGCGCTGTGGATCCTGGAGCGGGTGCGGGCGGCCTCCGAGGCGCGGGCCGGGGCCGTCACTCGTTGACGGTGGTCAGCAGCACCACGGCGTCCTCCAGCGCCAGCAGCCCGTGCCGCTCCTGCGGGATCGGATGGAGCGTTCCGGAGCCCAGCTCCGCGTCGCCGGAGGACGCCGTGAGCCGGACCCTGCCGCGGAGCACCTGGAGGGAGCCCGCGGCGGGGGCGTTGTGCTCGTCGAGGGCGGAACCGGCGGTGAGGGCGATGACGGTCTGCCGCAGGGGTTCCTCGTGCAGCAGGCGGTGGGCGCTGCGGCCGTGCGCGGAGTCGCGGGCGGCGGCCAGGTGCTCGTCGGCGAGGGCATTCAGGTCGTCCATGTGCCCACTGTGCCGCAGCCCCCGGCCCTCCGCGATCCTGGTGCGCCCCCGCCGCACCGCCGGACGGCCCGCTCGTCCGGCGGTGCGGACGGCCTGACGAGCGGGCCGTCAGCCGTTCGCCCCCAGCTGTCCGCCGTTCCCGTCAGCCGTCAGCCGTCCACCGGTACCTGACGTCCGGCTCCCGCTCCTCGTTGCGGCCGCCGTCGTCGAACGCGATCGCGGTGAAGCCGTGCCGTTCGTAGAAGGCCCGCGCGTCGGTGTTGCGCCGGAAGACGTACAGCGTGAGTTCTCCGGGCGAGGAGCGGCGCGCCCGGTCCAGCAGCAGCGATCCGATGCCCCGGCGCCGCGCGTCGGGACGCAGGTACAGGTGCTCCAGCTCGGCCCCGTCGACGGAGACGAACCCCAGCGGCTCCCCCGGCCCCGTCCCGTTCCCGGCGCCGGCCTCCGCGACCCACACCGTCGTCCCGGGCAGGACCACATGGGTCATCCAGGCGAGCGTGTCCTCGTCGCTGTGCACCTTCGGCAGATACGGCATGGCCGCGGCGCGGGAGGCGAGGAAGAGCCGGGTGAGCGGCCCGGCGTCCTTTGCGGTGGCCCTGCGCAGCCGTACGCCGTCGCTCGGTGCGGGCTTGTTCGATGCCATCTCGTCCTTCCTGGTCCGGCCGGAAATCCGCCGGGTCGCGCGGTCCTCGGTGAACCGCCCGTCGTCGTGGACGAACATATGCCGGAGCGGCCCGGTGGCTCCACGGGATTGACCCGCCGTCGGGCGTCCCCGCGCCGCCCGGCTCCGCGGCGGGGCGGTCTTCGGGCGGCACGGGCCACCCGCGAAGATGTGGCGGGGAAGATCACAGCGACCGATCGATACGGAGGAGTGGGCAGATGCCGCACGAACGAGCTGGACAGCCGGCCCGGCCGGAGGATCTCACCGATGTGGCCCGGCTGGTGACGGCGTACTACACCCTGCGTCCGGATCCGGCCGAACCGGACCAGCGGGTGGCGTTCGGCACCTCCGGCCACCGCGGGTCGTCCACGGCCACCGCGTTCAACGAGGACCACATCGCCGCCACCAGTCAGGCCATCAGCGAGTACCGGGCGCGCCGGGGCACGGACGGCCCGCTGTTCCTCGGGGCCGACACCCACGCACTGTCGGAACCGGCCCGGGTCACCGCGCTGGAGGTGTTCGCCGCCAACGACGTGACCGTGCTCGTCGACCCGGCGGACGGGTACACCCCGACGCCGGCGGTGTCGCACGCGGTGCTCGCCCACAACCGGGGCAGGACGTCGCGGCTCGCCGACGGCGTGGTGGTCACCCCGTCCCACAATCCGCCCGGCGACGGCGGGTTCAAGTACAACCCGCCGAACGGCGGACCGGCCGGATCGGAGGCCACTGGCTGGATCCAGGACCGGGCCAACGAGATCATCGCCGACGGCATGAAGGACGTGCGCCGGCTGCCGTACGCCCGTGCGCGGGCGGCGTCGACCACCGGGACGTACGACTTCCTCGGCTCCTACGTGGCGGACCTGCCGTCGGTGCTCGACCTGGACGCGATCCGCTCGGCGGGGGTGCGCATCGGCGCCGACCCGCTGGGCGGCGCCTCGGTCGCGTACTGGGGCCGCATCGCCGAGGAGCACCGGCTCGACCTGACCGTGGTCAACCCGCTGACGGACCCCACCTGGCGCTTCATGACGCTGGACTGGGACGGGAAGATCCGGATGGACTGCTCCTCGCCGTACGCGATGGCGTCGCTGATCGAGCAGCGGGACCGGTTCCAGATCGCGACGGGGAACGACGCCGACGCCGACCGGCACGGCATCGTGACCCCGGACACCGGGCTGATGAACCCGAACCACTACCTCGCCGTCGCCATCGGCCACCTGTACGCGCACCGAGACCGGTGGCCGGCCTCCGCGGGGGTCGGCAAGACGCTGGTCTCGTCGGGGATGATCGACCGGGTCGCCGCCGACCTCGGCCGCGAACTGGTCGAAGTGCCCGTCGGCTTCAAGTGGTTCGTGGACGGGCTGATGGACGGCTCGCTCGGCTTCGGCGGCGAGGAGTCCGCCGGGGCGTCGTTCCTGCGCCGTGACGGTTCGGTGTGGACGACCGACAAGGACGGCATCGTCCTGGCGCTGC
Organism: Streptomyces sp. NPDC001732; assembly: GCF_053596315.1. Classification (NCBI taxonomy): domain Bacteria; kingdom Bacillati; phylum Actinomycetota; class Actinomycetes; order Kitasatosporales; family Streptomycetaceae; genus Streptomyces; species Streptomyces sp. NPDC001732. The sequence goes on from NZ_JBSFFY010000003.1 coordinate 199,680, forward strand.
TCGCCTCCGAGATCCTCGCGGTGACCGGCGAGTCCCCGTCCCAGCGCTACGCGGCGCTCACCGCCCGGTTCGGCGAACCTGCGTACGCCCGGATCGACGCCCCCGCCGACCGCGCGCAGAAGGCGGTTCTCGCCCGGCTGTCCCCCGAGCAGGTCACGGCCGACACCCTGGCCGGGGAGCGGGTCACCTCCGTGCTCACCGAGGCGCCGGGCAACGGCGCGCCGATCGGCGGCATCAAGGTGACCACGGAGAACGCCTGGTTCGCCGCCCGTCCCTCGGGCACCGAGGACGTCTACAAGATCTACGCGGAGTCCTTCCTGGGCGGCGACCACCTCGCCCGGGTCCAGGAGGAGGCGAAGGCCGTGGTCTCCGCGGCGCTGGACGCCTGAGCGCGGCCGGAGCCGCCCGGGTGCCTGTCCCACCGGACCGGACCCGGGCGGCTCCGGACGGCGGGCTCAGCGCACGACGTCCACGAAGACCGGGTTGGTGTAGAACCAGGTGTCGAGCCACGGGTTGCCCCGGCCGGGCTCGTGCGGCAGCGGACCGTGCGGGTCGATCGCCGCGCCGAGGAACCCCGCCCCGTGGCGCCTGCCGTCGCTGCCGCGCAGCCGCAGGTAGAACGACTCCTCCGCGCGCCCGACCGGGATGCGCAGGGTGTACGTGCCGCGGCGCCCCGACACGTCGGCGGTGTGGGCGACCCGGGTGTCCGGGGCGTGCCAGTCGTCGCGGTCGGCGGCCGGGCCGCGGACCGCGCCGCGGATGACGTCGACGTGCTCCAGGCGCGGCAGCACGCCGTACGGGTTGCGGCGGGAGGCCGCGGTCACCGTGACGGTGAGGGTGAGCCGCTCGCCGCGCCGGGCGCGCAGCCGGCCGCCGAGCGTGGCGCTGTTGCCGCGCTCGCCGCGCACCTTGACGTCGATGCCGTCGACGAGGTGGCCGTGGTCGACCCAGACCCGGCCGGCCCGCAGCCCCTCCATCACGTGCCGGTAGCCGTACCGGGTGACGCCGACGTGCGTGCGGCTGAACTGGCCGGGCCAGAAGTCGCCGCCGGGCTGCGGCTCGGTGGTGTCGTACGGGTCGGGGAGGCGGCCGGTGCTGTCGAAGTCCTGGCCGGGCGGCCAGGCGCCGTTGACCCAGGTGTCCCGGGCGACGCGGTGGACGTCGGAGTTGGAGGTGATGGTGAAGAGCTTGCCCTCCGCCAGCATCGCGTCCCACAGGCCGCCGACGGTCGCGGTCGCCCAGTCGAAGCCGCCGTAGGTGACGTACGCCTCGCGCGGGTAGCCGGGCCAGGAGTCGGCGGAGGGTGAATTCGTGTACTCGCCGCGGACGCTGGTGTCCGGGTGCCAGCCCGGGATCGCGCCGGCCTGGGCGCCGGGGGCGCCTTCCATGCCGATCATGATCTCGGGGGCGGCGTCGCGCCAGCCGCGCATCTCGTGCGGGGAGTCGATGCCGAGTCGCATGGGGTGGTTGGCGAGGACGAGGACGTCGTCGACGTACCGGGTGCGGCGCTGTTCGGCCAGCCACTTGAGGGCCTTGATCGCGTGCGCCTCGTTGCGCGGGGTGTCGGGATGCGTCGGGGCGCCGGCCGTGTAGCCGAGCAGCTTGCCGTCGAAGGCCTCCTCGAAGCGGGTGAGCAGATCGACCTCGTGCCGTCCGGGCGGCGAGAAGACGGTGCAGTGCTCGGCGCCGGGGATGTACCACTCCAGCCCCTGGAAGATCAGCATGCGCCTGTTCTCGGCGCGGGCCCTCAGGATCTCCCGGTGCTCCAGCGCGGCGCCGAACTCGGCGTGGCCGATGTTGCTGTGCTCGGTGAAGACCATCCAGTCGAGGCCGAACTTCTGTCCCGCCGAGGCCAGTTGGGAGAAGGTGTACTTGGCGTCGTGGCTGTAGACGGAGTGGTTGTGGTGGTCCCCGACCAGGTAGACCAGGTCGGGGGCGTGCCCGTTCCCTCCGCCGTGCCCGTTTCCGTGGGGTCGGTTCCCCCGTCCGTCGGCCAGCGCGGGCACCGGCAGCGAGGCGGCGGCGAAGGCCGCTCCGAACAGGCCGGCACGGCGCATCAGCCCTCGGCGGCTGAGTCCCTGGGGGTCGAGCGACTCCGCGGGCACCTGGGGGTCGGCCCATTCGGGCACGGGGCGGTACATGGGTGTGGTTCTCCTTCGTGCGGGGCGGCAGTGTCCCGTGGCCCGGACCGCGGTGCCGCCGCCAGGAGGATTTCCCGATTCCGGAACGGCCGGGTGAACCGGGGCCGACGCCCGGGAGTCACCCCCGCGGCACACCGGTGCCGGGGTGCCCCCCGGGGTGCCGAAGCCGCCGCGGGGCTCCGGCCCGGCCGGGGCAAGGACCGCTCCCCGGCGCCCGCCGCAGGACCATTGCGCCGGGCGGCCGACGGTGGTTGAGTGGAGGACCGAAGATATGAATCGAGGTTCAGATCATCGTGGCCTACCGACCCACCGCCCGCACGGAGGCGACCCGGCTGGCACACCGCGAGCGGCTGCTCGACGCGGCCCGGCAGCTGCTGGCCGAGGGCGGCTACGCGGCGGCCGGCGTGTCCGCGCTCGCCCGGCGGGCCGGTGTCTCCACCGGCAGCGTGTACAACCACTTCGCCTCCAAGCAGGAGCTGCTGGCCGCGGTCTTCCGGCACGTCGCGGGCCACGAGCTCGGCGCGGTGCGGGAGGCCGTGCGGGACCGGGAGGGGGCCGCCGGGCAGCTGCGCGCCCTCGTCGAGGTCTTCTCGTACCGTGCCCTGCGCGCTCCCCGTACGGCCTGGGCGCTGCTGGCCGAGCCGGTCGACCCGCTGGTCGAGGAGGAGCGGCTGACCTACCGGCGCGGCTATCACGACCTCGCCGAGACGATCATCGTCGCCGGTATTGCCGCAGGTGAACTCCCCCCGCAGAACGCCCGGTTGTCGGCCGCCGCCGTGATCGGCGCGGTCGGTGAGGCGCTGATCGGCCCGCTGTCGCCGGTCGGTGTGCGGACCGACCCGGCACCGGTCGTGGAGGGCATCACGATGCTGTGCCTCAGGGCGGTCGGCGCCACGAGCTTCTGAGTACGGCCCGACCGCCGCCCACCCCGTCGACCCAGGACAGGACCACATGACCGTCACCGAGCACCGGACCGGCCCCGGGGCCACGGCCCCTGCGCCGCACCCCACCCACGAGGTCACCAACCAGGCTCCGCCCAGGACCGGTCTCGACGAGTACGGCACCAACCCGCCGCTCGTCGAGGCCGTCCGCACCTTCGGCGCCGCCTGGCACGAGCCGGAGCTGCACGGGATCGGCGCGCTGGTCGGCTCCGAGCGCTTCCAGACCTCCGCGGAGCTGGCCCACACCTCGCCGCCCGTGCTGCGGACCCACGACCGCTACGGCCACCGGGTCGACGAGGTCGAGTTCCATCCCGCCTACCACGAGGTCATCGGCGCGGCCGTGGCGCACGGGACGCACACGGCGGGCTGGGCCGACCCGAAGCCCGGAGCGGCGGTGGCACGGGCGGCCTCGTTCATGCTGTTCGCCCAGGTCGAGCCCGGTCACGCCTGCCCGATGTCCATGTCGCACGCCGTGGTCCCGGTCCTGCAGCGCGATCCGGCCGTGGGGCGGGAGTGGCTGCCGGGCCTGCTGAGCCGTTCGTACGACCCCCGGTCGATCGCCCCGGGCGAGAAGTCCGGGCTGACGTTCGGGATGGGGATGACGGAGAAGCAGGGCGGCTCCGACGTCCGCGCCAACACCACCCGTGCCGTCCCGCTGGCCTCCGACCCCGAGGGCCGGACCCATCTGCTGACCGGCCACAAGTGGTTCTTCTCCGCCCCTCAGTCGGACGCCTTCCTGGTCCTGGCCCAGGCCGAGGCCGGGCTCACCTGCTTCCTCGTCCCGCGGGTGCTGCCCGACGGCACCCGCAACACCATCCGCGTCCAGCGGCTGAAGAACAAGCTCGGCAACAAGTCGAACGCCTCCTCCGAGGTGGAGTTCGACGGCACCTGGGCGGTCCGGGTCGGCGAGCCGGGCCGCGGTGTGCCGACCATCATCGAGATGGTCAACCACACCCGGCTGGACTGTGTGCTCGGCACCACCGCGGGCATGCGCCAGTCGGTGTCCGAGGCGATCTGGCACGCCCGGCACCGCAGCGCCTTCGGCGCCCGGCTGGCCGACCAGCCGGCCATGGCGGCGGTCCTGGCCGATCTGGCGCTGGAGACGGAGGCGGCGACCTGGACCTCGCTGCGTCTGGCGCACGCGTACGAGAGCGACAGCGGCGGGTCCGAGGCGATGTTCCGTCGGCTGGCCACCGCCGTGGCGAAGTACTGGATCTGCAAGCGCGGCCCGCACCACGCCTACGAGGCGCTGGAGTGCCTGGGCGGCAACGGCTACACCGAGGACTGGCCGCTGGCCCGCCGCTACCGCGAACAGCCGGTGATGGCGGTGTGGGAGGGGTCCGGCAACGTCATCGCCCTCGACGTGCTCCGGGGCATCGCCAGGACCCCGCAGTCGCTGGACGCCTTCTGGGCCGAGCTGGACACCACGGCGGGCGCCAGTGACGTGCTGGACGCACATGTGCACCGGGTGCGCCGGGAGCTCGCGGACGATCTGGGCGACCCGCTCGCCGCGCAGACCCGGGCCCGTGCCACGGTCGAGGGCATGGCGCTGGCCCTGCAGGCGTCGCTGATGCTCCGGCACGCCCCCACGGCGTCGGCCGAGGCGTTCGTCGCCGCCCGGCTCGGCGAGGGCCGCGGCCACCAGTACGGCATCCTGCCGCGCGGCACCGACGCCGCGGCGATCGTGGAGCGGCACTTCGGCGCCACCGGCTGATCCCCGGCGCTCCCCCCGGCGCTCCACCGGCGTGCGGACGGATGTGGAGGCACGGGCCGCGCCCGCCCCTCCACACCCTCACCTCCGCGCCCGCCCCTCCTCGTCGGCCCGGCCGCCCCGGGGCCACGCGGCCCCGGGGCGGCCGGGGTCCGCAGACGTGCCGGGTGCCGACGGCCGGGTTCCGGGAGGTCACGCGGGTCCGGGGCGCGGCCGGTGGATCGCCCCGGACGTGTCCGAGAGCGGAAGGCCGGTGCCGCCCCAGCGCAGTGCGACGATCTCCGCCGCGATCGAGACGGCGACCTCCTCCGGCGTACGGGCGCCCAGGTCCAGGCCGACCGGTGAGCGCAGCCGCGCCAGTTCGGCGTCGCCGAGGCCGGTACCGCGCAACCGTGCGAGCCGTTCCTCGTGGGTCCGCCTGCTGCCCATGGCCCCGATGTACGCGGCCGGGGTGCGCAGCGCCACCTCCAGCAGCGGGACGTCGAACTTGGGGTCGTGGGTGAGGACGCACATCACGGTCCGCCCGTCGGTCTCCGTGCCGCTCAGGTACCGGTGCGGCCAGTCGACGACGACCTCAGCGCCGTCCGGGAAGCGGCGCGGGTCGGCGAAGGCGGGGCGGGCGTCGCAGACGGTGACCCGGTACCCGAGGAACGCGCCGATCCGTGCCATCGCCGCCGCGAAGTCGATCGCACCGAAGACCAGCATCCGGGGCGGTGGGGCGAACGACTGGAGGAACACGGCGACGTCGTCCTCGCGACGTTCGCCGTGCGGGCCGTAGTGCCGCAGGCCCGTGGCGCCCCGGGCGAGTTCCCCGCGCGCGTCGGCGGTCACGGCGGCGTCCAGGCCGCTCGCGCCCAGCGATCCCCCGACGGTGTCCGGCCAGACCGCGAGGGAGGCGCCGCGCGGGGCGGGCCCGTCCACCACGGTGGCCACCACCACCGGCCGGTGCCCGGCGACCGATGCGGCGACCGCCCCGAAGGCGGGGTCGCGCGCCGCCGTCACGGGGCGCACGAGAAGGGTGATCTCCCCTCCGCAGGTGAGCCCGACGGCGAAGGCGTCCTCGTCGCCGTACCCGAAGGTCTCGGTCCGGGCCCGGCCGGTGGTGGTGGCCTCCTTGGCCAGTTCGAGGACCGCGCCCTCGACGCAGCCGCCGGAGACGCTGCCCACGACCTCGTCGCCCGGCCCCACGGCCATCGCCGCACCGGGGCCGCGCGGTGCGCTGCGGTCGACCGCGACGACGGTGGCGAGCCCGAACGGCTCCCCGGCGGCGTACCAGCGGGCGAGCGCCGGAAGGATCTCACGCATCGCCCGTCACTCCCCCGCTTCCCCCTCCCACCGCCGTCGGCCGTTCCCGGCCGGTACGGCCGTGCCCCTCCGCGGCGGACGGGGGGCAACCGCGCCGCGCACCGTCGCCGGGCGTCCGGGCCCGGGTGCTCCCCGGGCTCAGCCCGTGGTGTCGGACCATGCGTACGGCGGGGAGACGGGGCCGCTCACGGGCCCGGCCCCGACGGTCTCCAGGTCCTTGTCGGCGGCCTTCATCAGCTGGGCGGCGACGTCCTTCATGGCACGGCTCGCCGCGAGTTCGTCACCGATGGCGGGCACGTCCACGTCCTGCGGGTTGCAGCGGGCGACCCCGTGTCCGGTGAGCTTCATGGAGCCGGTGTCCAGCACGGCCTCGGCCCTGGTCGTCCCGTCGTCCTCGGTCAGCCCGAGACGGAGCTGCCACTCCAGCGTGCGGGTCATCGCGCACCTCCCTGCGACCGCGCCCGGTCCGGTGCACCGCCTCGACACGGTCCTGTCACCAGCATCCACCCGTCCCGGTGCGTTCGCCCGTTCCCGCTCGTCCTGCGCGGATCACACCGCCACCGTAGGATGCAGGGAACCGAAATCCGCCGGAGACGGGCGACGGCCGGCCGACGGCGCGGGTCCGGCGATGCCCCGAAAGCCCCGGCGGCAGGTCCCGTGCCGCAGCCCGCGGACGAATGCAGGGGGAGCTGCCATGAACCGGCGTCGTCCTCCCCGCTCGGCCAGCGCCCAGGAGCTGCTCACCACGCTGCAGCAGCTGACGTCCCGGGCGCGCCGCGAGGTGGAGCTGCACCAGGCCCGGGTGGAACTGGCGGAGGCCCTCCAGCGGGAGATGCTCCCCGCCTCGCTGCCCGCCCGGCCGGGGCTCCAGACCGCCGCCCGGTACACCCCGGCCCGCAGCGGGCTGGACATCGGCGGCGACTGGTACGACGGATTCGTGCTGCCGGACGGCGCGCTGGCGTTCGCCATCGGGGACGTGCAGGGCCACGACGTCGAGGCGGCCGCGTTCATGGGCCAGATCCGTGTCGCCATGCGGGCCATAGCCGCCACCGCGGCCGACCCCGGCGAGATCGTGGGCCGCACCAACGACCTGCTCGTCTCGGTGGACTCCGGTCTCTTCGCGACCTGCACGTTCGTCCGCCTCGACCCGAAGTCGCGGGAGCTGCACAGCGCCCGTGCCGGGCACGTCGCCGCGGTGTGGGCCACGGCCGACGGGCGCTCCGGCGTCACCAGCGACGAGGGCGGTCTGCCCCTGGGCATCCAGCCGGGCGAGCGCTATCCGGTCACCCGGCGGCGGCTGGCGGACGCCGGGGCGTTCGTGCTGCTCACGGACGGGGTGGTGGAGGGCCCTTCGTTCCCGATCGATCAGGGGCTGGACGCGGTGGCCCGGCTGGTGCTCTCACGGGTGCGCGCCGACGCCGGGGAGCTGGCCGACGCGGTCCTGGGCGCGGCGGAGCAGACCGGGCACCAGGACGACGCCGCCGTTCTCGTGGTCCGTCACGGGGCCGTGCCCGGCCGGGAGTGAGACCCGGACCCGCCTCGCCGAGCGTGTCACACGGCCGCCACCCGTCCGGGCGGTGTCTGATGAGATGTGTGATCCGCAGCGAGAGAACCGGACGTGCGGCCGTGGCCGTACTGCGTACCCTGGCCGTCGCCGCTGCCTACTGCGTGGCCGGAGGGCTCGGCCTGATCCAGGAGGTGTCCGTCCACGGCGCGGTCGTCACCCCGCTGTGGCCGCCGACCGGCATCGCGCTGGGCGCCCTGCTCTGCCTGGGTCCGGGGGCCTGGCCCGGCATCGCACTGGGCTCGCTCCTCGTGGTCGCCACGCTCAGCGGCTCGGTCACGCCCTCCACCTTCGTCGTCGTGGCAGGCAACACCCTGGCCCCCGTCTGCTCGTACCTCATACTGCGCAGGGCCGGTTTCCGCAGGGAGCTGGACCGGCTGCGCGACGGTGTCGTGCTCGTCTTCCTCGGCGCGCTGGGCGGAATGGTCATCAGTGCGACCGTGGGCACGGGCATGCTGGTGCTGGACGACAAGCTGCCCCTGAGCGGGTTCTGGCCGGTCTGGGCGGCGTGGTGGTCGGGGGACGCGATGGGCGTACTGGTGGTCACTCCCCTGCTGCTCGTGCTGCGCAGGGCGCGCATGCCGCGGGTCACCGACCGGTGGGTCGAGGCGGGTGCGCTGCTGGTCGCCTCCGTGGCGGTGGCACTGTTGGCGACCAGGAGCTCGCTGTCGCTGATCTATCTGGTGTTTCCGCTGCTCATCTGGGCGGCCCTGCGCTTCCAGCTGGCGGGCAGCGCGCCCTGCGCCCTTCTGGTGTCGGTCCTGGCCGTGGTGGCGGGCACGGAGGGAGTGGGGCCGTTCGAGGACCGGACCATCCTGCACGTGATGGTCGATCTCACCGTCCTCAACGGCTCCGTGGCCCTGACCGCGCTTCTGCTCGCGGCGGTCGTGACCGAGCAGAACAACATCCGGCGCAGGATCGAACGGGCCTGCGAGGAACTGGCCGAGGTGGTCGACCATCTGGCGCCGGGGCGGGGCACGGCCGCCTGGCCGCCCCGGTCCGGGGACAGGCTCGACAAGCACTGACCCTCCGCGGCTCGCCCCACGCCCGCACGCCCCACGCCCGCACGCCCCGTGCGCGACCGCGTCTCGCGTCCGGGGCGTCGCCGTGCCCGGGGCGTCGCCGTGCGGGCCCGATGACACCGCCCCGATCGCACCGACCCCGATCCCACCGGCCCGATCGCGCGCGGCGAAACGATCCGGCCATCGGCCGTCGCCGTCGCCTCCTCCCGACGGCCCCGCCCGTCGGGCCACCACCCCTCCCACGGCCGCGGAAGAGCCGCGGCATATACCGCCACCGCACCCCGAACGTGAGATTCCGGCCCCGTTCTCCCCCAGGGCGTCACCTCGCAGCCTCTCATTCGTTTGTTGGCCGGGGAAGGTCTCCCGGCACCGTCCCGTCGCGGACGAACCTGGTGGACAGACCATGCAGTCGATGGCGTACATGTCCGCACACAACCCGATTCAGGTGCCCCCCAAATGCGAACACTCACCCACAGAACACAGGATCCAGCCCGGAACGGGACGAGACCCGAGTCAGTGCGCATGTCTGAACTTCACGAGAACTCCAGCGAAATGGCACGTCTGTGGATATCGTGCACCGAGCGAGGGCGCATCCGTCGGTCCACGGGATCGACGGATGCGCCCCGTTTGTGGCGATGCAACTGTGACTGGGGGGTTCATGGGGCATGTCGAGCTACCCGATTCGGACAGGTCAGGACTCGTGGGACTGGCTGGGGCACCACGCCCGCGATCCGTTCCAAATCGGCCTCGTGGCAACGAACTCGACGAACTGTGGAGGGCTCCGGCCGTAACGCGTGACCCTGCCGTGCCGACCGCGACGAAGCAAAGGACGGTCCGGCTCCTGCCGGTCGTCGTCGGCGCCGAACTGCTGGGACTCGGAGTTCCGGCATGGTTCGTCCTGCGGAGCGACGGGCAGCCGCGGAGCGTGTTCGCCGCCGTCGCGGCCACGCTGGTGTGGGCCGTCGTACGGGCCGCGCGCGGCCGGTACGCGGAACGGCCGCCGAAGATGTCCGGCACGGCCGGGGACTGGCTGCTGCTCATAGGCGCGCTCGCCGTGCTGCGCACCGCGACCGGCGGTTCGACCGACCCCGGAACGGCCGTCGTGGCCCTGCTGCCCGGCCTGTCGGCGAGCGTCGCGGCACAGGCGGCGCGGCGACTGCCGTGGCCGGGGCGCCAACAGCGGTCCGTACGGCGGGTGTTGGTCGTCGGCGAGGCCGCCGGGGTGGACCGGGTCGTCCGCTCGCTCGCGTCCCGCGCGGGCCATTCGTACTCGGTCGTGGCCGCGATACCGGTGGGCACCGCGCCGCTGGAGTGCGGGGTGCCGGTCCCCGGCAGGCTCGCACCGGCACCGGCCGACGACGACGTGTCCACGGTGCTGGGCGGGGCCTTCGCCCAGGACGCCGACCTGGCCCTGGTGGTGCCGGGGCCGCAGCTCTCCGAGGAACGGCTGCGCCGGCTCTTCTGGGGTCTGCACGACGGCGGGCTCCCGCTGTCCGTGCTCTCGGTGCTCTCGGGCGTCGCGGCCGGCCGGGTACGGCCAGTGGCCGCGGCCGGACTCACCCTGCTGCACGTCGCACCGCCCCTGCGCCGGGGGCCGCAGCCGGCCCTCAAGGCCGTCGTGGACCGGGTCGGTGCCGCCCTCGGCCTGCTGGTCCTGGCGCCCCTGCTGCTCCTGATCGGGGCGGCGGTGCGACTCGCCTCCGACGGACCGGTCCTCCACCGTCAGACCCGGCACGGTCGGCACAACCGGCCGTTCACGATGTGGAAGTTCCGGACCATGGTGGTGGACGCCGAACGCCACAAGGCGCGACTCGTCACGGCGAACGAGACCGACGGCCCGATGTTCAAGATGCGCCGCGACCCCCGGGTGACCCGGATCGGACGCCTGCTGCGCCGGACCTCCCTGGACGAACTGCCGCAGCTGCTCAATGTGTTGCGCGGCGACATGTCGCTGGTCGGCCCGCGGCCCCCGCTCCCGGAAGAGGTGTCCCGCTACGACGAGCGCGAGCTGCGGCGGCTCGCGGTGAAACCCGGACTGACCGGCCTGTGGCAGGTCAGCGGCCGTTCGGACCTGTCCTGGCAGGAGACGGTCTCGCTCGATCTGTGGTACGTCGACAACTGGTCGGTGGCCACGGACATGGGACTCATGGCCCGTACGCTGCGCGCCGTCGCCGACGGCCGCGGGGCGTACTGAGGGCGGCGGCCGTCGATGCGGGGTGCGGGACGACGAAACCACCGGGCGGGCGCGGCGTACGGGGGGTGCCGCCCGGCTGGCTCAGCCCCGTGCGGCCCGCTGCTCCAACCACCACGCGTAGGTACCGGCGATGCCGTCGCGCAGCCCGATCCGCGGCGCGAATCCGAGCGCGGTGAGCCGGGAGACGTCCAGCAGCTTGCGCGGGGTGCCGTCGGGCTTCGTCACGTCCCACCCGATGCTTCCCCGATAATCAGTCACTTCTCGTATGACAGTGGCAAGTTCATTGATCGTCAGGTCCTCGCCGCAGCCGATGTTGACCGGTTCCTCGCCGTCGTAGCGCTCCAGCAGCAGAAGGCACGCGGCGGCCAGGTCGTCCACGTGCAGGAATTCGCGGCGGGGGTTTCCGGACCCCCAGAGCGTGACCTCGGGCGAACCCTCCAGGCGCGCCTCGTGGAAGCGGCGGATCAGGGCGGGCAGGACGTGCGAGGTATCCGGGTCGAAGTTGTCGCCCGGACCGTAGAGGTTGGTGGGCATGGCGCTGATGTACGAGGCGCCGTACTGTCGGCGGTAGGACCGGATCTGCACGATCCCGGCGATCTTGGCCAGCGCATACGCCTCGTTGGTCGGCTCCAACGGACCGGTGAGCAGGGCGCTTTCGGGGATCGGCTGAGGGGCGAGCCGGGGGTAGATGCAGGACGAGCCGAGGAGGAGCAACCGCTCGACACCGGCCGCGTGCGCCCCGGACACGACGCTCAGCTGGATGTGCAGATTGTCCTCCAGGAACTGCACGGGATATGTGCTGTTGGCCATGATCCCGCCGACCCTGGCAGCGGCCAGCACCACGGCGTCCGGACGGGCCTCGCGCAGGAAGGCCCCGGTCCGCGCGGCGTCGCGCAGATCGAGGCGGTCGCGGTCGCGGGTGATGACCTCGTACCCCTCGGCGGTGAGGCGGCGCACCATCGCCGAACCGACCAGACCCCGGTGCCCCGCGACGAACACACGGGCACCGGAGCGCAGGAGGAGGGGGTGGTGGACGGATTCCTGGGGAGAGCCGGGGAGATCGGTCGTCATGGCGCGGATTCTGCCAGCAGCCGCGGTCGGCGGTGACGTTGTGCCGCAGATCGCCCGAATCCGATGTTTCGGTGAGAAATTTCCGGCGGGGAACAACAGCCTCTCAGCCGACCACAGAAGGGGGAGGACGTGGCGAAGACCGCGCTCATCACCGGCGTGACCGGACAGGACGGTTCGTATCTGTCCGAGCTGCTGCTCGACAAGGGGTACACGGTCCATGGGCTGATACGCCGCTCGTCGAGCTTCAACACCGAGCGCATAGACCACATCTACCAGGGCCCGGAGGAGGAGAACCGCTCGTTCGTCCTGCACCACGCCGACCTCGCCGACGGGGTCGCGCTGGTGAATCTGCTGCGCGACATCCGGCCGGACGAGGTCTACAACCTGGGCGCGCAGTCGCACGTCCGCGTCTCGTTCGACGCACCGCTGTACACGGGTGACATCACCGGGCTCGGCACCATCCGGCTGCTGGAGGCGGTCCGCGCGAGCGGCATCGACACCCGGATCTACCAGGCGTCGTCGTCGGAGATGTTCGGCGCCACCCCGCCGCCGCAGAACGAGAAGACCCCGTTCCATCCGCGCAGCCCGTACAGTGTCGCGAAGGTCTACTCGTACTGGGCGACGGTCAACTACCGTGAGGCGTACGGGATGTACGCGGTGAACGGGATCCTCTTCAACCACGAGTCCCCGCGGCGCGGCGAGACCTTCGTGACCCGGAAGATCACCCGCGGGGTGGCCAGGATCAAGGCGGGTCTGCAGACCCACCTCCATCTGGGCAATCTCGACGCCGTGCGCGACTGGGGCTACGCCCCCGAGTACGTCGACGCGATGTGGCGGATGCTCCAGTGCGACGAGCCGGACGACTACGTGGTGGCCACCGGCGAGGGTGTGAGCGTTCGGCAGTTCCTGGAGTACGCCTTCGCGCACGCGGGCCTGGACTGGCGCGAACACGTCCGCTACGACGCCAAGTACGAGCGTCCCAGCGAGGTCGACGCGCTGATCGGGGACGCCACGAAGGCCGAGGAACTGCTCGGCTGGAAACCGGCCGTGCGCTCGCGGGAGCTCGCCAGGATCATGGTCGAGGCGGACATCCGCCAGCTGTCCGACCAGCTCGCCGGGGCCGCCGTGCGGGTGGACCGGTGAGGGGCCCCGGCGCGTCCGGCGCCCGCCCCCGCACCCCGGCCGTCGGCCCGGGGGCCGGGCCGGCGCACCACCGCGGCGCCCGGCCGCCGTCCTGCCGGGCGGCGCCGGGAACCGTCACGGACGCGTCCGCCGTCACCGGAGCCCCGGTGACGGTCTGCGCGCCCGCAGGGGCCGGGGCGGTCCGCTCCGGCCATGTGCCCGCCCTCGTCGGAAGCGGGAGGGCCCGTCCTCGCCCCCGGCGGGGACGGGCGGCAAGCGCGGCCCCCGGGCCGCGATCCGTTCTCACCTTCGGAGTCGAATGATGAAACCGACCACAGGGCGCAGACCCTTCGAAGGGGGCCGGACGCGTGCGGCGGCCGCGGCCCTCTGTCTGCTCGCCGGAGCGCTGACCGCCGCCACGTCCGGGGGCGGCCCCGCCGCGGCCCTCACCCCGCCGGTGTCCCTGACCGCGGACGACCTCACCACCTGGCAGACCAACGGCATCGTCTGGTCGATGGCCGCCTCGGACGCCGGGGTCGTCTACACCGGCGGCACCTTCTCCACGGTCCGGCCGCCGGCCGCCGCGCCCGGCACCTCGGAGCAACCCGCGGTGAACTTCGCCGCGTTCGACGCCGCGACGGGCGCGCCGACCGGGTGCAGCCTGTCGTTCACCCTCTCGTCGGGGACGGCGACCGTGCGTGCCCTGGCGCTCTCGCCGGACCAGAAGACCCTCTACGCCGGCGGGCGGTTCGGGTCGGTGAACGGCGTCGGGGTGAGCAACATCGCCGCGATCGACACCGCGACCTGCACCCCGCGCCAGAACTTCAAGGTCGCCGTGTCCGCGACGGTCAGGGCCCTCGCCGTCACCGCCGACACCGTCTATCTGGGCGGTGACTTCAACAGCGTCGCGGGGCAGACCCGGAAGAAGTTCGCCGCAGTCACCACGGCGGGCGCGCTGAAGCCGTGGAAGGCCGACGCGGACGAGGTGGGCCGGGCCGTGGAGCTGACGCCCGACCGCAAGCACGTCCTGCTCGGCGGCGACTTCTTCACCGTCAACGGCACCACTTCGCACGCGCTGGCGGTGGTGAACGCCACGAGCGGGGCCGTGGCGAAGAGCTACCCGGCCGGTTTCATTCCCAACACCTCGACGGTGCAGGACCTCACCACGGACGCCACCGGCTTCTACACCGCCAACGAGGGCACCGGGGGCGGTGTGTTCGACGGCCGGATCGCACTGGACCTCAGCAACTTCGCGCAGCGCTGGCGGGACACCTGTCTGGGCGCCACCCAGGCCGTCCTGGTGCACAAGGGCGTGCTGTACAGCGGGAGTCACGCACACGACTGCGCCAGCATGGGCGAGTTCCCCAACCAGCCGCGCAAGCATCTGCTGGCCCAGTCCGTCGACGACCCGAAGCTGCTGCCCTGGTTCCCGGACACCAACGACGGGATCGGGGAGCCGGTCGGGCCCCGGGTGATGGCACAGGCCGACAAGGGCGGCCACCACTACCTGTGGGTCGGCGGCGAGTTCACCACCGTCAACGGCTCCGCCCAGCAGGGTCTGACCCGGTTCGCCGACGGTCCCGACACCGGGGCCCCGTGGGTGCCCAACGTCAGTCTGTCCACGGTCGCCCCGGGCAGGGTGGAGGTCAACTGGCAGGCGAGCTTCGACACCGACGACGGGGAACTCACCTACCGGATCTACAAGGACGGGGCGAGCACCCCGGTGCACACCACGACGGGGTACTCGCTGTTCTGGGACCGGCCGCAGCTGCGGTGGACCGACACGGCCGTGGCCGCCGGCGAGACCCACTCGTACCGGATCACCGCGAGCGACGGCACCAACACCAGCGCCAAGTCGGCCGCCGTGTCCGCCACCGTGACGTCCGCGGCCGAGAAGTACCCCGCCAAGGTGCTGGCCGACGGCGCCTCGCTCTACTGGCGGTACGACGAGGCCTCCTCGACCTTCGCCGGTGACACCGGCAAGGGGCTGGACAACGGATTCCTGCGCAACTCCCCCGCCCACCGCCAGACCCCGGCCGCCGTCGCGGGCCCCTCGACCGCGATCGGCTTCAACGGCTCGAACCAGTACGCGTACAGCAACAGGCGCCACCCGCAGCCGGCCAGATTCTCGATGGAGACCTGGATCAGGACGACGACCGCCAAGGGGGGAAGGATCATCGGCTTCTCCAATCTGACCATGCAGAACAGCACCCGGTACGACAAGCACGTGTACATGCGCGACGACGGCCGGCTGGTCTTCGGGGTGAAGAGCGGCAGCCTGCGGACCGTCACCACGCCCTCCGCCTACAACAACGGCGCCTGGCACCACGTGGTCGCCACGCAGGGCCCCGGCGGCATGGCGCTGTACGTGGACGGGAAGCTCCGCGCCTCGTCCGCCCTGTACACCGGCAACGAGAAGTACGACGGCTACTGGCGGGTCGGCGGGGACAACCTGAAGGGCTGGCCGAGCAGGCCGACGAGCAACTTCTTCGCCGGGCAGATCGACGAGACCGCCGTCTACCCGACCGCGCTGAGCAGTGCGCAGGTCAGTGCCCATTACGCGCTGAGGACGGGTGGATGAGGCATCCGTTCCGGGCCGGCGCCGTCGTCGTACTCGCGGCGGCGCTGGCCGCCTGCGGCTCGTCCTCCTCCCCCGGCCGGGAGGCGGACGGGGCCGCCGGGCCCGTGGCGACCCGGGCGCCGCTCGTGGCCCCGTCGTCCGGTCCCGGCACCACCGTGTCCGGTGCCCCCTCGGCCCCGCGGACGAGCGAACCGCCGAAGCTGCCCACCGACGAACTCACCCCGGCCACCGGCTCCTTCACCGGGAAGCAGAAGAAGTACCTGACCGGCCGGGTGCCCCGGGGCATGGACCCGGCGGCCGTGCTCCAGACCGGTCAGGAGACCTGCGACAGGCTGGGCTACCTGGTGAAGGCCGACCGGGACGTGGCGGTCGGCGCGATCGTGACGGGCGAGATCCCCGACGCGGTACCCGCCGTGGAACACCTCTGCACCCGGCACCGGGACCTGGTGCGGGAGGCCGCCCGGGGCTACGCGGACGGCACGTACGAGGGCGGGAAGGTCCGGCCCGGCCGCTACCGGGGCGCCTCCCCCACCGGGAGCTGCAACTGGCGGATCACCGGCGCGGACGGCAAGAACCTGGCCTCGGGCTCCGCCACCGCCGGGGAACGGCCCCGGATCACCGTGCCCGCCTCGGCCCGCGTCTTCACCTCGACAGGCTGCTACGCCTGGCTGCCCGAAGGAGACCCTCGATGAACAGACTGCCGATAGCCGTGGTGATCCCCACGAAGAACGAGGGGCTCAACATCGCCGAGGCGGTGAAGTCGGTGCTCGGCCACTTCGAGGCGGTCGTCGTCGTCGACTCGCACAGCACGGACGACACGGCGAAGATCGCTGAGGAGTGCGGGGCCGAGGTGGTCACGTACACCTGGGACGGCGGGCATCCGCGCAAGAAGCAGTGGTGCCTGGACCATGTCCGCACGGACCTGGACTGGATCCTGCTGCTCGACGGGGACGAGCGGATCGGCCCCGCGCTGCTGGCCGAACTGCGGCAGGTCTTCGCCGACCCCGGCGCCCCCGGGCCCGCCGCGTACGACATACCGCTCGGCTACTGGTTCTCCGGGAAGCGGCTGCGGCACGGCTACACCATCCGCAAACGGTCGCTGACCGACCGGACCCGCTGCCGGTACCCGGAGGTGGGGGACCTCGACGCGCCGGGCATCGGCGAGGTCGAGGGCCACTACCAGCCCGTCGCCGAGTCGGTCGGCACACTGCGCAATCCGATCGAGCACCAGGACCTCGACCCGGTCACCGCCTGGTTCGAGCGGCACAACCGCTACTCCGACTGGGAGGCGTGGCTGGAGCACCATCCCGAGGTGAAGGAGCAGGTGCGGAGGGTGAAGTCGCGCCAGGGGCAGCTGTTCCACAAGGCTCCGTTCAAGCCCCTGGTGTCGTTCGCGTACATGTATGTGTACCGGCGGGGATTCCTCGACGGGCGGGCGGGGTTCGACTTCGCCCTGGCGATGAGCTTCTACCGTTGGCAGATCGGTCTCAAGTCCCGTGAGGGAAGGGTGGTTTGACGCTGCGTTTCCTCCGGTGGACCACGTTCTCGTAGGTCCGCCGGAGGGTGTCGGTCACGGCCTCGATGGTGAAGTCCTCGTTGACGAGGGCCCAGGCCGCCCCGCCCGCCCGGTCGTTGGCCCCGGGTTCGAGGAGTTCCAGCACGGCGTCGGCGACCTTCCGCGCGTTCTTCTCGTCCTCGCCCACCCGGCTGTCGATCACCCGGCCCGCTCCCGCCCGCGCCACGTCGGGGGCGAGCCCGCAGGTGCGGGTGATGACCACGGGGGTGCCGACGGACATCGCTTCGAGGACGGACACGCCCAGGGGTTCCTCGATCGACGGCAGTACGTACACATCGGCCTGGCGTCCCGCTGCCAGGACCGCCTCGTGGCCGAGCGGTCCCACGTGGTCGAGCGAGTCCGACACCCCCAGCCGGCGGGCGAGTTCGAGGGTGCCGCGCAGTGCGCCGGTGTCGGGGCCGGCCAGGACGAACCGGGCGTCCGGGTGGCGGGCCAGGACCGCGGGCATCGCGGCGACGAAGTCCTCCGGGCGCTTGCGCTCCTGGATGCGGGCCAGGAAGAGCACCGTCGGCGGCCGGCCCGGCTCCCGGGCGGGCTTGCGTTCCTGCGGGCGCACCCCGTTGACCAGCCGGACGGTGCGGGTCAGCGGCACCGGTGCGGCGACGGCGTTCACGTCGAGGCGTTCCGTCTCGGTCAGGTGCAGTACGGCGTCGGCGCGGCGCAGCACCGTGCGCACCCCGAGGAGGTCGGTCAGCCGGGCGACCCGGTTCTCGGTGGGGTCCACCATGCCGTGGGTCTGGACGACCAGCGGGGTGCGGGTGGCCAGGGCGAGCAGTGCGGCGGGCAGGGTCACCAGGTCGCGCATCAGGTGCACATGGACGAGGTCGGCGCCGCGCATCATGCGGCGGGCGGCGAGCAGGAGCGCCCCGGAGGTGACGCCGCTGACCTCGAACACGGGAAGCAGGTGGCGGGCCCGGAAGAGGTGGACCGGCACCCCCTCGACCTCGCGCGGCAACGGGCCGTCGAAGCCGTCGCCCAGAGCCATGACCCGGGCGTCGTCGCCCGCGGCCCGCTGCGCCTTCGACAGGTTGAGCGCCACTCGCGTCGGGCCGCCGAAGGCATGGTCCGGGGTGTGGAGCGTGACGACGTGCAGGATCTTCACCAGGGTCCCCTCGCCCTCGGCCGACCCTGCCAGACTAGTCACCCGAACTCCCCCAAGTGTGTTGATTCGTTAGGGTGTTCACAGGCCCACGGAACGGGGAGCACATGACGTCCGTGCACGAGGCGGCACCGTCCGCGCCCGTACCGGAGCGCGGTCCGCGCGAACCGGTCCGGCCGTCGGCGAAGCCCATGTCGTGGGCGATGCTCTCGCGTGCGCTGGCCGTGCCGCTGATCCTCGGTCTGGTCTGTTTCCTTCCCGCGGTGATCGCCGCCCAGCCCGGTTCGGGCGTCCGGGACAACGCGTACTGGCTCCAGTTGGTGCTGACCTGCTACGCGGGAGCCCGGCTCGCCACGATGATCCTGTCCACCCGACGGCGGCTGCTGCAGGGCGTCTTCTGGATGTTCGTGTACATCGCGATGGGGGTGGCTCCGTTCGCGCAGGCGGTCATCGGTCAGACGCCCACCCCGGTGGTGGGGCCGCGGGCGGATCTGGTGACGGCCGTGGCGCTGGTCCTGGTGGGCTGTGCCGCGTTCGACCTCGGGGCGCTCCTGGCGAACCGGCGGCCGCTGCGCAGGCGGGCCGCCGCGCGCTTCGGCGCAGGTCCGGCCGTCGCGCACCGCGGGCGGCTCCGGGTGCTGGTGCTGCTGGCCTTCGCGGCGAGCGGTTACTACGTCGTGAAGGTGGGCGGTCCCGCGGTCTTCTTCACCAGTCGTCAGGAGATCAGTGCCTCGGTCGCGGCCAGCGGGGTGGTGTCGGAGGGGTCCAATGTGGGCTCGGCCTTCCTCAAGGGCTTCGGCACGGTGCCCGCCCTGCTCGGGCTGCTCTTCTGCACGCGTCGACTGGTGACGTCGCGCCGGGCCCGCCGTTCCCCGTCGACGGTGCTGGCATGGGGTGCGCTGCTGGTCCTCAACGTCGTCGTCAACAACCCCGTTTCCAATGCCCGTTACTGGTTCCTGACGGTCCTGGTCTCGTTCCTGTTCACCGCGTTCCCGAGCAGTTCGGCGATGTACCGTTCGGTGCTGGCCCTGGGGGTGGTGGGGGCGCTGGTGGTGTTCCCGTACGCGGACCGGTTCCGCTACGACAGCGACGGGTACCGGCCGGTGGAGTCGTCGTCGGTGTTCGAGCCGCTGGCCACCAAGGACTACGACCAGACGGTGATGTTCGCCAACGCCATCACCTGGGTCGACACCCACGGGCACACCTACGGGCGTCAACTGGCGGGCTCCGCGCTCTTCTTCGTGCCCCGGTCGGCTTGGGACGGCAAGCCCGAGGACACCGGGGTGCGGGTCGGCCAGTGGATGGGGATGCGGATGACCAACCTGTCGGCGCCGTTGTGGGCCGAGCTCTGGGTCGACTTCGGCACACCGGGCATGGTCGGTGCCTTCGCACTGGTCGGGTACGCCGCCGCCCGTACCGACCGGCGCTACGCGCGCGCCGTCTCCCGGGACGGGCCGGGGCCGGGCAGTGTGCCGGCCGTCGCCGTGCCGCTGCTCGCCGGGTACGCCTTCATCCTGTTGCGCGGGCCGTTGTTGCAGTCCTTCGGGAAGCTGGCCGTCGCGGCGCTCTGTCTGTTGCTGGTCACGAGCTTCCGGGAGCGGGGCGAACGGCCTCCGGGCTGATGGGCGCCCGGTCCGTCGTGGTGCGGCGTCCCAGCCGGGCCACCCGGGTCCAGGTGGCCACCGCCTTGCACCCGGACCCCAGGCACAGGCCCCAGGCGGCGCCCGGTACCCCGCCGAGCGCGTATCCGCCGGTGAGGAAGGCGACGGCGGCGAGCGAGAAGACCACCTGGATGGAGAGGGTGGTGCGGGGGTCGAGCATCCGCAGGGCCAGCAGCCCGCAGGTGCCGACGGCCATCGCCGCGTACTGGCTGCCGGTCGCCGGGAGCAGGGCACAGGCCGTGGGCCAGGTGTCGCCGAGCAGTCGGCGGCCGATGCCGTCGGGCAGCAGGGCCAGTGCGGTGGCCCAGGCGGCGGCCGTGGCGGCCAGGACGGCGGCGAGCGCGGCGGCGGCCCGGGTCCTGCGGCGTTCGGAGGCGATCCGGCCCAGCAGTGGCGGGCCGAAGCCGGTGGCCGAGGTGAACAGCACGTTCAGCGGTCCGAAGAGGGTGGTGGCGCCGCGCAGGGCGCCGACCACCAGGGGGTTGCCGACCGCCCCGAGTCCGAGCACGGAGAGCTGACCGGTGGCGTTGCCCACGCCGAACTCCACGACGAAGCGCCGCCCCAGGTGGTCGCGGCGCAGCAGGCTTCCCGGGTGCGGCAGCGCGCCGGCCACCCTGCGGTGCAGCAGGACGGCCGACAGCAGCAGGGCCGGGAGCGCGGACAGTCCCCACACGGCGACGAGCCGGGCGGCCGGGGCGCCGTGCGGCTGTACGGAGAGCGCGCCCAGCACACAGCCGAGTCTGAGCAGGTCGCTCGTCAGCGCCAGGTGCGGAAGATGCAGGGTGGAGAAGGCGTAGCGCATGGTGTCCTGGCCCAGGACGACCGGCAGGACGAGCCCCAGTGCCGCCAGGGCCCGTGCGGTGGCGCCGGGCAGCAGCAGGCAGACGGCGGCTGTCGGCGCGCCGAGCACCGCCGCCGCGAGCAGGGTGAAGGCGACCGCCGACCGGCAGGCGCCGCGCACCTCCTCGGTGTCGCCGCGGCGCAGCACCAGCGGCTGCCCGGCGTAGGCGCCGAAGGCCCCCAGCAGCACGGTGAAGACGAGGTAGACCGCCGAGAAGCGGGCGAAGCCGGCCACGGTGGAGAGCCGGGCGGCCGTGACCAGCACCAGGATGTTGGTGAGCGCCGCCACGCCCTGGTCCGCGACCGAGCAGGCGATCGCGGTGCGTGCCCTCATCCGTGTCCCGCGGTGGGGTCGAAGGTGCGCAGGCCCAGGGTCCCGGCCGGGTCGCCGGTGTACTCCGGTCCGCCGGGGCCGTTGCCGCCGGGGCCCGGGGCGGAGCCGTACCGGGCGGCCTTCGCGCGGCGCTTCGCCGCCTTCCTGAGGGCCCGGCGCTCGTGGCGGTTCCGGGCGGGGTGCAGCAGGGCGCCGAGCACGGAGCCGCCGGCCGCCTCGATGATCTCGTGGATCCGTTCCAGGTCGCTGCGGCGCACGTCGCGCGGGTCGCAGACCACGACGACGCCCTCCACCCGGTCGAGCAGCGCGACGGCGTCGGCGTACGCCAGCACGGGCGGGGCCAGCACGATCACGACGGCGTCCGGCCGGTCGCCCTCGGCGATGATCCGTCCGACGGGGGCCGAGGTCAGGGCGCGGGGCACGTTGTCCGTGCGGCGGCCCGCTATCAGGGTGAAGGCGCCCGATCCCGGTACGTCCACGTTCATCCTGCTGTCCGCGGGCCAGGCCCGTTCGCCCTCCGCCCCCCAGCGGGGCCGGATACCCTGTACGGCGTGGCCCAGGTCCCCGGCCAGGGAGGGATTGCGCAGGTCGGCCTCTACCAGCAGGACGTCGCGTCCCATCTCGGCGAAGGCCGCGGCCAGGTTGACCGCGGCGGCGACCGCCGCTTCGCCGTCCCCGCGCGGGGCCGTGACCAGGAGTCGTCGGCGCCGGGAGAACGAGGGGTCGTAGGCGAGCCGGAAGGCCACCGCCCGGTACTCCTCGGCGAGCCGGCTTCCGCCGCGTCCGACGGCGAGCAGGGACCCGGCGGTGGCGCGCTCCCTGGGCAGGGTGCCGAGCAGGGGGGCGCCGAGCGAGCGGACCAGTTCGCGGGTGGAGCGCACGGCCGGGTCGAAGACCAGGCGCACCCAGGACAGGAGCAGTCCCAGGGCGAGGCCGACGACGCCGCCGAGCCCCAGCAGCAGGGGCAGGCCGGCTCCGGTGGGTTCGGTGGGGGTGGCGGGTTTCTTCGTCAGATATCCGGGGGTGGTGTCCAGGGCGCGCAACTCGGAGATCTTCCGGGTGAGTTCGGAGATCGCGACCACGAGGTTGGCCCGTGCGCTGGTCACGTCGTTGTCGCCGGAGGTCTGTTCCGTCAGCTGGTCGCGCTGTTCGGTGAGGGGGGTCAGCTGGGCCCGGTAGCCCTGGACCATGTGGGCGATGCTGTTCTCGGTGCGCTGTCTGCGTATTTCCAGATAGGCGTCGGCCAGTGCCTGGGCCCGCCCCCGGGCCAGTGCGGGGGTGCGGCCGGTGTAGGCGAAGCGGAGTACGAGGGTGTTGGGCGGGTTGGTGACCTGGAGGCCGGAGAGCAGCGGGCCGACCTCCACCCGGTCGCCCCGTCCGGCCAGGACGCCTGCGGCCAGGGTGCCCACGGGGTCGCTGACGGCGGTCTGCCGTTCGGAGCCGATGTTGATGCCCTTGTCCGCGGAGGCTCCGGCGGCGAAGGGGTCGGAGGCGGCGGAGCGCACGACGACCTCGCCCGTCGAGGTGTAGCTCTCCTCGCCGCTCAGGGCGAGCCAGCCGCCGCCGAGCAGGCCGACGACCACGCCGGAGGCGAGCAGGGCCCGGTAGCGCAGGAGCTGGCGGAACTGGTCCCTCAGCAGCGCGGGTTCGTCCTGGTCCTCCAGGGCGCGGATCGGCTGGTTCATCGGCGTGGTCTCCCTTGTGTGTCCGCGAGGACCTCGGTGAGCAGCGCGTCGAAACGGGCCAGGCCCGCCTCTCGGCTCAGGTGGCGTGCGACGTACTGGGGTCCGTTGGCGCCGAGCAGGTCCGCCTCGGCGGGTGCTTCGACGAGCTTGCGCACGGCCGAGAGCAGGGCCGCCGGATCCTCCGGTGCGACGAGGAGGCCGGCGCCGGACCGCTGGATCTCCTGTGCGGTGCCCCCGTCCCGGGCGACGGAGCCGACGACGGGGCGGCCCGAGACGAAGTAGGAGGTGAGTTTGGACGGGACGCTCATGTCGAGCACGGACGCCCGCTGGGTCACCGCGAGCACGTCGGCGGCGGCGAGGACGTCGGTGAACGTGTCCGCGCCGGCGGGCGGCAGGACGTCGAGGTTGCGCAGGCCCGCCGCGCGCCGCAGCAGTTCCTCGCGCTGGTTGCCGTCCCCCATCAGCACCACGCGGATCTCCGGGGCGAGCCGGGCGGCGTCGACGAGGACCTCCAGGCCCTGTTTGAGTCCCATGTTCCCGGAGTGCAGGACCACCGGGGTGCCCTCGCCCCAGCCCATCCTGGCCCGGGTGGCGGCCCGGTCGGCCGAAGAGGTCCGCACGTGCGACCAGTTGGGCACGAGACGGATGCGGTCCGGGTCCACCCCGTACGCGGTGACGCGGGGGACGAAGCTCTCGTGGATGACGCCGACGAGGGCCGCGGCGCGCAGTGCGTACCGTTCGGCGGCCGAGGCGACGGCGGCGGCCCTGTCCCCGCCCCGGATGCCGCTCTGCGCGGCGGCGGCGCCCATCAGGTCCTGCACGACGGGTATGTAGGGGGCCCGGTGGCGGCGGGCCAGCCGGGCGCCGACGACACCGCCGGCGAGGCTGGGCAGTTGGGAGACCACGACGTCCGGCGGACGTGTCGCGGGCGGGGACATCAGTGCGTGGCCGAGCACCGTGGCCTCGAACATCCCTCTGCGCAGGGCGGTCTGACGGGACGGCACGTAATGTCTTCGCCGGTGCACCGTGACCCCGGCCCGTTTCTCGACGACCCGCCACACTCCCCGGTACGCCGCCTCGGTCCGCCAGGACGGATAGTGCGGCATGCCGGTCAGTACGTGGGTCTCGGCGCCGGCGCCGGCCCAGTGCTCGGCGAGTTGCGCGGCGTACGGGCCGATGCCGGTCAGTTCCGGCGCGTAGTTCGTCGAGACGACCAGCAGGGTGCGGCCCTCGAACGGCTTGTGACGATCTGCATCGGACATGGACGCCCGCCCTTCCCCCCGGAACAATCCGTGCTCCCCAAGGAACAGCATCGAGAAACGGCCTCGGGGAACAGCCCCAAAAGCGAGCTTATCCGTTCACGAGATGCGCAAGTGGTCTTCACAGTAAGGTCGTTGCACCATCAACACCGATACCGATATCCCGGGCACCGGATGTCATGTCCGGACAACGGACGCGGAAGACGGATGTCGCGTCCACCGTGGGGGGAGAGAACGGATGGCGCACAGGGTCGGCTACGCGCCGGGGGTCTACGACCTGTTCCACGTGGGGCACCTCAACATCCTGCGGCATGCCCGCAGTCAGTGCGACTACCTCGTCGCCGGGGTCGTCTCGGACGAGATGGCGGCGCTCGCCAAGGGCCACAGACCGGTGATCCCGCTGCCGGAGCGCCTGGAGATCGTGCGCAGCGTGCGCTACGTGGACGCGGCGTTCGTCGAGACGGTGCCCGACAAGGTCGAGACCTGGCAGCAGGTGCGGTTCGACGTGATCTTCAAGGGGGACGACTGGCGGGACACGGAGAAGGGCAGGCGGCTGGAGCGCGACTTCGCCGAGGTCGGCGTGGAGGTCGTCTACTTCCCGTACACCGTGCACACGTCCAGCACTCAGCTGCGCCGGGTGCTGGACTCGCTCGTCAGCCCGCAGTCCGGAGCGATCTCAGCTCCCTGAACCACTTGGCGAGGAACACCACCAGGAACAGCGCGTGCACGGCGGCGAACGTCGCATAGCCGAAGCGGAACGCGGTGCGGTCGCCGAGCAGCAGGAAGACCAGGCAGAACACCCCGTAGTCGGCGGGCAGCAGTGCCACGGCCCGCAACCGGGAGACCGGGGCCGTCGCCCCGCCCGGTTGTGCCCCGGCCGGTTGTGCCTTGCCCAGCTGTTCGCGCAACAGCCCGGCGCAGAAGGTGAGTACGGCCACGAAGAGGAAGCCGAGCGGCAGCAGCAGCCAGCCCTCGAAGGGCAGGTCGAAGAACCGCCGGAACGAGATCAGTACGGCGGTGTGCACGAGGATCATCTTGGCGCAGTCCACGACATGGTCGAGCCATTCGCCGTCCGGGCCTCCCCCGCCGGTCAGCCGGGCCAGTTGCCCGTCGGCCGAGTCGAGGGCGAAGCCGATGACGAGACCGCCGTGGACGAGGACCGCGAGCCCCCAGGACGGCCGGACCAGCGCCACCGAGGTGATGGCGGCGAAGGTGAAGGCGGCGCTCAGCAGGGTGACTTGATTGGGCGTCATGCCGATGCGGTACGCACCGGCAGCGAAGAGCCGCCCGGCCGGTCGGTTCACGTACCGCGAGTAGAGCGAGACCCCCTTGGCCGTCTTCTGCGCGCCGCGCAGCTCACGCATGACCGTGCCCGTGCTTCCCATACGCCCCCCAGCGTGCGGCCGTTGCCGGCGGCGTCGGCGAAGTCGCCCGGACGCCGCCGCCGGAGCCGCATCATGGCACGCCGCCCCGGTCCCGCGCGGCCACTCGCCCACTCCGCCGGGGAGCGGCACCCCGACCGGGGACGGGGCCGGCCCGCGCGGGCCGGGCGGTGCGGGATCGGTGGGCCGGTCGCGGGGGCCGGGGACGGCGGTGCCTTTCGGTCGTCGGGTGGACCACGCCGGGCCCGGCCGGGCGGTGTCCGCTCAGGCGGGGGCGGTGCGGCACTCCGGGTGGCCCCAGCCGTTCGGGCTCTTGGCGATCGGGTCCTGGGCCGCATAGGGCTTTCCGCAGTGGCAGCGGCCGGCGAACCTGGCCTTGATGGTCGCGCCGGAACGTCCGGTGCGCGCCGCGCCGCCCGTCCTCCTGGCCGCCGTGCCGCCCGCCTTCTTCGTCGCCGTACCGCCGCGCCGCCCCTCGGTCGACCGGCCGGGGGCGGGGGTCGGCAGTTCCGTGGCGCCGTGCGCGGTGCCCGCCGGTACCTGCGTCACCGCGGCCTCGCTGGCCGCCTGGTCGGCGAGTGCGTTGAGCGGGTCGCCGTCCACCTGGTGGGCGGGGACGTAGGTGAACCGCACGGACCGGCCGGTCAGCAGGGCGTCGATCCGGACCACGAGCTCGCGATTGGCCACCGGCTTGCCCGCCGATGTCTTCCAGCCGTTGCGCTTCCACCCCGGCAGCCATTTGGTCACCGCGTTCATCGCGTACTGCGAATCCATCCGCACCTCGATCGCGGTGGCCGGGTCCGTGGACTCCAACAGCTCACGCAATGCCGTGAGTTCGGCGACGTTGTTGGTGGCGGTGCCCAGCGGCCCCGCCTCCCAGCGCTCCGGCCGCCCCTGCGCGTCGGCCACGACCCACGCCCAGGCCGCGGGTCCCGGATTGCCCTTCGACGCCCCGTCACACGCGGCGATGATGCTTTCGTTCATGCCTCGATCATGCCAGCGCCGGATCACCCCACGAATCCATCACACTGAGTGACGATTCGAGGTGCGGTGACCCGGCGGCGCTGGTTCTCTGATGGAGCCCGCTCTTCCCCAACGCACAAGGAGCGATGATGAGCGTTGCACGTGAATCCGGTGACCGTGCGCAGCAGCTGCGCGACAAGGCCCGGCACATGACCGAGGCCGCCGAGCGCACCACCGACCCCGAACAGCGCCGACGCCTTCAGGAGAAGGCCCGGCTGCTTCGGGAGCAGAGCGACCGGCAGGGCACCATGGGTGGCGAGGACATCCGCCCGACCCGGTAAGCCCCCCGTCGCACGCCGACGCCCCGCCGCTCTTCCATGAGTGGGCGGCGGGCCGTCGTCACCGCGCGGCCACCGTCGCGGCCCGCCCCCGGGCGCCCGGATCCGGAACCCCTTCCGCTCCCGGGCCCCTCGGGGAGCGGGCCGCGTCCGGTTTTCCGGCCCGTTCCCGTACCACCCCGTCGCACACGGAGCGTGACCGCCGACGATCCACGGGTCCCGCGAAGCCGCCCGGAGGCCGCACCGGGCGGACGAGCTGCGCCGGACCGAACCGCACGGCGTCGAGCGCACCGGGCGGGACGCCGGAGCCGACGGCTCCGACAACTCCAACAGCCCCAAGAGTTCCGGCGGATCCAACAGTTCCGACAGCTCCGGGGGCACGGTCGCGGAGGCCCGCGGGAGCTGGGCGGCCACCGAGGCGGCGGGCGACGGGGTGCGGCCGGCGCTGCGGCCGTTCCGGATCGTGATGCTGCGGCCGACGCCGGGCAACGGCGGCTCCGCCGCGCGGGGTGGGTGCGCATCGGCGCGGGTCTGCCCCGTACCCTCTTCTCCATGACCGCTGGGGGGCCTGTGCGCCGTGTGATCGACGACCGTTTCGAACTGGTGAACAGGCTCGGCAGTGGCGGCATGGGCATGGTGTGGCGGGCCCACGACCTGGCCCTGCACCGCGATGTGGCGCTCAAGGAGGTACGGCCCCCGGACCCGGCGCTCGCCGAGAACGACCCGGAGTCGGCCAGGCTGCTGCGCGAGCGGGTGCTGCGCGAGGCCCGCGCGCTGGCCCGGCTCGACCACCCGGGTGTCGTCACCGTCCACCACATCGTGGACGGCGGCGCCGGGACGTACCCGTGGATCGTGATGGAGCTGGTGCCCGGCGCCTCCCTCGCGGAGCGGCTGGCCGAGGGCACGCTCACTCCGACGGAGGCCGCCGGGCTGGGGCGCGGGGTGCTGTCCGCGCTGCGCGCCGCCCACGCCGCCGGAATCCTCCACCGGGACGTCAAGCCCGCCAACGTACTGCTGCGGACGGACGGCAGCCCGGTGCTCACGGACTTCGGCATCGCGGCGATCCGGGAGTCCACGAGTCTGACGGCGACCGGCTCGATCATCGGCTCCCCCGACTACATGGCGCCCGAACGCATCCGCGGCGACGAGGGCAACCCGTCCTCCGACCTGTGGTCGCTCGGCATGATGCTGTACGTCGCCGTGGAGGGCCGGCACCCGCTGCGCAAGGCCACCACGCTGGCGACGCTCGCGGCCGTGCTCGACGAGGAGGTCCCGCCGCCCCGGCAGGCCGGTCCGCTGACCCCGGTGCTGGAGGCACTGCTGACCCGGAATCCGGCGGCCCGGCCCGGTGCCGAGGAGCTGGACCGGATGCTGGCGGCGGTAAGCACACCCACGACGCCGCCCCGGCAGGATCCCCGGGTCCCGCAGGACGCCGTGCCGCCGCGCCCGCAGCCGTTCGCGCCGCAGGACGCGACGCCCTCCGGCGGTCCCACCAGGGTCCTGCCCGCCTCCCCGGCCCGGCACCCGGCGCCCGGTGCGGGAAGCGGTCCGTCCGGTGCGGGAAGCGGCATGCCCGGCGCGGGGAACGGCACGCCCGCGCCTCCCCGGTCCGGGATGCTCGGTACGCAGGAGGCCCACCGCCGGATCCGGCGGGGCCGCGCCGTCGCGGTCACCACCGCTCTCGCCGGGACGGCCCTGACCGGTGTTCTGGTGTGGTCGCTGGTGCCCGACTCGAACGACCGGGCCACCGACGACCCCCCGTCCGCCTCTGCCGGGGCCTCCACCAGCCCCTCGGGCACCGGGAACGCGACAGGGAGGACAGCAGGGACGGCAGGTGCGGCTGGGACGGAGGAGACGGCTCCGGAGCAGCCGAAGAACCTGCTGACGCCCGACGGCGCCCGGTCCGTCATCGCCGCGCTCGAGCCGGTGATGGGCGGCACCCGGATCACCTCGTTCTCGCTGTACGAGGAGCATGCCCGCGTCGAGGCCCCGATCAAGAGCAACAAGAACCTGTACGACGTCTACGCCTACAGGGACGGCAAGGCCGTCCGCGAACGGGCCGGTGGCACCCTCATGCCGGGCGCCAAGTCCGTGGACCTGAAGAAGTTCGACTGGGACGCCCTGCCGGGGCTGATACGCCGGGCGGACAAGGAGCTCGGCGTCGCCGAACCCACCAGCCACTACGTGGACATCGACCCTGCTTCCCCGTTCGCCGACTACCGGCCGACGATCAGCATCTACGTCTCGGACGAGTACGGCGGCGCCTATCTGCGGGCCGACGTCAACGGCAAGGTGCTCAAGAAGTACCCGCGCAATGGCTGACGGGGTGTCATTGTCCGGGCATTCGATGTGCCGTTGGGGCCTCGACGGGCGCGTTCCGGGCAGCCGGGACCACGAAGTCGGCGGAGGTGGGGGCGTGGGAAGGGTCGTGCGGCTGTGGGCGGGCGGCGAGATGCCGTACGGTGACGCGCTGTACCGGTCGGACGACACCGGCCTGGAGGTGCACGTGGACGGCCCCGGGGCCTACCACCCGGACGCCGGCCGGCCGATCCCCTTCCGGCTCGGCGGGCCGGTCGACGTGGCCCGGCTCGTCGAGGAGAGCGGTACCACCGAGGTGGACCCCCACTTCGAGAGTCCGCTGCCGGACGGAACGGGATGGATGTGCGGCGGCGGCAGCGGCATGGGCAACGTCGGCTACGTCGCCCGTCTCGGCGTCGACCGCTCCTTGCGGTGGGTGGCCGTCATGTGGAACTCCAACCCCTTCGTGGGGGTGCGCTACGAGGGAACAGCGGCCGTTCTCACCAACGACTGGGGAAACCTGCTGACCCTCGACCTCGCCGACCCCGCTCTTGCCCCACCCCGCGGGTTGCCCGGCCCGTGACGGCTCAGCCGAGCACCCGGATCAGCACCAGCAGCACCGCCGCGAGCGCCACGCCCGCCGCCAGGGTCCGGGAGCCGGCCGGAAAGGTGCCGCCGCCCTGCTTCACCTCACCCGTCGGCGGGGTGAGGGCGTGCGCACGGGCCAGCCACTCGCGCGGCGGGTCGTTGGGGACGACGACTCGCCAGGGCTGATCCGGGTCGTACTCGACGACCGCCCTGGACCTGTGCAACAGCCCCTGGAGGTCGAGGGGGTGACGGACCTCGACCCGGTACGGGGGCAGGCCGTCGGCCACCACGGTCAGGTCGAAGGCGAACACGGAGTTCACCGACCGCCCGTCGGCGGCCGGCCGGCGGCCGGCCTTGTCGACGGCCTTCACGCCGTTGACCACGGCGGGCGCGAAGGCGCGCGGCCCGCCGGAGCGCAGCCCGGGGGCGGCGATGCCCGATGCCGCGTCCTCGGCCGCCTTGCCGAACGCCGTCAGGGCCAGGGCCGCCGCGGGGAGCGCGAGGAACAGCAGCCAGCGGGGGCCGTCCACGGCCCCCTGGACCACCGCGGCGAGAACGAGCCCGGTGCCGAGCGCGGACACCACGCCGAACATTCGGAAGAGCCTGCGCAGGTAGGAGACGGGGGAAGTCGGCGTGATCATGTGAGACGCAGCATCTTCCGGCGAGGAATGACGACCCTGGTCCGGTCCGGGTCGTCGGGACGGTCGGCGTCGTACAGGGCGAGGACGTCCCGCCCGAGGGCCACGCGTTCCACGACGGCCGGGACCTCGTGGCGCACCCCGGCCGGGTCCTCGAAGACCACGGTGACCTCGCCGTGCTTGCGGCCCACAGGGCGCCAGCCCTCCAGCACCGCGTCGGCCGTGGCCCAGCGGCGGGAGAGCCTGCGCAGCCCTGCGGTGCGCCGCAGGCTGACGGCCGCGCCCCACCAGGCGGCGAAGCAGCCCGCGCCCGCGACGGACCACAGGACGACGAGCCAGGTGGAGACGGAGAAACCACCGATCGGGAGGAGGATGTTGAAGGAGGGGGTGGAGTCGCGCTCGACCAGGCCCTCCGCCAACGCGTCGTACCAGCCGGTGATCGTGGCGAGGGCGCAGAACACGACCATCGCCCCGGGCGTGGCCCGGTGCAGGAACCGGGCGGAGAGCAGACCGAGGACGGCGGCCGAGCCCGCTCCGACGAGGGCGGACCCGGAGGCGAGTTGGTCGCTGGCGCAGCCGCCGGTCCCGTCGCAGCTCCACCGCACGGACACGGCCTCGTGGCTGGCGATGTACCACATCGACCAGACCAACCACGCCATCAGCGCACAGGCGATGACGCGCATCGTCTGCGCGTAGGCTCTCTGCCGCACTGTCCGCCCTCGTTCTCACGGTTCGCGGGGTTGTGGATCACCCCGGTGGACCATATACGTGCTGTCCACACCTTGTCCGTGACGCACACCACCCGGCCGGGTGGGGGCGGATCGGGCCGCCGGGGCCGGCGCCTCGACGGGCTCGGAGCGACTGGTCGCCTCCCCGGGGCCGGCGTTCCCCGGCTGCCCCGCACGACGGGCCGGCCGGCCGTCCGGCGGGCGCCTCCCCGGTCCGGGTCGGGCCGGGTTCTCCAGTCGGCGGGCGCGGTCGGTGAGGTGGCGGCGCTCGGGTGCGCTGGCGGTGCGTCCGGCGGCCTCCCGGTAGGCGTGCGCGGCCTCCCGGTGCCGACCGAGCCTTTCCAGTAGATGGGCGCGGACGGCGAGCAGTCGGTGGTGGCGCCCCAGGCGTTTGTCGCTCTCCAGCTCCGCCAGCAGGTCGAGACCGGCGGCCGGGCCCCGGACCATGGCGACCGCGACGGCGCGGTTGAGGCCGGCCATCGGGTTCGGCCCACACTGTTCCAGGAGGTCGTACAGGGCGAGGATCTGGGGCCAGTCGGTGGCGTCGGGGTGTTCGGCCTCGTCGTGCACGGCGGCTATGGCCGCCTGCAGCTGGTAGGGGCCGACCTGCCCGCGGGGCAGGGTGCGGCTGATCAGCTCCACGCCTTCCGCGACGAACCGGCGGTCCCAACGGCCGCGGTCCTGTTCCGCCAGGGGCACCAGTTCGCCGCGGGGTCCGGTGCGGGCGGGACGGCGCGCGTCGGTCAGCAGCATCAGCGCGAGCAGCCCCGCGGTCTCGGTGTCCCGGGGCACGAGGCGGTGCAGCAGCCGGGTGAGCCGGATCGCCTCGGTGGACAGTTCCGGCGCGGTCAGGTCGGTGCCGCCCGTGGTGGTGTAGCCCTCGTTGAAGATCAGGTAGAGCACGTGCCGGACCTCGGCCAGCCGCTCGGCGCCGTCGGAACCCTCGGGCAGGGACAGGGTGGTGCCGGCCGCCCTGACAGTCTGTTTGGCCCGGCTGATGCGCTGGGCCATCGTCGTCTCGGGCACCAGGAAGGCCGCGGCGATCTGGGCGGTGGTCAGGCCGCCGACCGCACGCAGGGTCAGCGCGATCCGGCTCGGCGCGGACAGCGAGGGGTGGCAGCACAGGAAGAGCAGGGACAGGGAGTCGTCGCGGTCCGAGGCGGGTGAGGCGTCGGCGGCTCGGGCCAGCAGCTCGGACTGCGGAGTGGCCAGTGCGAGGGCGTCCTCGCGTCGGCGGCGTGCCGCCTCGCTGCGCACCTGGTCGACCAGCCTGCGGGAGGCGACGGTGACCAGCCAGCCCCGGGGGTTGTCCGGCACTCCCTCCTCGGGCCACTGCAGGGTGGCGGCCAGCAGCGCTTCCTGGACGGCGTCCTCGCACGTGTCGAAGGCGCCGTACCGTCGGACGAGCGCGCCGAGGACCTGCGGCGCCAGTTCGCGCAGCAGGTCCTCGGCGCCGTGGTGCACGGTGCTCACATGTCCGCCGCGGATTCGTGCAGCACGGGCCACAGTTCCACCGGTTCCACGTCGGCGAACGGCATGTCCGCGGCGATCTGCTGGGCCCGTTCGAGGCTCTCGCAGTCCAGCATGTAGAAGCTGGCGATGTACTCCTTGGTCTCCAGGTAGGGCCCGTCGGTGACGGCCGGGGCGCCGTCCTCGCGGCGCACCAGCTGGGCGGCGGCGGCATCCGCGAGGCCGTAGGCCCCCAGGAGTTCGCCGCTCTCCCGGTACTTCCTGTTGAACGCCTCCTGCCTGGCGATCGCCTCCGGCCACGCCTCGGCGGGGAAGGAGTCCCACTTGGCCTGGTTGCCGTAGATCATCGCGACGTACTTCATTCCGGGTGTCCTCCCCGTCCCGCGCGCCCCGTCGGCGCGCTGTCACCCTTCGGTCGGAGCGGGAAACGGGTCCTCGACGTCCGACGACAACTTTCTCCGACTTTTTCGATCCGTCCGTGACCGGCGAAAACGCCGGGCGGTGCGGGTGATCAACCTATGTCGTCCGTCGGTCCGGCTGCTCGGCCTCCAGGCGCCGGGAGAGGGCGCGCAGCCAGGGGTGGCGTTCGTGGAGCTGTGCCGAGCGCCGGTCGAGTTCCTTGCCCAGGCGTTCGGTGCGTTTGCCGATGTCGAGTTCGTCCAGGATGCGGTCGACCTCGGCGAGCAGGGCGCCGTGCAGCTGCCACTGCCGGGGGTGTTCCCGGAGGTCTTCCAGGAGCAGGCCGGCCACCCGGTCCCGGGTCGCGCGGCTGACGGCGAGTGCGTGGGCCAGCCGGTCCTCCGCCTCCTCGGCGTTCTCCGCGACCGGAGTGGTGATCAGTTCCGAGAAGCTCTCGACGGCACCGGCCATCTGCCCGAACAGTTCCGTCAGGACCTCTGCCACGTCGGCGGGGAACAACGTCTCCTCGGTACGGACCTTGGCCAGGTCGGTCAGGGTGCGGGAGAGCACCCGCAGCACCACGGCGCAGATCTCCAGGGTGTCCAGGCCGGTGCGCAGCACGACCCGGTGCAGCAGTCCCTGTCTCACGCGCGGGTTGAGGGTGAGGCTTTCCTCGGCCTGCCGCAGCAAGGCGTCGACCTCCACGATGTCGTGGTCGAGGCGGCGGGCGGCGTGGAGCCGCTCGGCCGCCCGCTCGACGGAGAGGCGGCCGCTCACCTCCTCGCCCATCGCCCGGAACATCCCGCCCATCTCGCGGGCCAGGCCGTCGATGGAGGCGCCCGCCGGCTGCACCCACACGGGAGGGGCCAGGAGCAGGTTGAACAGCAGCCCGACGCCCGCCCCGATCAGGGTCTCCAGGACCCGGTCCCAGGCGGTCGAGGCGACCTGCGAGACGCCCAGCACGAGCATCGCGCTGATCGCCACCTCGGGCACGAACTCGCCGACGCGCACCAGCCGCCCGATGATCAGCGAAACGAAGATCGTCAGGCCCAGGCTCCACCAGTTGAGGCCGACCAGCGCGCTGAGCGCAGTGGCGATGAGCACCCCCACCACGACCGAGTTCACCCGGCGGATGCCCGTGGTGAGGGTCGCGTAGAGGGTGACCTGCACGACGAGGAGCGCGGTGAGCGGCGCCGTGAGCGGCGCCGGGTGCGGAAGGGTCCACACCGCCACGACGTAGGCGATGACGGAGGCCGCGGTGGAACGCAGGGTCTGTGCTCCGGCGGGTTCGGTCGTGCGCCGGACGAGCTCGATCACGGGTGCGGATACTCGTGCCATCCCCTTCCCCTGCCCGCCCCCGCGCCACGAAAGCACCTGGGTGCGGCGACACCCACCGTACGGGCGTACGGGCGGGCGGCCCCGTCGGGTCCGGGGGCCGGGGTCAGGGTTCGAGGGTGGCGAGCAGTTCCGCAGCCGTGGCGGTGGCCCGCATTTCGTCGGCGAGGGACTGGGCCCGGACCCGGTACGAAGGTTCCTCCAGGAGCCGTTCGGCGGCCGCGCGGATGCTTCGTACGTCGTCGGGGCCCAGCACCGACGCTTCGTCCTCCGGGCCCCCGGCCGGGATGACGGCCGCCCCCGCTCCTGCCGCGGTCACCAGCCGGGCGTTCTCCGGCTGGTCGGCGAAGAGGGGGACGCAGACGACGGGGACACCGACCGCGAGTGCGCCGAAGACCGTTCCCGAGCCGCCGTGGCAGACCACGAGGGAGGCACCGCGCAGGACGTCCGCCTGCGGCACCCACTGCTCCGCATGGACGTGGGGCGGCAGCGGTCCGAGGTCCGACGGGTCGATGTGGCTCCCCGTCGTCAGCAGTACGCGCACCGGCAGTCCGCTCACCGCCTCCAGGACCGCGCGGTACAGACCGGTCGCGGTCGGCAGGGCGCCCGCCTCGGTGCCGAGGGTGACGTGGACCAGCGGCTCCGTCGCTCCTCCCCACCAGTCCGGCAGCCCCTGCGGCCGGAGTTCTTCGTGGTAGCGGTGGGTCGTGGGGTACGGCGAGGGGTCCAGGGAGGCGGGCAGCCGGGTCAGATACGGGGAGTCGAGGAGCCGTTGGGCGATGCCGGGGCCGTAGAAGTCGAGCGCGGGGCCCAGGAGCGGGTCGGTGGACCCGGTGAACCCCGCGGTCGAGACCGCGACCCGGGCGTGCGGGATTCCACGGCGCTCGGCGGCCACCACCGAAGCCAACTCGAACGTCTCGTGCAGGACGAGGTCGGGCCGCCAGTCGCGGCAGGCCTCCTCCAGCGCGGGAAGCATCGCGGCGGTGCAGAGCCGGCCGAACACCTCCCCGACCATCAGGGAGACTCCGTCCTCCGGGGCCAGCGTCAGCACCCGCGTCATGATCCGCGCGAGTTCCTCCTGGTCCGGCTCCCCGCCGATGCGGTACGGCTGTTTGCGGGACGCCAGTAACGCTTCGAGGGCCGGCGGGGCGACGACGAGGACCTCGTCGCCCCGTGCCGCGCACGCGTCGATGAGGGGAACGAGTGGGTGGAAGTGGCCCGAACCGCGGGTCGAGGCGAAAAGTACACGCATGGGGTCGAGCCTAGAGATGTCCACCCCCTGCCCACAGGACGGCTTTCCGCCTGATCAAGGCGTGTTTCCGGTGTTTGTGGGTGGCACGGCCGTCAGGCCCGGCAGCCGTCCGGATCGTCCTGGCCCGCGCCTCGCACGTTACCGGACCTGGGGGCGAGCAGGACGGCCAGGACGCCCGGTACGAGCAGCAGCACGAAGGCCGCGCCGTATCCGGCGGCGTCCTGCGGCCCGAGGGCCGGGAAGGCGTGGAACACGGCGGAGGCGACGCCCAGGACCAGGATCTGGCCCAGGTTCTGGGTGGTCTGCATCGCGCTGCTCGCGTAGCCCTGCCGGCCCGGCGGCACGTGGGAGAGCGACAGCACGGTGAGGGACGGAGCGAGCAGGCCCATGCCGACCGCCGCGACGACCATGGACGAGGCGGCGACGGCCGCGTGCGCGCCTGGCATCGAGCCGACGGCCGCGACCACGACCGCCGCCACCTGTATCAGGGCGCCGATCGCGACGAGGCGGTGGCGCGGAGTGCGTTCCGGCAGTCGGCCCTGTACCCAGGAGGAGGCGGCCCAGGCCACGGCGGCGCCCGTGAAGGCCAGGCCCGTCACCACGGGGGCCACGTCCCGGTCGGTGACGAGCATCAGCGGCACCAGCGCCTCCAGGGTGAAGAACACCCCCGAACTCAGGCCGCGCAGCAGCACCGTGGCGGGCAGGCCGCGCGCGGCGCGCACGGTGCCGGACGGCAGCAGCCGCGTGGCGAACACCGCCAACAGGGCGAGGCCCACCGCCGCGAACAGCAGATGGCGCGTGTCCCAGCCCGACGCGCCGTACTGGCCCAGTGCCGCGCCCACGCTCACCGCGAGAGCGACCAGCAGCGCGGGGCGCTGCGCGGCGTCCTTCGACGGCTCCGGAACGGCCGGCCAGGAGCGGCCGCGCAGCAGGGCCACGACGGCCAGGGCCGGCAGCGCGGTGAGGGCGGCCAGGCCGTAGAACACCGCACGCCAGGACCACCATTCGGCCACCAGCCCCGCCAGCGGCGGGCCGATCAGCGACGGAATGATCCAGCAGGCGCTCATCAGTGCCAGGGCGCGCGGCTGGAGGCGTTCCGGGTACGCCTGACCGATCGCCGCGTTGACCGACACCGCGATCATTCCGCCCGCCACGCCGTCCACGAAGCGTCCGGCCGCCAGTTGCCAGACGGAGGTGCTGGCGGCCGAGACGAGCAGGGTGACCACGGCCAGCACCATGCCCGCCGCCAGCGGACGGTGGGCCCCCGACCGGTCCGCCCAGTGGCCGCCCAGGACCCCGCCCAGCAGGCTCGCCGCCACGAAGCATCCCGCCACCAGCGGGAAGAGCGCCACACCGTCCAGGTCCTGGGCGGCCGTCGGCAGTGTGGGAACCACGGCCAGTGCGGCGAGCCCGGTCAGGAACATCACCGTGGCGAAGACGGCGGTGGCCGGCGCGTACTGCCCAAAGAACAGTCCGTGCGGGGTTTTCGCCGTCGTGGCCGTCGTGGGCGAGTCACTCGATGAACGCTGCTGGGCATCAGTCACGGCCGCACAAGCTATGCGGCTCGCAAAGGTCTGGTCCACCGGTTTTCGGCGGGCGGACCGCCGTCGCCGACGGCGGTCGTGTCTCAGCCCTCGGCGGGTGCGGGCGCGGGTTTTGGCGCGGGCCGGTCCGCCGGCGTGGCGGAGTGCCGTCCGGGCAGGAGGAACGCGAAGACCAGGGCCACCAGTGCCGCGCCCGCGCCGATCGCCATGACGGTGCGGAAGCCGTTCTGCGACGGCACGGCGTGCGGGCCGAACGGGGTGGTCATCTGGGCGAGGACCACCCCCGCCACCGCGCTGGCGGCCGAGGTGCCGATGGCCCGGGTGAGGGTGTTGAAGCTGTTGGCGGCGGCCGTCTCCGAGACGGGTACGGCGGCCATGACGAGTGCGGGCATCGCCCCGTAGGCCAGTCCGATCCCGGCCCCGATCACGGCCGAGACCAGCACCAGTTGCCAGATCGCCGACATCAGGACGATGCCGAGCAGGTATCCGGCGGCGACCACCGTCGCACCGGCCATCAGGGTCGTCCTCGGCCCCTGGTTCCGGGAGATGCGTGCCGACAGCGGCGCGACCGCCATCATGACCAGCCCGGACGGGCCCATGACCAGACCCACGGTCAGCAGCGAGGCGCCCAGGCCGTATCCGGTGGCCTTCGGCAGCTGGATCACCTGGGGCAGTACGAGCGACATCGCGAACATGGCGAAGCCGAAGACGGCCGAGGCGACGTTGGTGAGCAGCACCTGGCGGCGGACGGTGGTCCGCAGGTCGACCAGTGGCTGCGCGGTCCGCAGTTCCCACCGGCCCCACAGCCCCAGGACGACGGCCGAGGCACCGATCAGGCCGAGGGTGGAGGCGCTGCCCCAGCCCCAGGTGGCGCCCTTGGAGATCGCGAGCAGCAGACACACCAGGGCGGTGGAGAGTCCGGCGGCGCCCACCAGGTCGAACCGTCCGCCGGTGCGCACCGGCGATTCGGGCACCAGGGCCAGGACGAGGACGGTGGCCAGCACCCCCGCGCCGGCCGCCACCCAGAACAGCACGTGCCAGTCGACCCGTTCGGCGAGGAACGCGGCGGCGGGCAGGCCGAGGGCTCCCCCGATGCCCAGCGAGGCCCCCATCAGTGCGATCGCCGATCCGAGCCGGTGGGCGGGCAGTTCGTCGCGCATGATGCTGATGCCGAGCGGGATGACGCCGGCGGCCAGGCCCTGGAGCGTACGGCCGACGACCATCGGGCCCAGGCCGTCGCCGAGCGCGGCGATCACGGAACCGGCCACCAGCAGGCAGAGGCTGGCCAGCAGCATGCGGCGCTTGCCGTACATGTCCCCGAGCCGGCCCATGACCGGGGTGGCGACCGCCCCGGCGAGCAGGGTGGCGGTGATCGCCCAGGTCGCGTCGGTGGCGGACGCGTGCAGCAGCCGGGGCAGTTCGGGCACCAGCGGAATCACCATCGTCTGCATCAGGGAGACGACGATCCCGGAGAGGGCGAGTACGGCGACCAGACCGCTCGTCGCCTTCGGCGGGGCCGTGGGAGGCCTGCTTCCGGCCTGGGGCTGGGCACTGGACATCACGGAGACCTCCGTTGAGGGGCGCCGACGCAGACGGCGTCACATGATCGAACATGATTAGGTCAGTCGCTTGACGCAAGTTAGCAGTCCGTCGCGACCGCTCATGTCCACCGCCGTCCGGAGGGGGATCGAGGTGACCCGTACGAGCAACACCCGGCGCCGAGCCGCCCGTTGCTCCTTGGGGGCCGGGGCCCGATACGGACCTTCCCGGCCCGCCACCGGTGCGACATCACCGGTGGCGGGCCGGCCTCATCGGTTCCCGTGCGTCACGACCGGGACGGCGCGCCGGTGGCCGCGGGAGGGCGGCGCCGTACGGACCGTGGCGCGGTGGCCGCGCTCACAGGGTGCGCTCCAGACGGTCGGCCATCAGCCGGACGAAGCGCGAGGGGTCGGCCAGTTCGCCGCCCTCGGCGAGCAGCGCCAGGTCGTGCAGCAGCTCGGCCGTCTCCTCCAGACCGGTGCCGGCCTCCTCGCCCCGTTCGGCGTACGCCCGGTTGAGGCCACCGACCAGCGGGTGTTCCGCGTTGAGTTCGAGGATGCGCTTGACGTGCGGGACCTCCTGGCCCATGGCGCGGTACATGTTCTCCAGGGCGGGCGTCACGTCGTGCGTGTCGGAGACGATGCACGCGGGCGAGACGGTGAGCCGCGAGGAGAGCCGCACCTCCTTGACGGTCTCGCCCAGCCGCTCCGTCATCCAGCCGAGCAGGTCCGCGTACTCCTGCTGCCGGTTCTCGCGCTCGGTCGCGGCCTCCTTCTTCTCCTCCTCGGTGCCGAGGTCGACCTCGCCCTTGGCCACGGACCGCAGCTTCTTGCCGTCGAACTCCGGCTCCGCCTCGACCCACACCTCGTCGACGGGGTCGGTCAGCAGCAGCACCTCGACGCCCTTGGCCCGGAACGCCTCCATGTGCGGGGAGTTCTCGATGGCCTGCCGGGACTCGCCCGTGAGGTAGAAGATGTGCTCCTGGCCGTCCTTCATCCGCTCCACGTACTGCCGCAGCGTGGTCGGTTCGTCCTTGTCGTGGGTCGTGGCGAAGGAGGCGACGCCGAGGATGGCGTCGCGGTTCTCGAAGTCGCTCAGCAGCCCTTCCTTGACGACGCGGCCGAACTCCCGCCAGAACGTGGCGTACCGCTCCGGCTCGGAGGACATCATGTCCTTGACCGTCGACAGCACCTTCTTCGCCAGGCGCCGGTGCATCAGCTGGATCTGGCGGTCCTGCTGGAGGATCTCTCGCGACACGTTGAGCGAGAGGTCCTGCGCGTCGACGACGCCCTTGACGAAGCGCAGGTACGGCGGCATCAGCGCTTCGCAGTCGTCCATGATGAAGACGCGCTTCACATAGAGCTGGATGCCGCGCTTGTACCCCTGCATGAACAGGTCCTGGGGCGCGTGCGACGGGATGAAGAGCAGTGCCTGGTACTCGAAGGTGCCTTCCGCCTGGAGGCGGATGGTTTCGAGCGGGGCGATCCAGTCGTGGCTGATGTGCTTGTACAGCTCGTGGTACTCGTCGTCCGTGACCTCGTCGCGCGAGCGTGCCCACAGGGCCTTCATCGAGTTGAGGGTCTCGGGCTCGCGCGGGGCGTCGTCGGCCCCTTCCGTGTCGCCCGCGCCGTCCGCGGACTCGGGGGCCATCCGGACGGGCCAGGTGATGAAGTCGGAGTACCGCTTGACGATCTCCCTGATCTTCCACGGGGAGGTGTAGTCGTAGAGCCGGTCCTCGGTGTCCTCCGCCTTGAGCCGGAGGGTGACC
Source organism: Streptomyces sp. NPDC001732 (assembly GCF_053596315.1). NCBI lineage: Bacteria > Bacillati > Actinomycetota > Actinomycetes > Kitasatosporales > Streptomycetaceae > Streptomyces > Streptomyces sp. NPDC001732. The sequence continues at coordinate 240,028 of NZ_JBSFFY010000003.1, forward strand.
GCAGTGCCCTGGGGGGCGCTGTCGACGGTCTCGATCGTGTACGTGCCCTCGCCGGTCGACGTCCACCGGGTGCCCTGGCTCTCGCCCGCGCGCCGGGTCAGCAGCGTGACCTCGTCGGCCACCATGAAGCTGGAGTAGAACCCGACGCCGAACTGACCGATGAGCCCCTCGGCCGCGGCGCCGTCCTCGGCCTCCTTGAGTTCTCGCAGGAATTTCGCCGTGCCCGAGTTGGCGATGGTCCCGATGAGCTGGACCACTTCGTCGTGAGACATTCCGATGCCGTTGTCCCGCACGGTCAGCGTGCGGGCCTGCCGGTCTGTCTCGATCGTGATGTGCAGGTCGGACACGTCCGCGCCGAGCGTGTCGTCGCGCAGTGCTTCGAGCCGCAGCTTGTCGAGCGCGTCGGAGGCGTTGGAGACGAGTTCGCGCAGAAACACGTCCTTGTTCGAGTAGATCGAGTGGATCATCATCTGCAGAAGCTGGCGCGCTTCCACCTGAAACTCGAACGTCTCAGTGGGCATAACCGTGATTCCTTCTCAGGTCCGCTTGGTTGGGATCCGGACCCGAGAACTTTAATTCAGCCGGTGATCCCGCAGGGCCGATCCCGCAGGGCCGATCCCGCCGGAACCCTCCAAGTCCGCTCTCCCGTCGTGCGTGGCGCGCCCCCGGCACCCGGCCCGAGCGTTCCTCGTCCACGGCCGGGCGCCGGACGGCGCCCGGGGCCCAGAGCTGCTGCTGCTCGGTGGCGGAGTCCTTTCCGTGCAGTTCGACGGCGTGCGCGGAGAAGTCCCGTACGAGGACGGCGAACAGCTCGTCGAGGACGTCCTCGTCCGGCCCCGTCCAGCCGGGTCGGGACGGGCTCGTAGTCGACCGGGTCCAGCAGGTGGTTCCGCATGAACTTCAGGATCGGCGCCAGGTTGACGTGGACGGTGCCCTCCAGCTTCGGCAGCCCCCGGATCTCGACGGCGGCCTGGGCGAAGCAGTTGTCCTTCTCGAAGCCCTTGGCGGCGACGACGTCCCACATCAGGTCGACGACCTTCTCGCCCTCCGTGGTCACCTTCATCTTCGTCATCGGTCGAACAGCAGGTGGCGGCGGTCGTCGGGGCCCGCGGAACGGAAGTAGTCGTGGGGGTCGCCTTCCGGTTCGGGTCGGTGGGAGGGGGCGCCGGCCGGGTGGTCGTTCCGGTGGCGGGACGGTGTCGCGGCCGGGCACGCGTGCGCACGGAGCCGGGGCGGCGGGTCGCGACGGGGGGTTCAGCGCTCGGGGCCGAGCCGGTGGAGGGTGGCGAGCACGTCGTCGAGCCAGGCGAGCGTCATCCGCTCGTACGCGATGCCGCCGCGCAGCACCACGTGCTGGAGCTCCCGACCGGCGTCGAGCGGACCGTCGCCGGGCGAGTCGTCGGCAGAGGGGCTGTCGGCGGACGAGGAGTCGGCCGGGACGGGGCCGGGAGAAGCCGTGTCGGGCGTCCGTGGTCCCGTGAAGTCGCGTTCCTCGCCCGCGAGGTAGCGGGCGAGACGCTCGGCGTGCACCTGCCGGTACCGCCGCACCTCGCGGATCAGCGCGGCCGGGTCGTCGAAGGCCGATCCCCGGATCTTCACGGCGAGATCGTGCCGGACGCTCTCGGGCTCGATCGGCTCGTGCAGCCACGCGGAGAGGACGGTCCGCCCGAGGTCGGCGACGGAGTACTCCTTCTTGTCCGGGCGGCCCTCCTGCGGCACCTCCCGGACCTCGACCCAGCCGTCGCCCTCCATGCGTTTGAGCACCCGGTAGATCTGCTGGTGGGTGGCGGTCCAGAAGTACCCGATGGACCGCTCGAACCGCCGGGACAGCTCATAGCCGGAGCCGGGCTTCTCCAGCAAGGACACCAGGATCGCGTGTTCGATCGCCATGCCCCGATCTTTCTATGCAACTCGTTGCATGGACAAGTCGGGCCGCCCGGGTGGGACGTGACTCACCCGGGCGACAGACCCCGTACGTGCGCCGGTCACATGGCCCGTTCGACGCTCCACACCGGCAGCCGCTCGAAGAAGGTGACCGCCTCCTCGCGCCACCGGGGCCGCCAGGCGGCGGCCACCTCGGACGCCTGCTCCGCGTGGCGCCGCATGTCCGCCCGCATCCGGGCCGCCACACCGCGGCGCTCGCCGATCTCCCGGACGGCGGCGACGGTCTCCGGCGTGCAGGCCGGGTCGCCGAGCGCGGCCTCCACCACGTTCCGGTCGGCGCCGTCGGTGGCGGACAGCAGGGCGCCGACGGTGTAAGTGCGCCGTCCGTCCCGGATGTCGGTGCCGGTCGGCTTGCCCATGACGGCCGCGTCCCCGAACAGGTCCAGGTAGTCGTCGCGCATCTGCCCGCTGATCCCGACCAGCCGCGCGTAGCGGCGCAGTTCCTTCTCGAAGCGCTCCGGCTGCTCCCCCGCGGCCAGGAGTCCGAGCTGGAGGGGGGCGAGGAGGGAGTAACGGGCGGTCTTGTAGTCGGCCACGTCGTGCAGGACGTCCTCGTCGGGAACGGTGGTGGTGAAGTCGCGTTCCAGGTCGACGATCTGACCCATGAAGGTGTCGGCTGCCGCACGCGTCTGCACCTCGACCATGGCCCGGCGCACCGGTGCGGGCAGTTCGGCCTCCAGGAGCACCCGCAGGGACAGGGCCAGGGCCAGGTCGCCCGCAAGCACGGTCAGGCCGATCGCCGCCTGTCGGTGGTGGGGGAACCGCTCGCGGTAGGCGTAGTAGGTGGAGGGGCCGTTCCGGCGGGTGGGGCTGTCGTCGATGAGGTCGTCGTGCACCAGGCCGTGGGTCTGCAGCAGTTCGATGCTCAGCGCGGCGGCGTCCAGCCCGTCGACCGGGTCGGGGGTCACCAGCCGGGCCGCCTCGTGGAGCAGGACCACCCGCATCCGCTTGCCGCCGCGCAGGGACAGGTCCCGCAGCAACCGGACACACTCCGGCGTGAAACGGCTGAACGACGGCGCGTCGAGCCGGGTGCCCAACGTGTCGAAGTACTCCTCGAAGAGCGTGCGGAAACGGCGCTCGTGTCCGGCGGCGCGCTTCAGCACCTGTTCGCCGAGGCCGGCGGTGTCGGTCATGACGGGTGTTCTCCTGCGTGAGGGGCGGGTGACGTGCGCATGGACGCGCGACGGTGCCGTTCGACGGCACGTGCGTCGGGGACGCGATTGTCTCAGGAGGCGTACCGGGCGACGGCCGGAGGCGGGAGCGGGAGGAACTCGATCGATCAGGAACGAAGAAGCGGGCCCGCTGCCCCGCCCGTAGCGTGAGGCACATGGACATCGGGCTTCCGCAGCACCCCACCGCCGTCGACGGCCCCGCCGCGATGCCCGCCCGGCGTCGCAGGGAGTGAGTCCCGGTTTCACGAACCGGAGGCCGCTCACCGGGTGTTACCCTGCCGCCGGACCTCGCGCCGCATCCCTGCCGGGCGCGAGGCGAACGAGCCGCACGCCCTGGCCCGACGCACGACGGCCGTCGCCCGGTCCGGCACCCGGGGCGTACCGCGCAGCCCGGCCACGGACCCCGGCCGACACCGCCGATCACACCGAACGACCGACCGCTGCCGCGCCCGCCCCGACGCGGAAGAGCGGGACGCACCGCCCGGAACCGTCCGGGCCGTGCGACGCCCACGGGGACCGCGAGAGCGGCCCCGCGACAGATGGAGACACGATGAGCACGGCCACGAGGGCGGACACGCAGTCGCCCGCGCCGCACGCTGCCGACAGCCACGAAGTGATCCGCGTGCACGGTGCGCGCGAGAACAACCTCAAGGACGTCAGCATCGAGATCCCCAAGCGCCGGCTGACAGTGTTCACCGGCGTCTCCGGCTCGGGCAAGAGCTCGCTGGTGTTCGACACGATCGCCGCGGAGTCGCAGCGGCTGATCAACGAGACCTACAGCGCCTTCGTGCAGGGCTTCATGCCGACGCCGGACCGGCCCGACGTCGACGTGCTCGAAGGGCTGACCACCGCGATCATCGTCGACCAGCAGCGGATGGGCGCCGACCCCCGTTCCACGGTCGGCACCGCCACCGACGCCAACGCGATGCTGCGCATCCTCTTCAGCCGGCTCGCGCAGCCGCACATCGGCCCGCCCGGCGCGTACGCCTTCAACGTCCCCTCGGTCCGGGCGAGCGGCGCGATCACCGTCGAGCGCGGTGCCAAGAAGGCGGTGAAGGCGACCTTCAGCCGCACCGGTGGCATGTGCACGCGCTGCGAGGGCCGGGGCACGGTCTCCGACATCGACCTCACCCAGCTCTACGACGACTCCAAGTCGCTCTCCGAGGGCGCGTTCACCATCCCCGGCTGGAAGTCGGAGAGCTTCTGGACCGTGCGGGTCTACGCCGAGTCGGGCTTCCTCGACCCGAACAAGCCGATCCGCGATTTCACCGAGCAGGAGATGCGGGACTTCCTCCACCGGGAGCCGACCAAGGTGAAGGTCGAGGGCGTGAACCTCACCTACGAGGGACTCGTCCCCAAGATCCAGAAGTCGTTCCTGGCCAAGGACAAGGAGGCGATGCAGCCGCACATCCGGGAGTTCGTGGACCGGGCGGTCACCTTCACCGCCTGCCCCGAGTGCGACGGCACCCGGCTCGGCGCGGAAGCCCGTTCCTCGCGGATCGGCGCGATCAGCATCGCCGACGCGTGCGCGATGGAGATCCGCGACCTGGCCGAATGGGTCCGCGGCCTCGACGAGCCGTCGGTGGCGCCGCTGCTCGCGACGTTGCGGCAGACCCTCGACTCGTTCGTGGAGATCGGGCTGGGCTATCTCTCGCTCGACCGGTCCGCGGGCACGCTGTCGGGGGGCGAGGCGCAGCGCGTCAAGATGATCCGCCACCTCGGCTCCCCGCTCACCGACATCACCTATGTCTTCGACGAACCCACCGCGGGGCTGCATCCCCATGACATCCAGCGGATGAACAACCTGCTGCTGCGGCTGCGGGACAAGGGCAACACGGTGCTGGTGGTGGAGCACAAGCCGGAGACGATCGCGATCGCCGACCACGTGGTCGACCTCGGACCGGGCGCCGGCACGGGGGGCGGCACCGTCTGCTTCGAAGGCACCGTCGAGGGGCTGCGGGCCGGCGGCACCCGCACCGGCCGCCACTTCGACGACCGCGCCCGCCTCAAGGAGAAGGTGCGGACGTCCACCGGCACGCTCGCGATCCGCGGCGCGACGGCGCACAACCTCCAGGACGTCGACGTCGACATCCCGCTCGGAGTGCTGTGCGTCGTCACCGGCGTCGCGGGTTCCGGCAAGAGTTCGCTCGTGCACGGGTCGATTCCCGCCGGGGCGGGCGTGGTGTCGATCGACCAGAGCCCGATCCGCGGCTCCCGGCGGAGCAACCCGGCCACGTACACCGGGCTGCTCGACCCGGTCCGCAAGGCGTTCGCGAAGGCCAACGGCGTCAAGCCTGCCCTGTTCAGCGCCAATTCCGAGGGGGCCTGCCTCAACTGCAAGGGGGCCGGGATCATCTACACCGACCTGGCGATGATGGCCGGCGTCGCCACCACCTGCGAGGAGTGCGAGGGGAAGCGGTTCCAGGCATCGGTGCTGGAGTACCACCTCGGCGGCCGTGACATCAGCGAGGTGCTCGCGATGTCGGTGACCGAGGCCGAGGAGTTCTTCGGTGTCGGCGAGGCGCGCACGCCCGCCGCGCACTCCGTCCTCGCCCGGCTCGTCGACGTCGGGCTCGGCTACCTCAGCCTGGGCCAGCCGCTCACCACGCTGTCCGGCGGCGAGCGGCAGCGGCTCAAGCTGGCCACGCACATGTCCGAGAAGGGCGGCGTCTACGTCCTGGACGAGCCGACGACGGGGCTGCACCTCGCCGATGTCGAGCAGCTGCTGGGTCTGCTCGACCGGCTCGTCGACTCCGGCAAGTCGGTCGTCGTCGTCGAGCACCACCAGGCGGTCATGGCGCACGCCGACTGGATCGTCGACCTCGGCCCCGGCGCGGGCCACGACGGCGGCCGGATCGTCTTCGAGGGCACCCCCGCCGACCTCGTCGCCGCCCGCTCCACCCTCACCGGCGAGCACCTCGCGGCCTACGTGGGCGACTGAACCGGAGCCGGCCGTCCGGGACGTGTCCGGGCGGCCGGCCCCGGCCGCCGGGTCCGGGGTCCGCCGGACGACCGGACGGGCCGGACAGTCCGGCCCGTCCGGCGGACACCGGGGTTCACCGCTGTTCGGTGGGCTCGAACCAGGTGGGCCCGTCCGTCAGCGACTGCTTGATCCGGAAGAGCGCGAAATCGTTCAGCGGGGGCAGCGCGTCCACCTCGAACCAGCCCACCTCCAGCGACTCGTCGTCGTTGACCCGTGCCTGCCCTCCCGTCGCCCGGCAACGGAAGGTGACGTCCAGGTACTGACAGCGGTCGCCGTTGGCGTACTGCACCGGTGCCAGGGCCTGGGTGAGCACCACCCGCTCCGCCACGCAGTGCACGGCGGTCTCCTCGTACACCTCGCGCTCCGCCGTCGCCGCCGGTTGTTCGCCCGGCTCGCAGATGCCACCGATGACCGACCACGCGCCGGTGTCGGCGCGGCGGCCGAGAAGCACTCTGCCCTCGTCGTCGAAGACGACGGCGGTGACTCCCGGCAGCAGGAGCAGCTGTTGGCCCGCGGTGGCGCGGATCTCGCGGATGAAATCAGGAATGGCCATGGGGAGACCCTACGTGGCCCGGTAGGCCGCTCACCTGCTGCGCCGCAGCCGCACCGCGCGGAAGGCGACCAGGCCGAGGCCGACTGCGGCGATCAGCACGAGGACGCCTTCGGGGAGCACGCCCATCCGGGTCGCGGGCGTCTGCGAGGACCGCAGCGGCACCTCGTCCACGAGCGCGCCCGGGGTGAACAGCTTCGTCCGCGCGACGACCTTTCCGTCCGGGCGGATGATCGCGCTGACCCCGCTGGTGACGGGGACGACGACGGACCGGCTGTGCTCGACCGCCCGCACCCTGGACATGGCCAGCTGCTGGTAGGTCATCTCGCTGCGGCCGAAGGTGGCGTTGTTGCTGGGCACGGCGATCAGCTGCCCGCCGTGCGTGACCGCGTCCCGGACGGCGTCGTCGAACGCGGCCTCGTAGCAGGTCACGAGCCCCACCTCGGTCCCCGCCAGGTCGAAGACGCCGACCTTCTTTCCGGGCCCGAAGTCGCGCTGCACCCGGTCCACGTCCGAGCTGAAGAGACGCGCGAAGGACCGCATCGGCATGTACTCGCCGAACGGCTGGATGTGGCGCTTGTCGTAGGTGTCGACCGGGCCCTTCTTCGGGTCCCACTGGATGAGGGTGTTGCGCAGCTTGGCGGTGTCGGATTCGGGTTCGAGCACCGCGCCGATCACGGTGGGCGCGCCGATCGCCCGCACCGCGTCGTCGATCAGGATCCGGGCGTCGGCGTTGCGGTAGGGGTCGAGGTCGGAGGAGTTCTCCGGCCACAGGACGAGGTCCGGCTGCGGGACCTTGCCCTCCTCCACCTCCCGGGCCAGCTGCTCCGTACGGCGCACGTGGTTGTTCAGGACGGCGCGGCGCTGGGAGTTGAAGTCGAGTCCGAGCCGGGGCACGTTGCCCTGGATCGCGGCGACGGTCGCGGTGCCGTCCTCGGCCGAGTCGTCGACCAGCGGCAGCGCGGCGAAGGCGGAGGCGATGGGGACGACGACGCTCACGGCCGCGGCCGCGACGGCCGCCCGGGACACCTGCCCGGTGTTGCGGCGGGCCCGGAACTGTCGCACCGCTTCGCAGAGCCCGAAGCCGCACAGCACCACCGCGAAGGAGAGCAGCGGTGTGCCGCCGACGGCCGCGAGCGGCAGGAACACCCCGTCCGCCTGCCCGAACGCGATCTTCCCCCAGGGGAAGCCGCCGAACGGCACCCTGGCCCGGACCGCCTCGTCGAGCGCCCAGACCGCGGCGGCCCACACCGGCCACCAGGCGAGGCGGGTGACGGCGGCGATCCCGATGCAGCCGACCGCGATGAACAGCGCCTCCGCCGTGGCGAGGGCAAGCCACGGCACCGGGCCGACCTCCTCGCCCGTCCAGTGCAGCAGCGGCAGCATGAAGCCCAGCCCGGCGAGGAGGCCGAGCCCGAACCCGGCGCGGAGCCGACGCCCGTGCAGCACCCAGCCGAGCAGGGCGAAACCGGGCAGAACCAGCCACCACAGGGGGCGCGGGGGAAAGCTCAGATACAACAGCACGCCCGAGAGCACGGCGGCGGCGGGCCGCAGTACGAGGCGTGACTTCCGGGACGCGGGCGCAGGTGCGGGCTGCGGGGCGTCGACTGGGGTGATGGTGGCGCTCACCCGGCGGAGTCTACGGTGAGCGGCTGTGGGTACGGCAGCCCCGGCCGCCCCGAAGCGTCCTCCCGCGCGGGGGCCGTTCCGGCGCCTTCCCGTGCGGCTCGGGGCCGCTGCCGCGGTCGTGCCCGGCCGCCCGTCGGGGGGCTCTCGTCCGGAGGGGACCGGACCCCGCGGGCCCCGCATGATCCGGACGTGAGGCCCCGGGGCGTGTCCGCAGGGTTCAGGTTCCCGGGATGTCGGAAGGGGCCGGGCCCGCCCCGGGAGGCGGCTCCGCGGGGTTCAGGCCCCGGCCGTCGCGCCGCTCGCCGACAGGTGCAGGCGTTCGCGGATGAAGCGCACGCCCGCCTCCGCGTCGTCGACCGTGATCGTGAACGTCCTGCCGTCCCCGAGCCGGAGCACCAGTCCCTCGCCCCTGCGGACGACGACGGCGGTGCCCTGCTCGGGGCGCCAGCGGTAGCCCCAGCCGCCCCATTGGCGTGGTGTGACCCGGGGCACGAACTCCGCGCCCACCACATGGGCGAGCAGGATCCGGCGGCGCGGCAGGCCCATGTGGCCGCAGCGCACCTCCAGGGCGTCGCCGTCGATCCGGACGGCCACGTTCACGAAGGCAAGCGTTCCGAACAGCATGAGCAGTCCGGCGGCGACGCAGCCGATCACGGACATCAGCAGGGGAACGATTCCCGAGGTCCAGTTCGAGCTGACGGCCAGCTGGACACCCAGCGCCAGACAGGCCGCGCCCGCGCCCGCGAGCACCCACTGGACCCGGTTGGTGGCCCGGCCGATCCAGACCTCGGAGTGGGGTTCGGTTCCGGTGTGCGGGGGTGTACGGAGGTGGTCCCTCATGCCAAGCAGCGTACTCAGGATCCCGCACGCCGGGAGGTGGTGCCGACGGTCCCGGAGGGGTCAGCGGGCGGGGCTGACGGCCCCCAGCAGACGCCCCTCGGCGTAGGCCAGGGCGGCTTCCGGCAGGTCGGCGGGGCGGCCGCTGAGGAGCACGGTGAGACCGGTGGACGGTTCGGCCGACGGAGCGGGTTCGGCACCGATCCGGCGCAACGCCTGGGCGGCGACCGCGTCGGCCGAGCCGTGCAGTTCGACGGGCGGCAGGCCGGGCCGGTGCACGGCGGCGCGGATCCGCTCGGCGACCAGTTCGTAGTGGGTGCAGCCCAGGACGACGGCCCGCACGTCGCGGGGGGTGAGCGCGGCGGCCGCGGCGACGGCCCGGTCGATCGCGGCCTCGTCCGCGTTCTGCACGGCGTCGGCGAGGCCGGGGCAGGGGACCTCGGTGACCTCGACGGAGCGGGCGAATTCGCGGATGAGTCCGCGCTGGTACGGGCTGCCGGTGGTGGCGGGCGTGGCCCAGATCGCGACGGGGCCGCCGCCCGCGACGGACGGCTTGATCGCGGGGACGGTGCCGATGACCGGCAGCGCGGGTTCGAGCGCGGCGCGGAGCGCCGGCAGGGCGTGGACGGAGGCCGTGTTGCAGGCGACGACCAGCGCGTCCGGCCGGTGGGCGGCGGCCGCGCGGGCCACGTCCAGCGCGTGGGCGGTCACGTACTCGGGCGTACGGGGGCCCCAGGGCATGCCGTCGGGGTCGGAGGAGAGCACCAGATCGGCGTCGGGCCTCAGCCCGCGTACCGCGGCGGCTGCCGCGAGCAGGCCGATTCCGGAGTCCATGAGCGCGATCTTCACCCGGTCACCATAGTCGACCGCCCTTGCGGTTTTGTCCGGGTGGGGCAGACTGCGGCGAATGAGCGCCGTTGCCTGGATCGCCGTGGGTTCGCTGATCGCGTGGGTGTGGCTGCTGCTGGGCCAGGGGTTCTTCTGGCGGACCGACCAGCGGCTGCCCCGTCGGGGGGTCCCCGACCGCTGGCCGTCCGTCGCGATCGTGGTCCCCGCGCGTGACGAGGCCGACATGCTGCCGGTGAGCCTGCCGTCGTTGCTGGCGCAGGACTATCCGGGCAGGGCGGAGATCTTCCTCGTGGACGACTGCAGCAAGGACGGCACCGGGGACGTCGCCCGCGCGCTGTCCGTGCGGTACGGGGGGCTGCCGGTGACGGTGGTGTCGCCCGGTGAGCCGGAGCCGGGGTGGACGGGCAAGCTGTGGGCCGTGCGGCACGGCATCGCGCTGGCCCGGAGCCGGGAGCCGGAGTACCTGCTGCTGACGGACGCGGACATCGCGCACGAGCCGGACAGCCTGCGGGAGCTGGTGGCCGCCGCCGTGACGGGTGGCTTCGACCTGGTCTCGCAGATGGCCCGGCTGCGGGTGTCGAGCGTCTGGGAGAGGCTGGTCGTGCCCGCCTTCGTGTACTTCTTCTCGCAGCTCTACCCGTTCCGGTGGGTGAACCGGGCCGGGGCGCGGACGGCCGCGGCGGCCGGCGGCTGTGTGCTGCTGCGGACCGGGGCGGCGGAGCGGGCGCGGGTGCCGGAGTCGATCCGGCAGGCGGTGATCGACGACGTGTCGCTGGCGCGGGTGGTGCAGCGCAGCGGCGGGCGGATCTGGCTGGGGCTCGCCGAGCGGGTGGACAGCGTGCGGCCGTACCCGCGGCTCGCGGACCTGTGGCGGATGGTGTCGCGGAGCGCGTACGCGCAACTGCGGCACAGCGCGGCGCTGCTCCTGGGGACGGTGCTGGGGCTCGCGCTGGTCTATCTCGCGCCGCCGGTGACGCTCGTCGCCGGGCTGCTGGGCGACGGCCCGGTGGCCGCGTGGGCGGGCGGCGCCGCGTGGGCGGTGATGGCCGGGACGTACCTGCCGATGCTGGCCTACTACCGGCAGTCGCTCTGGTGGGCGCCGCTGCTGCCGTTCACCGCCGCGCTGTACCTGCTGATGACGGTCGATTCGGCGGTGCAGCACCACCGGGGCCGGGGCGCGGCCTGGAAAGGGCGTACCTACGCCCGTCCCGAGGCCGCGCCCGACCGATGAGCGCAGGGGCCGTCGGCCGGTGACCGCAGTGCCGGCCGGACCTTCGGGGGGTTATTTACGGCCGGGTGTCCAGTTCATGCCCCACCCGTAGGCGTAGTCGATGGTGCGCTGCGGGCTCACTCCCCGCTCGGGGACGAGGTAGCGGGCCTCGCGCTGCACCGTGAGGTCTCCCCCGTTGTTGGTGAGGAGCGCGAGGGCGCAGACGGTGGACGGGACGGTGCACTCGTCGAGCGAGAAGTCGATCGGTGCGCCGTGCTGGGGCTGGAGGGTGACGGTGGCGTGGAGATCGGCGAAACTCCGGGCGCCCTCGTAGATGGTGACGAAGATCAGGACGCGCCGCAGCTCGCTCTTGTGGTCGAGGTTGACCGTGAGGTTCTCGCCGGTGGCCACGGCCCCGGTGCGGTCGTCCCCGTCGAGGTGGATGTAAGGGGGGTGCTGGAGCGCGCCGAACGCGTTCCCCAGCGCCTGCACGACTCCCTTGCGGCCGTCGGTCAGTTCGTAGAGGGCGCAGAGGTCGAGGTCGAGGTCCGCGTGCTGGGCGACGGCCCTGCCGAGTTTGCTTCCCCAGCCCTTGAACTGTTTGCGCACTTCCCAGTTGAGATTCACGCGGAGGGCTCCCGAGGTACCGCCCTGTTTGGCGAGGGAGACCGAGGGGGTCTCCTTGGTGAGGGTCACCTTGGTCAACCGGACGGGCGCGGGAGGCGCCGCCGGCGGGGTGGGCGGAAGCACGGGCCGGGACGGTGTCCGGTGATCGACCCGCGTTGTGCTCTGGGGCTGTTGAGGCGTTTGGGGTTGGTGATACGGCTGGGTCTGCTTCGGCTGCTGCGGTTCATCGACGGAGATCCCGAAGTCCGTCGCGAGGCCCTCCAGGCCGGTGCCGTATCCCTGGCCGACCGCGCGGAACTTCCAGGCGCCCTGGCGCCGGTAGAGCTCGCCGAGAATGAACGCGGTCTCGACCGTCGCGTCCGTGCTGTCGAAGCGTGCGATCTCCCTGCCGTTCGCCGCGTCCGTGACGCGTACGTACAGCCCGGCCACCCGGCCGAAGGTGCCGCCGTCCGCGGAGGCGGCCAGGACCACTCGGTCGATGACCGGCTCGATGCGGGCCAGGTCGACCGCGAGGCTGTCCGTCGTCCCGGTGCCGGTGACCCGCTTGCCCTCGTGACGCACCGCGCCGGATGCGTGGGAGGGCTGGTTGTAGAAGACGAAGTCGGCGTCGTTGCGCACCTTCCCCGACACGAGAAGGAGCGCCGAACCGTCCACGTCCGGGGTCCCCGGGGAGGTGCGCCACCCCAGTTCGACCCGCACGGCCTGAGCCGTCACCGGAACATTGGCCCCTTTTAGCATGGTCATGCTCGCCCCCATCGCGAGTCCGGCTGCCCGAAAATCTTTCTCCGAACAACCTAATCCTCCGACGGGCTCGGGAGCCGCAGCGAGTCAACTCCCCGACACGTGCTCGCCGGGTGGAGTGATACGTGGGTCACGAGGATTCCGGATGCGTCGGCCGGATCACTGTCAAAGGTGAGTACCCGCGCACCGGAGATCCCGGTCCATGCGCATTTCGTCTGTCGAAGGAGCTCTGCATGACAGCTCGCCGTTCACTTCTCCCGGCCCTCGGCACCGCTTTTCTGACCTCGGCGTTGCTGCTGGCCCCCACTCTGTCCGCCGAAGCCGCGGCGCCGACCGCGTGCAAGGGCTCTTCGTGCACGGGAAAGAACCCCCAGAGCGAGGGGTGCGGCTCCGGGGCGAAGGTCATCGACCGGGTACGGCCGGCGGGTGGCGGGCCGGAGGTGCAGTTGCGCAACTCGGCCCGCTGCAGTGCTGCCTGGGCGCGGATCGAAAAGGCGAACAGCTCCTGGCGATTCAAGATTCAGATCCGGGGCGGTGCGTCGTACACGGGAAACGCCTCCCCCTCCTATGCCGCCTACACGCGCATGGTCGGGTCGAGCAACGCCTACCGCGCGTGCGTGGAGGTCTATGACGGACAAGGAGGCAGCTGGTCCTGCACCGGCTGGCACTGACCCGCAAACCGCCCGTCGGCCTGGCCGAACGGTCACAGCGGGGCACCCCTGGCGGGATCCCGGCCGTGGTTCTCCCTCTCCACGCGCTCCCGGTCGCGCCCACGGGCAGGGCGGTGAGGAGCAGCCGTCCGGTTCGCTTCCACCGTGCCGGTGTTCGCTTTCGCCGTGCCGATGAAGGAATCCACTGTGCCGGGCGGGCCCACGTCTTCCACCGCCCGGTCACCGCGGCGGCGATCCGCTCACGGCTCCGGGCACGATCCGCCGGGCGCCTCCTGGCCGGGCCCGTGAACCGGCAGGCGCACCGTGAACGTCGTCGCGCCCGGTTCGCTCGTCACGGCCGCCGTGCCGCCGTGCGCGGTGGCGACGGCCGTGACGATGGAAAGGCCGAGGCCCGTGCCGCCGCCGTCGGGGCCGCGCGGGCCCTCACCGTGGACGAACCGCTCGAAGAGGTGGTCGCGGAGCGCGGCCGGGATGCCGGGGCCGTCGTCGGCGACCGTGAGCCGGACCGCGCCGTCCTCGTCCGGTGCGACGCCCGTGGTGACGGTGGTTCCCGGCGGCGTGTGCAGACGGGCGTTGGCGAGGAGATTGGCGAGGAGCTGGTGGAGGCGGTGGGCGTCGCCGGGGACGACGACCGGTTCCTCCGGGAGTTCCAGGGACCACCGGTGGCCCGGACCGGCGGCGCGCGCGTCGGTGACGGCGTCCAGGACGAGCCGGGTCAGGTCGACCGGCCCGCGCTCCAGAGGCCGGCCCGCGTCGAGACGTGCGAGCAGCAGCAGGTCGTCGACCATGGCTCCCATCCGGCCCGACTCCGCGGCGATCCGCTCCAGGGCCCGGGTCACCTCGGGCGGCACGGGGCCCGGGTGCAGCAGGGCCAGTTCGGCGTGGCCGCGCACCGAGGCCACGGGGGTGCGCAGTTCGTGGCTCGCGTCGGCGGAGAAGCTGCGCAGGCGTTCCTCGCTGCGCTGCCGCTGGGTGAGGGCGTCCTCGACGTGGCCCAGCATCCGGTTGAACGCGAGTGTGACGCCGTCGACCTCCGCGCTGCGCGGCCGGGTGTCGGGCACGCGGGCCGGCAGCGCCACTTCCCCGCTGGCGAGTGGAAGTTCGCTGACCCGGATCGCGGTGCCGGCGACCCGGCCGAGCGGGCGCAGCGACCGGCGGACCCACAGTGCCCCCGCGACACCCGCACCGGCCAGTGCCAGGCCGAAGACGCTGCCCGCGACCAGTTCGAGCCGGTGCACGGCGGCCTCGACGGGCTCCAGGGGCAGCCCGGTGATCAGCACGTCGCCGTCCTTCCCCCGCCAGGCCATCACCCGGTAGTCGCCGAGGGCGGACAGCTCGACACTGTGCCCGTGCCCGTCACCGGGCACGGCCGCGAGGGCTCGGGCGTCGCCACTGCCGAGGTCGAGGGTGACCAGGTCGGCGGGGCCTTCGCCGCGCCGCACCACGGCGGCGTTGGTGACGCCGCCGTGGACGATACGGACCCCGAGCGTGCCGATGGCCTGGCGGCGGGTGTCGCCGCGTTCGTCCCCGTCGTGGTCGTCGTGGCCCGTTCCCGGGTGCTCCAGGCTCGCCGCGAACGCGCCGCCCGTGTCGGACAGCTGCTGGTCGAGCCGGTCGGTGAGGAACCTGTCGAGCTCCAGGACGGCCGCGCCGCCCACCGCGGCGCACCCGAGAGCGAGCAGTACCAGCAGCCCCACGGTCAGCCGGGCGCGCAGCGTGTACGGCCGCGGCCACCTCACCGGCCCACCGGCTTCAGCACGTACCCGGCGCCCCGCACCGTGTGGATCATGGGTTCACGGCCCGCGTCGATCTTCTTGCGGAGGTACGAGATGTACAGCTCGACGACGTGGGCCCCACCGCCGAAGTCGTAGGACCAGACCAGGTCGAGCAGCTGCGCCTTGCTCAGGACATGACGTGCGTTGCGCATGAGGCAGCGCAGCAGCTGGAACTCGGTCGGCGACAGGTCGATCGGGTCGCCGCCCCGGGTGACCTCGTACGCGTCCTCGTCCAGCTCCAGGTCGCCGACGACCAGCAGTGAGTCGGCCGCCCGCTCGCGCGTCATCCCGGCGCGGCGCAGCAGCCCACGCACTCGTGCGACGAGTTCCCCGAGGCTGAACGGCTTGGTCACGTAGTCGTCGCCGCCCGCCGTGATCCCGGCGATACGGTCCTCGACGGTGTCGCGCGCGGTGAGGAACAGCACACACACGTGCGGCTGCTCGGCGCGCAGCTCGCGCAGGACCGCCAGGCCGTCGCGGTCCGGCAGCATGAGGTCCAGGACGACGGCGTCGGGCCGGAAGGCGCGGGCTTCGTGGAGGGCGGCCCGTGCCGTGCCCGCGCTGCGCACCTCCCAGCCCTCGTAGCGCAGGGCTCCGGTGACGACCTCCGCGAGGTCGGGCTCGTCGTCGACGACGAGGACGCGCACGGGGGTGCCGTCGGGGCGGGCCAGGGCTGCGTGGCGTGGATTCATGGCCGTACCAGCATCCCCCGGAATCCTCTGGGTTTCCTCTGAAGGTGTCCCCGGGCTTTCCGAACGGGTCGCACCCCGGCGCCGTTCAGAGCCGGCTCAGAGGTTGCGGCACCACAGTGGGCAGTCCGTTCGCCCGTGAGGAGACCGTCATGGCCACCGCGATCCACCGCCCGCCGCCGGTACGGCACCGCGCGCCCGGCCCGCCCCGGCGCCGGTCGCCCGCCGCCCCGCTGCTCGCCGCCGCGTGGGCGGGCGGTCTCGCCGTACTCGCCCTGTGGTGGCGGGACACGGGCGCGGTCGTCGGCGCGGGCGACTGGCTGACCGGGGCGGGCCGGATCACCGGGCTGCTGTGCGGATACATGTGTGCCCTGCTGGTCGCCCTGATGGCGCGGGTGCCGTGGCTGGAGTCGGGGGTGGGCAGCGTCCGGACCGCACGCTGGCACGCGTCGGCGGGACGCTGGACGATCGGCCTCCTCGTCGGCCACGTCGTGCTGATCACGCTCGGCTACGCCGCTCAGGCGCACGTGGGCCCGTTGCCCGAACTCGGCACGATCGTGTTCGACCTGCCCGAGATGCTCAAGGGCACGGCGGCGGCCGTCGTCCTGCTGGCCGTGGGCTGCGTCTCGGTGCGCGCCGTGCGCCGCCGGATGCGCTACGAGACCTGGTACCACCTCCACCTGTTCACGTACGCCGCCGTGTTCCTGGCCTTCTCGCACCAGCTGGCGCTCGGCGCCGACTTCGTGGGCAGCGCGCCGACCCGCGCCGCCTGGTACACCCTGTACATCCTCGTGGCCTGCCTGGTCCTGTGGTTCCGCGTGCTGACGCCGCTGCGCCTCAATCTGCGGCACCGGATTCGCGTGGACTCCGTCGTGCCGGAGGCACCCGGTGTGTACTCCGTCTGGCTGCGCGGTCACCGCCTCGACCGGCTCGGCGCCCGACCGGGGCAGTTCCTGCGCTGGCGCTTCTTGACCCGGGGCATGTGGGGCGCCTGTCATCCGTACTCGCTGTCGGCCGTGCCGCGCGGCGGTCTGATGCGCATCACCGTCAAGGCCCTCGGCGACCACAGCGCCGCCGTCGCCACCCTGCCTCGCGGCACCCGGGTGTGGGCGGAGGGACCGTACGGAGCGCTGACCGCCGGGCGGCGCAGGCGCGGGAAGGTGCTGTTGATCGCGGGCGGCACCGGGATCACACCGCTGCGCACCCTGTTCGAGACGCTGCCCGCCGCGCCCGGCGACCTGACCCTCCTCTACCGGGCGCGCACCGCCGAGGAGCTGGCGCTGCGCGGCGAGCTGGAGGCCGTCGCCGCCGCGCGCGGCGCCCGCCTCGTGTACGTCCTCAACGCTCCTGACGGCACGCGGGCCCCGATCACCGCGGACCGGCTCAGGGCGCTTCTCCCGGACATCGACCGCCACGACGTGTACCTGTGCGGCCCGAGGGGTCTCTCGCTGGCCGCGTACGACGCCCTGCGGGAGGCGGGAGTACCCGCGTCCCGCATCCACCACGAGTCCTTCGAACTGTGAGCCCCGCCATGCGCGCCCACTCCGTCCGCCGCACTGTACTGACCTGTGCCGCCACCGTCACCGTGACGGTCCTCGCGCTGTCCCTCAAGCCCCACCATGTGACGTCCGTCGCCGTGCCGTCCACCGGGACGCCCCCGAGCGCCGGCTCCGGTCCTGGTTCCCCGGGCACCCGGACGGTCACCGGAGCCGTCGTCCAGACCCGCTACGGGCCCGTCCGGGTGGAGCTCACCCTCGACGGTTCGAGGATCACGGCCGCGCGGGCCGTGCGGTCGCCGGGCGGTGACCCCCGCAGTCTGCAGATCAATGCGTCCGCGATACCCGTTCTCGTCCGGGAGACCCTGGACGCGCAGAGCGCCCACGTCGATTCCGTCTCCGGCGCGACCTACACGAGCGGGGGCTACATCGGTTCCCTCCAGAGCGCACTGGACCGGGCCCATGGCTGAGCGACCCGAGCTGCACCGCGTGGTGCACACCATGGGCACCGTTTTCTCCTTCACGGTACGTGCCGCGCCGACTCCCTTTCTCCGCAAGGCATTCGACGCGGCCGAGGCCCTGCTGCACCACCTCGACGAGGTCTTCTCCCCCTACCGGGACGACAGCGCCGTCAGCCGCGTGGCTCGGGGCGAGTCCGTGCCCGGGAAGTGGGAGCCGGAACTGCACGAGGTCCTGGACCTGTGCGCCGAGGCCCGTCGGCGCACCGGCGGCTGGTTCGACGCCCGGTACTCGGGGGCCTTCGATCCCAGCGGCCTGGTCAAGGGCTGGGCGGTGGAGCGTGCGGCACTCCTGCTCCGGGAGGCAGGCGCACGACATCTCTGCCTCAACGGCGGCGGCGACGTCCAACTCCACGGCGGTCCCTGGCGCGTGGGCATCAGTCATCCGCTGCAACCGGGCAGGCTCGCCGCCCTCGTCGAGCACACCGCAGGCCCGCTCGCCATCGCCACCTCGGGCCCCGCCGAACGCGGCTGCCACATCCTCGACCCGCACACCGGCGCGGCACCGTCCCACGCCCTGGCCTCACTGACCGTGACGGCCGCTTCCCTGACGGAGGCCGACATGCTGGCGACGGCCGCGTACTCCATGGGCGCAGAGGCCAGGGCGTGGCTGGCCGGGCAGCCCGGAATCGCCGCATTCGCAGTGGCGCCGGACGGATCGACCTGGACGGCGCCGGAGCGGTCCAGGTGCTCGGGAGCCCGGCCGGCGACGCCGTCTCCGGTCATGTGACCCATCGGCCCACCGGGTACGGCCGATTCGGCGCGTGCCGCCCGATCCGGCGTACGGAACCCCGGGGAGGAACTCCCGTCACTCCTCCCGGGACGGCCCGGCGGCGCCCCGAGGACAGACGGTCCCGGGCGTGCGACGTGGGACGCCGCCGACATCGCCCGTACCGCCGGGCGGGATCTGGTCGTCCTGAACGGCGATGCGTTCTCCGGCGCGGTGAAGTCCGGTGCCTGTACGGATTCTCCGTCCCGGGCGTCGGGTGCGCCGTCGCGGTGGTCACCGGCATCCCCTGGCCCCGAGGGGGGAACTGGCATGCCCCGGAGCGCAGGGCAGCCGGCCGAAGTCACCGGACCGGGACCAGGACCGGCCCGTCGTCGCCACTGGCCGTTCCGTTCCTTCTCGCAGGCGTGCAGGGACAGTTGCAGCTGTCTCGCCCGTATTGGTCCTTCGAAGTCGGCACGGTGAATGTCGGTTGCCCCTGCCCCGCCGGAGAGCGATGATCCTCCTCATGTCCGACTTCGTGTCCGAGGGTTCCACACTGCGGCCGTATCCCAAGATCTCCGCGAAGGGAGGGCGTGGGGTGTCCGGGGTCCGGGAGTGGGTCGCCGTAGAAAAGGTGCACGGAGCGCACTTCGCGGTGGTGTGTGACGGCACGGGGGTTCGTCCGGCGAAGCGGCGTGAACTGCTGGGCGACGAGGCGTTGGACGGTTTCTTCGGCGTGAGCAGAATCTGGCCGGTGCTGTCGGTGGCGGCGGCCCGTTTCGCTTCCGCGCTGTGCAGTGCGCGGGGTGAGGCCGCGGTGGTGACGGTCTACGGCGAGCTGGCCGGTGGAAGCTATCCGCACCCGGATGTTCCCGCCGTTGCCGGGGCCGAGCCGGTGCAGACGGGCGTGTGGTACTCGCCGGGGCTGCACTGGCTGCCGTTCGACGCATCGGTCGAGACGGCCGAGGGGCGCTGCTGGGTCTCCGACCGCGCTCTGCGCAAGGCCGCAGCCGCCGCAGGGCTCGTCTGTCCTCCCGTTCTCGGGCGCGGCGCGCTGAACGGGCTTCAGGAGCTGCCGTGCGCCTTCCCCACGAAGGTGCCGGCCCTCTTCGAACTGCCCGAACTGGCGGACAATCTCGCCGAAGGCTATGTCCTCAAACCAGCCGGTGAGTGGCCGGAGAAGGGTTCCGCGGGCGCGGGCATCCGCCCGGTGGCCAAGGTGAAGCAGAAGTCTTTCGCGGAGGACGAGCGGTTCGACGGCGCACGTCCCTATCTGCCACCACCCCGGGGAGCGGCCGGAGTTCCCGCCTGGCTCCTGGCCCAGGCCTCGGCACTCCTCACCCCCACCCGCGCGGCCGCCGTGGTCAGCAAGCTGGGCCCCCGCACTCCGGTGGACACCGTGGCGGAGGAGATCACCCGGGATGTTTCGGAAGAACTCGCCGAAGCGCTGGGAGGTTTGGAGGACACACTCCTGCGTCCTCTGGAACGAGCACTTCTGCCCGGGGCACTCTCCCTGGCGGTCTTCGACGCCGAGGACCGCAGCCCCTCCCGGAAAGGCGGAGAAGGCATACGGTGACGACCGTAATCAGTCGTCCCGGTGAAAGGCCCGGTGGGTAAAGGCATCAGTCGGGTGCGGTTGATCGGCTCATGCCAGATGTCGAATCCGAAGCCGAAACCGAAGCCACCGGAAAACGTAAGTACCCCGGCCCGGGTACGCCAAACATGCAGGCACCCGACACTGCGCCGCGATTGCCGTCGGCGATCTCCCGATACCCGCAGGGGTCCCGGGCGCCCGGGTCGAAGTCTTCCGTTCCCGACGAGTGCCGCACGGGCGGCGTCCTTTGCGGCCCGTGCGCGACTTCTCACCGGCCGTGGGGGCCGCCGACGGAAAAACCCCTGCCGCCGACGGAAGCTTTATCTGCGTTTTAGCAGGCCAGGCCGACAGAACCAGCATAAATAGGATGACCCCAAGATTAGGACTCCCCAACCAGCACATCGTGGGCTTAACTTAGGTGTCATGACCTCCCCCCGCTCCACCTTCGGCGGTGGCTACTACGCCACCTCGTCGTTCCCCGACACTCCGATCTACGACTCCCTGGTCGCGGAGCGGGGCACCCCTCAGATCGCTCCGATCCGAGTGCCTGCCGCCTATGACACCGGCAACAGCCATCTGCCGGCTCTCCCGGCGGCCCTGCCGGCGCTTCCCGCGGCGCCTTCCCAGCCCGGTCCGTCGTACGGCTACCCGCAGCCGGCGGCTCAGCAGGGTTACGCGCCGATGCAGCCCGCCCAACTGCAGCACGCCCCGGCGCCGTACATCCCGCAGCAGCCGACCGCGGCCCGCGGCGGGTACCAGCCGCCCCAGCCGCAGCAGCAGTACCAGCGGCCCGCTCCGGGCACGGGGTACGAGGCGATGCGTCCGGCCTCGCCGCGCCCCGCCCCGGCGCCCGCGCCCTACGAGGACCCGTACAACCGCCCGTACCAGGGCCGGGGGTACTGAGCCGGCGGTCACGCACGAACGCACGGGGTCGTCGTCGAGCCATGGGGACTCGGCGGCGACCCCGGCGTTCCGGCGGCGGACGGTCCGTCGGCCCGGCCCGTCGCACGGAAACCCGCGGGCCGATCACCGCACCGGCCGGGTGAAGTTGCTCTCTCTTCGCTCCTTCAGCACCCGAAGCGTGCCGCACCGGGTTATGACGGAGGCGGGAAGGGGGGTGCCGGACTGTGCGAGCGGTTACCGGAGTATGGCGTTGGCGCCGCAATCCCCTGCGCCGCGCCACCGACCGGTGCGAGGCGTGGGTGGCTCTCGTCGCGCTGCTCCTCGTGGTGGTGGCGGCACCGGCCCTGGGCTGGATCTGCGGCGCGCTCACCGACGAGGCCCTGCAGAGGACGGTACGGGAGCAGCGGGCCCGGCTCCGTGCCACCACCGCGGTCGTGGTGCGGCTGGCGCCGGGGGCGTCGCTGCTGGTCACCGATCCCGAGGTCGCCACGGAGCAGGGTTCGCGGATCCCGGTGGTGGCGCGCTGGAAGGCCCCGGACGGCACGGCCCGCCGCGGGACGGTCACGGCCTCCTCACGCAGCGTCAGACCCGGTTCGAAGGTGGAGATCTGGATCGGCCCCGACGGCCGCGCCGCGCAGCGTCCCATGGACGCCCCGACCGCCCGCACCCACGCGGTGCTGGCCGGCATCGGGGCGGCCCTGCTCGCCGCCGGGCTGGTCGAGGGCGGCCGTCGGCTGGCGGTCGGGGGCATGACGCGCAGGCGGTACGCCCGGATCGACCGGGCCTGGGCCGAGGTCGGTCCGGACTGGGGCAGGACCGGGACCGGCAACTGACGACCTCCTGATCCGGACAACTCCCGCCCGCCGCGCGCGCTACGGTGGACCGGCCCGCCCGTCCTTCCCGGCGGGCGCGCCCCGGGTTCCGCCGTTGCCGGAAGGCCGGTGACCCGGGCATCACGCACGCACGAGGTGGGGGCACAACAGCGCCATGGCACAGGGCACGGTCCAGGTGACGCACACCGGCACATCGCGGTGGCGGCGCCGCACAGGCGAATACGCCTCCCTCACCGCAGCCCTGGAGGCCGCGGCGGACGGCGACGTCCTCACCGTCGCACCGGGCACGTACCGGGAGAATCTGGTCCTGCACCGCGCGGTGACCCTGCGGGGCCCGGAGGGGTCCGTCGGCTCCGTGCGGATCGCGCCGGCCGACGGCGTGCCGCTGACCGTCCGCGCCTCCGCCGTCGTCTCGGACCTGCACGTGGAGGGCCAGGACTCGACCGCCCCGGCGCTGCTCGTCGAGGACGGCGCGCCGGAGATCGCGGACCTGCGGATCGTGACCCGTTCCGCCACCGGGATCGAGGTGCGCGGTGCGGCCCGGCCGACCGTGCGCCGCTGCACCGTCGACAATCCGGCCGGGGTCGGCATCGCCGTGCTCGACGGCGCGGGCGGGGTGTTCGAGGAGTGCGAGGTCGTCTCCGCCGGGCAGGCCGGGGTCTCGGTGCGCGACGGCGCACACCCCCGTCTGGAGCGCTGCCGGGTCCACCACGCCTCGGGCGCGGGGCTGAGCGTCACCGGGGAGGGCAGCGGCCTGGAGGGGGTCGGCTGCGAGGTGTACGAGGTCAAGGGCAGCGGGATCCAGGTGACCGCCCGTGCCTCCGCCCACCTCGGCGAGTGCACGGTGCACCGGACTTCGGCGGACGGCGTCACGCTCGACACCGACGCCGTACTGACGCTCGCCGACTGCGACATCCACGACATCCCGGAGAACGCGGTGGATCTGCGTTCCCGTTCGGTGCTCACCCTGACCCGTTCCACGGTGCGCCGGTTCGGCCGCAACGGCCTCTCCGTCTGGGACCCCGGCACCCGGGTCGACGCCAACCAGTGCGAGATCTACGACAGTACGGGCGACTATCCCGCGGTCTGGGTGAGCGACGGGGCGACCGTGATACTGGACTCCTGCCGGGTCCACGACGTGCCGGACGCCATCTTCGTGCTCGACCGGGGCTCGCGCGCCGACGTCGTGGACAGCGATCTGTCCCAGGTGCGCAACACCGCGGTGTCGGTGAGCGACGGGGCGACCGCGCAGCTCGACGACTGCCGGGTCCGGGAGGCGTCCACCGGCGCCTGGTTCCGCGACCACGGCAGCGGCGGCACGCTGAACAACTGCACCGTCGACGCGGTGCAGACCGGAGTGATCGTCACCAAGGGCGCCGACCCGACGATCGAGCGCTGCACGGTCACCTCGACCGCCGAGGCCGGTTTCTACGTCTCCGCCGAGGGCCGCGGCACGTTCCGCCAGTGCCGGGTCACCGGCAGCGACGGCTACGGCTTCCACGTGATGGACGGCTGCCGCACGACGCTGACCCGTTGCCGTACCGAACGGTGCTCGCGCGGGGGCTACGAGTTCGCCGAGCCCGTCGCCGCGCACGGCGACGGCCAGGGCACCGGCCCCGTCGTCGAGGACTGCACGAGCGACGAGAGCGCACTGCGCTCCCCCGCGCCCCCGGCCCCCACCGTGCTGACGGCGACCCAGTCGGCCCCCGGGCTGCTCGGCGGGGTGCCCGGACAGCGCGCCGCGGAGCCCGCCCCGGCCGAGGCGCCCGCCGCCGTCGAACCGGCGCGTTCGCCGGACGCCGTTCTCGGTGAACTGGACGCGCTGGTGGGGCTGGACAGCGTCAAGCGGGAGGTGCGCGCCCTCACCGACATGATCGAGGTCGGCCGTCGGCGCCGGGAGGCCGGGCTCAAGGCCGCGTCGGTCCGGCGCCATCTCGTCTTCACCGGCTCCCCCGGCACCGGCAAGACCACCGTGGCGCGGCTGTACGGCGAGATCCTCGCCTCGCTCGGGGTCCTGGAGCGGGGTCATCTGGTCGAGGTGTCCCGGGTCGATCTGGTCGGTGAGCACATCGGTTCGACCGCCATCCGCACGCAGGAGGCGTTCGACCGGGCGCGCGGCGGAGTTCTGTTCGTCGACGAGGCGTACGCCCTGTCACCCGAGGACTCCGGCCGGGACTTCGGCCGGGAGGCGATCGACACGCTCGTGAAGCTGATGGAGGACCACCGGGACGCGGTGGTCGTCATCGTCGCCGGGTACACCCACGAGATGGAGCGGTTCCTCACCATCAACCCCGGTGTGGCGTCGCGTTTCTCACGGACCATCACCTTCAGCGACTACGAGCCCGCCGAACTGCTGCGGATCGTGGAGCAGCAGTCCGACGAGCACGAGTACAGCCTGGCCGACGGGACCGGTGAGGCGTTGCTGAAGTACTTCACGGAGCTTCCCAAGGGGCCCGCGTTCGGCAACGGCCGCACCGCGCGCCAGACCTTCGAGTCGATGGTGGAGCGGCACGCGGGCCGGGTCGCCCAGCTCGCCGAGCCGAGCACGGACGACCTCAGCCTGCTCTACCCGGAGGACCTGCCCGAACTCCCCTGAGAGCGGGTGGGTCCGGCGTCGGCCGCCCCGTCGGCCTGGCGGGGCAGGACCGGGTCCAGCCGGTCCAGCAGCGCGGCCCGTTCCTGGGCGAAGACCGGGTCGGCCTGGTAGTCGGAGTGCCCCAGAACGGCTTCGGGCAGCGGGTGTTCCCGGGTCCGCCCGTAGACCAGGGGGTCCTTCAGCGGTCCCCGGTCCACCTCGGGCCCCGGTCCCCCGTCGAGGCGGACCCGGCCGCCGATCGGGTCGGTGGCCCGCCACAGGTTGCGCCAGCAGTGCACGGACCGGTGCAGCGCCCCCAGCGGTACGGGGCCGAAGTAGGCCGGGAACCAGCGCCCGTACAGTCGCTCGATCGGCGAGCCGTAGGTGAGCAGGGCGACCCGCCTGCGGGTTCCGGCGGGCAGTTGCCAGACCGCGGACGCCGCGAGGACGCTGCCCTGGGAGTGTCCGGAGATGACGAGCCTGCCCCGGGTGAGCGCGGTCCAGCCGGACATCCGTGACGCCAGGTCGGGGACGGCCCGTTCGGCGTAGCAGGGCGGTGCGAAGGGATGGGCGGCGCGCGGCCAGAAGGTGCCGACGTCCCAGAGGATGCCGATGGTGCGCCGGGCGGAGGCGTCGCGGTAGGCGCGCCGGCCCCAGGTGACGAAGAGTATGAAGCCGAGTCCGACCATCCAGGAGCCGGTCGACTGGGCGGCCTGCGCGAGGGACTCGACGAACGGGCCGCTGCCCTTCATCGCGAGCCCCGGCACTTCTCCGCTCATCCAGGCTCCGCAGACCGCCCCCGCGCCGAGCAGCAGGGTGGCGGCGCAGACCGGGCCGAGGATCCAGGGCGCGGAATCGGTGAGGGCGGCCGTGGCCCGGATGCGGGCGATCTGCCGGGTCCGGGCGGGGTCCGGCCGCTCCTCCTCGTACTCCTGGTCGATCCCGGGCTCCAGGGCGCGGGCGGCGAACCAGGTCCGTACGAGCAGCAGGAGGGCGGGGACGGCCAGCAGTACCAGGAGGACGGGGATGACGGACGCCTGCCAGCTGAGCAGCACCGGCGGTCCCTCGATGACGGAGCCCCTGCCCATGCCGGGGGTGCCGGGGCCGTCGAGCCAGTCGGCGACGCGCTGGGAGACCCCGCCGCTCATGACGCCGCCGAGGGCGCAGGCGAGCATCGCGACCACGGGTCCGCCGAGTCCGTACATGACGGTGCGGGGTTCGGGGGTCCGGCGGTACAGGCTCAGGGCCACCGCGGCGAGCACGACGACGAGGGTCCCCTGGCCGAGGGCGATGGCGCTGAAGGCGAAGTCGCCGGGCAGGGTGCCGGAGGAGGTCCAGTCGGGGCGGGACCAGGCGGCGTACCCGGCGGCGAGGAGCAGCAGGGTCAGGGCCGCACCGGGCAGGTAGGCGATGAGCGCGCGGTCGAGCCGGTTGTCGAGGCGGCGTTCGCTGCGGCCGCGGCGGCAGACGACCCAGAGCACGACGAGCGCGCCCCCGGCCAGCGCCGCCTCGATCAGCCGGCCGAAGAGGTCCGGTACGGGGCCGGTGACCGCGCGGTCGTGGCGGGCGGCGGCCCCCGCGACCGACGCGGCGACCGTCAGGAATCCGGCGGCGGTGTGGGCGGCGCGCAGCCGGGCGACCAGGCGGCGGCCGTACCAGAATCCGGGGCGGCCGAGGGCGGGGCGACCGCCGGGTTCGGCGACCGGTTCGGCGAAGGTGTCGTCGTCGGGTTCCAAACCGGTGAGCGGGCGCTGTGATTCGTACGCGCTCCAGGTCCGGTTGGACAGGAACCAGAGGAGCGCGACCAGGGCGGTGGGCACCAGGGCGGCGAGGGCGAGCCGGCGGCCCGGCTGGGACCACCAGCCGCCCTGGGCCGTGGACAGGAAGCCGAGCCAGGAGCGCTGGTTCGAGCAGGCCGGGACGCCCGCGCACTGCCAGGCCGCCAGGTCGAGCGCGACCTCGCAGGCCGCCGCGGTCAGCAGGACCGTGAGGCTGAGGGCGAGGAGCCGGACGAGGACGCCGTACAGGCGCACCGCGCGGGTGCGGCTCCTGGCGGTCGGGCGCATCCAGTGGGCGAGGTTGACCACCATGAACGGCAGGAGCAGCAGCCACAGGGCGCGGGAGCCGTTCCCGGAGGTCAGGTTGGACCAGCAGTAGGCCTCGGCGATGGGCCGGTCGCGGTAGCGCTCCGGGTGCTGTTCGGCGTCCTTGTCGTCGGCGCGCCGGTAGATGGCGGCGGTCGCGTCACCGGTGATCCTGACCGTGGAGGGGTCGTCGAGCATTTCCTGGGGGGTGGTGCCGCCCACGCCGTGGACCAGCAGTTCCAGCGCGGGCCCGGGACTCTGCGGGGCCGGGGTGGCAGGTGGCACTGAGGTGACTCGCTCTCTCTGTCGTGGGGGGAGTTGCTGATGCGGTGTCACCAGAATCGTGGAAGAGGGGTGGTGTCCGCACCCTCTCCCCGAATCTCCCCGGTGCGGCGGCCGGCCACACCGCGTGGCAGGATGACCCCGTTCGAAGAGGCTGCCGCACGGCCGGATGGAAGGACGGGACCCCGCGTTGAGCGAGAATCAGAATCTGCTCGCGGAGCAGCGGCGCGCCCTGATCCTCGACGAGGTGCGCAGGCGCGGCGGGGTACGGGTCAACGAGCTGACCCGCAGGCTCAGCGTCTCCGACATGACCGTTCGCCGGGATCTGGACGTGTTGTCCCGCATGGGGGTCGTGGAGAAGGTGCACGGCGGAGCCGTTCCGGTGGCCGGGGCCAGTACGCACGAACCCGGTTTCGAGGCCAAGTCGGCGCTGGAGCTGACCGCCAAGGAGGACATCGCGCGGACGGCGGCGGCCATGGCGGCGCCCGGCAGCGCCATCGCGCTCTCCGGCGGCACGACGACGTACGCGCTCGCCCAACGACTGCTGGACGTACCGGATCTGACGGTGGTGACCAATTCGGTCCGGGTCTCCGACGTGTTCCACTCCGCCCGGCGGTCGGGGGCCGCTTCGGAGGCGCGGGCCGGGGCGGCGACGGTGGTGCTCACCGGCGGGGTGCGGACCCCGTCGGACTCGCTGGTCGGTCCGGTGGCCGACCGGGCGATCGATTCCCTCCACTTCGACGTGCTGTTCCTCGGGGTGCACGGGATCTCGGTGGAGGCCGGTCTCTCCACGCCGAATCTGGCGGAGGCCGAGACGAACCGCCGCTTCGTGCGGTCGGCGCGGCGCGTGGTGGTGGTCGCCGATCACACCAAGTGGGGCACGGTGGGTCTGAGTTCGTTCGCGACGCTGGAGCAGGTCGACACGTTCGTGACGGACGACGGTCTGCCGGCCGCGGCCCGTGCGGAGGTCGAGGAGCATCTGCCGGGCCTGGTGGTGGCGGGCCGGGCGGCGGACCGCGAGTCCTGAGCCGGTCGGCGTCCTGGCCCCATCGGCCGGCGACGGATTCCGTTTGTCCTCCCCGGGACGGTCAAGAGCCGGGCGAGACTTTCGAAAAACGCCCTAGGATCGCGGCGTGGCAGTATTCCGGATCGAGCGTTTCAGCTCCTTGACCGCGGCCGAGTGCTGGCGCCGCGTCACGGACTGGGAGCGGCATGCCGCACAGGTTCCGCTGACCAGGATCACCGTGCTCACGAAAGCGCCCACCTCGGTCGGGACGGTCTTCGTGGCCCGTACGGGGATGGGCCCGCTGGGGTTCGACGATCCGATGGAAGTGGTGCGGTGGACTCCGCCCGCGGCCGGGCGCGCGGGGCTGTGCGGGCTGGAGAAGCGCGGTCGGCTGGTCCGGGGCCGGGCCTCGATCGATGTGTATCCGACCGGTTCCGGATCGCATGTGGTGTGGGTGGAGGAGCTGACCGTCCGGCTGCTGCCGCGGTGGAGTGATCCGCTGCTCGCCGGTGCGGGCCGCCGGGTCTTCGGCCGGGTGCTCGACAGTCTGCTGGATCCCGCGGTCCGGCGGCCGTAGCGGGTGACCGGGCAGGCGTGGTCCGGGTGCCGCCGTTCGGAGTCCTCCGCCCGCCCCGTGCGGTGATCGGTGCGAGACTCGGGCGGGTGGACGAATCCTCCGGTGACGCGCGGCTGCGCTGTCTGGTGACCGGTGCCTCCGGGTACATCGGCGGCAGGCTGGTGCCCGCGCTCCTCGACGCCGGCCATCGGGTGCGCGCGCTGGCCAGGACCCCGCGCAAGCTGCGGGACCATCCGTGGGTGGACCGGGTCGAGGTGGTCGAGGGCGACGTGGGGGACGCCGCGTCGGTGCGGGCGGCGATGGCCGGTGTGGACGTGGCGTACTACCTGGTGCACGCGCTCGGCTCCGGGCCCGGGTTCGAGGAGCGGGACCGCGAGGCGGCCCGGATCTTCGGCGAGCAGGCGCGGGCGGCGGGGGTCGGCCGGATCGTCTACCTCGGCGGGCTCACCCCGGCCGGGGTGCCCGAGCGGGAGCTGTCGCCGCATCTGCGGTCACGGACCGAGGTGGGGCGGATCCTGCTGGATTCCGGGGTGCCGACGGCCGTGCTGCGGGCCGCGGTCGTCATCGGGTCGGGCTCGGCCTCGTTCGAGATCCTGCGCCACCTCACCGAACGGCTGCCGCTGATGATCACCCCGAGCTGGGTGCGCACCTCGATCCAGCCGATCGCGGTGCGGGACGTCGTGCGGTACCTCGTCGGCTGCGCCACCCTGCCCGCCGAGGTGAACCGCACGTTCGACATCGGCGGGCCGGACGTCATGACGTACCGGGACATGATGCGGCGCTACGCCGAGGTCGCCGGGCTGCCGCGGCGGCTGATCCTGCCCGTGCCGGTGCTCACCCCAGGGCTCTCCGGCCTGTGGATCGGGCTGGTGACCCCGGTGCCGCCCGCCATCGCCCGCCCGCTGGCGGAGTCGTTGCGCCACGAGGTGGTCTGCCGCGAGCACGACATCGCCCGGTACGTGCCCGATCCGCCGGACGGCGTCATCGGTTTCGACCGGGCGCTGCGGCTGGCCCTCCAACGGGTCAAGGAGGCCCGGGTGGACACCCGCTGGTCGTCCGCCGCAGTGGCGGGTGCGCCCAGCGACCCGCTGCCCACCGACCCCGACTGGGCCGGCGGGAGCCTCTACCGCGACGAGCGGGAGCTGACGGTGCCGGTGGCGCCGGACGCACTCTGGCGGGTGATCGAGGGCATCGGCGGCGAGAACGGCTGGTACTCCTTCCCGCTCGCCTGGGCCGTACGGGGGTGGCTGGACCGGATCGTCGGGGGCGTCGGGCTGCGGCGCGGGCGGCGGGACGCGCAGCGGCTGCGGGTCGGGGACTCGCTGGACTTCTGGCGCGTGGAGGAGATCGTGCCGGGCGAACTGCTGCGGCTGCGCGCGGAGATGCGGCTGCCGGGTCCGGCCTGGCTGGAGCTCTCGGTGGGCCGGGACGAGCGGGGGCGGACGGTCTACCGGCAGCGGGCCCTGTTCCATCCGCGCGGGCTGCTGGGCCATGCCTACTGGTGGAGCGTGTGGCCGTTCCACGCGGTGGTGTTCGGCGGCATGGCCCGGAACATCACCGCGGCCGCCCGGAGCGCCCCGTCCGGCCCTCCGCCCGGTCCCCCGGCCGACCGCCGGGCGCACGAAGACATCTGACGGTACGCCAGCTATGGTGTGCGCGGCCCGTCCGCCACCGATCGCACGGGAGGTGCGTTCCATGCCACGCCGACTCCGTTCCGTGGGGCTCGACTTCATCGACTCCGCCCCGCTGCGGCTGGTCTTCGCCGCCGAGGTGTCCGCACCGGCCGACGCCGTCTACCGCGCGCTCGCCGACGACGTGCCGGGCTGGCCCGACTGGTTCACGGCGGTGACGGCGGCCCGGCCGACCGAGGACGGCGCGGGCCGCGAGATCCGGCTCAAGGGAGGCGGGGCGCTCCGCGAGACGATCGTGGCGGCGGAGCCCGGCGAACGGTACGCCTACCGGGTCGACGAGGCCAACGCCCCCGGGGTGCGCGCCCTGTTGGAGGAGTGGCGGCTCACCCCGGCCGGGGCGGGGACCCGGGTGCAGTGGACGTTCGCCGTCGACGGTTCCGCGCCCTTCCGGGCCGCCCTGCGGCTGGGCCGGCCGGGGATGGGACGGGCCTTCCGGGACGCGGTGCGCAATCTCGACAGGCGGCTGGCCGGCCGGGCATCCTGAACTCCCCGGCGGGACTTCCGGGACACGTCCTAGCAGGGCCACTTCCCGTCGGCGAGGAAGGACTCGACGGTCGCCGTGTACGGGGCGATGTCCAGGCCCTGGTCGGCGAGCCAGCTGTCGGAGTAGTACTTGTCGAGGTAGCGGTCGCCCGGGTCGCAGATCAGGGTGACGACGCTGCCCCTGCTGCCCTGCGCGACCATTTCCGCGACCAGTTTGAACGCGCTCCACAGCCCGGTCCCGGTGGAGCCGCCCGCCTTGCGGCCGATGGCCTTCTCCAGGGCGCGCACGGCCGCGACGCTGGCCGCGTCCGGCACCTTCATCATCCGGTCGATGGCCCCGGGCACGAAGCTCGGCTCCATCCGGGGCCTGCCGATGCCCTCGATCCGGGAGCCGCAGTCGCTGGTGGCCAGGGGGTCGTGCCGGGTCCAGCCGTCGAAGAAACAGGAGTTCTCCGGGTCGGGGACACAGATCCGGGTGTCGAACTGCATGTAGTGCACGTAGCGGGCGATGGTCGCCGAGGTGCCGCCGGTCCCCGCCGTGGCGACGATCCACGTCGGCTCCGGGTAGCGCTCCAGCTTCAACTGCTGGTAGATCGACTCGGCGATGTTGTTGTTGCCGCGCCAGTCGGTGGCCCGCTCGGCGTAGGTGAACTGGTCCATGTAGTGGCCGCCGGTCTCCTCGGCGAGCGTGGCGGACTCCTCGTACATTTTCCGCGAGTCGTCCACGAAGTGGCAGCGGCCGCCGTGGAATTCGATCAGCCGGCACTTCTCGGGGCTCGTGGTGCGGGGCATCACGGCGATGAACGGCACGCCGATCAGTTTGGCGAAGTACGCCTCCGAGACGGCCGTCGAACCGCTGGACGCCTCGATCACCGGCTTGTCCGGCCGGATC
Organism: Streptomyces sp. NPDC001732; assembly: GCF_053596315.1. Lineage (NCBI taxonomy): Bacteria > Bacillati > Actinomycetota > Actinomycetes > Kitasatosporales > Streptomycetaceae > Streptomyces > Streptomyces sp. NPDC001732. The sequence goes on from NZ_JBSFFY010000003.1 coordinate 271,348, forward strand.
CAGCCGTTGCAGAGCCCGTAGAGGAAGAGCGAGCGGGCCAGCCGGTGCTTGAGGCTGCCGGTGGGGTGCGTCGACTCGTCCTTCAGGTAGAGGTCGATGCCCCACGCCTCGGGCAGCGGGAAACGCAGCAGATGGGTGTCGGCGGAGCGGTTGGCGTCGGCCTGGACCTTGCGGACCGCCTCCTTGAGCCAGACCCGGTAGCCGACGTCGGAGCGGTCGATGTCGACGGTCGCCGCGACACGCCCCTCACCCCTGTGCTCGACGATGCCCATCAGCGCGCTCCTCCTCGTACGACCGGACTGCCTGCTTCCCACGATATTCCCCCCACCTGCACAAACGTTTACTTTGAGGTCCCATAGCCCGGCCTTGGCCCCAGGGGGCCGAACGGTCGGTGACGCGGCCTGGCGCGTCGGCCCCCGCTTGTGCAGACTTCCCCTCAGAAGCATCACGAAGGGGGCGAAGCCGTCATGCCGGAAACGGAGTTCAGTGCCACGGGGGTACGGATCGAACGCTGGGCCCGCTCACTCACGCGGGCCGGGCAGGTGATCGTCAAGGACGGCAGGCTGGCCCTGCTGACCAGCAACGGACGGGAGATCGACAGCGCGCCGGTGGTGGCGGTGAGCGCGGGCAGGCCGTGGTTCGCCGGCGCCGGGGCTGCCGTGGCCCGGCTCAACGGGACGCGGTACCGGCTGACGATGGGGCAGCGCAACCACGGACCGGACCGGACCGGACCGGCCCGTCGTTTCCTCGAGACGCTGCGCAGCGCGGGCGGCCGGACGAGCTGATCCGGCGGCGCCACCGGAACCCCGCGAGTTGCGGAGCGGCGAGCCCTGGGTGACATTGGACACGCATCACTCATGGTTCACCGGCGGTGACACTGTGGTACGTGCCGCCGGGACCGGATTCAGCAGCCAGTCGGCTGCCGCATCCGTCACTCCGTCTTCTTCCGGACCTATTTCGGGGAGTCGCAGCCGTGATCAGCGAGCCAAGCAGGCACTGCACGGTGGAGCTCCAGGCCCTGCCGTCGCGGATCGGTCAGGTCCGCAGAATCATCTCGGCGCAGTTGCGCTACTGGCATCTCGATCCCTTGATCGACCAGGCCGCGCTCGGCGTCACCGAACTGCTGACCAATGTTCACCGGCACGCCCAGCCGGACAAGTCGTGCACCGTCGAGATCGAGTTGCTGCTCGAACGGCTGATGGTGTCCGTCCACGACCACGACCCACGGCTGCCCACCGTGCGCGAGGCGAGCGCGTCCAGTACGTCGGGGCGCGGGCTCGCGTTGATCGCCGCGGTCAGCGAGAGCTGGGGGGTCCGCCCGAGCGGCGGGGCCGGCAAGGTCGTCTGGTTCACCCTTACGGCCCCTCCCCGGTGTGCCGCACCGGCACCGCATTCGGTGTACGGGGCAACCACCGACGGCCCGTTCGAGCCGGACCTCGTCATCGAGCCGGAGCTCGGGATGCCTTCCGTGGCACGGTCGGCGGTGGTCGGCTGAGGGCCGCCCCCGGTTCCCGGTGGTCCGGTACGGCGTCGGCACCGTACGGCCGCCGGGCGTCCGGCCGTCCCGCCGGCCCTCCGCCGCGCGCCGGGACGGGAGCGTCGCTCACACCCCCGCCCCCTTGCCGCCGCGGCCGAACTGCTCGTCCAGGACGGAGAGCCTGCGCCAGTACTCGTCCTCGTCGATCTCCCCAGCCGCGAAGCGGCGGCCGAGCAGGGTGATCGGCGACGGTTCGGCGGGTGCCTCCGCCGGGATACGGGCCTGCCAGGGGGGCCGCCCACCGCGCCGGAGGGTCCTGCGCAGCAGGGTGACGCCGCCGATGACGACGGTCGCCCAGAAGAGCGGGAAGAGGAGGATCCAGGGCCCGGGTCCGCCGCTGTGCGCCAGGGTGTTCATCTCGGTCAGCTCCCTCGTTCGGGGGTTCGCGTCCAGGTTTTTCCCGACGCCTCCGAGACTGCCCCCGGCAGGGGGTCCGGGTCGTCGTGCGACCGGCGGCCGTGCGCGTACCCCCTCGGGAGTACGCGGCGGCCCCTTCGCTGCTCCCGTCACCGGCCGGGCCGGATTCTCCACGCCTGCCGGCCGCTGTGCGCCACCGAATCGTGAGTGCTTCGGACCGCCCGGTCGAGGCCGCCCGGGAGCCCGGGTGGGAGCGCCGCTACGTGGGCCCCGGGGCCGGCAGCGGGCGGGCAGGCCCGTCGACGGGCCCCGGCCGAAGAGCCGGACGCTCGGGTCCGTGGCCGGTCGGCCAGGTCCTGATCCCTCGTCAGGCGAGGGCGGCCAGCGGGTCGTCCAGCACCGGCTGCCAGGCCAGTTCCGCCGCGCCCACCAGACTGTTGTGGTCGAGCGTGCAGGGCAGGATCGGCACGCTGCCGCTGCGCCCCCACAGGCTCCGGTCGGCCACCACCGCGCGCAGCCGCTCCGGATCGGCGTCGAGCAGGGCCCGGTGCAGTCCGCCGAGGATGATGCGGTCCGGGTTGAGGATGTTGACCAGTCCGGCGAGCCCGAGGCCGAGCCGGTCGATGAGTTCCTCGGCGGCGCCCCGCACCTCCGCGTCCTCGTACTCCGTGCGCAGCAGATCGCCGGCCTGCTTGAGCAGGGACTCCTCCGGGCCGGGTTCGCGGCGGGCGGCGACGAGGAAGGCCAGCGGGTCGGCCTCGACGTCCAGACAGCCCCGGCCGCCGCAGTGGCAGGGGCGTCCCTCGGGGTTCACCGTGAGATGGCCCACTTCCAGCGCGAGCCCCGAACTCCCGGTGTGCAGGCGGCCGTCGAGCACCAGGGCGCCGCCCACGCCGCGGTGGCCGGTGGCCACGCAGAGCAGGTGTCGGGCGCCCCGGCCGGCGCCGTGCCGGTGCTCGGCGAGCGCGGCGAGGTTGACGTCGTTCCCCGTGAACGCGGGTCCGGTGATGCCCGCCTCGCGTACGCGGGTGGCGAAGATCTCGCTCACCGGGGCACCGGCGGGCCAGGCGATGTGCAGCGGGTTGAGCGCGTTGCCCTCCGGTTCGGCGACCGCCGACGGGACCGCGAGACCGGCGCCGACGCAGCGCAGTCCGCTCTCCTGCAGCAACCGGGCGCAGGCGTCGACCACTTCACCGATGACCTGTGCCGGGTCCGCCGTGACCGTGACGCAGCCGGGGGCGGTGGCCACCAGCCGCCCGCCGAGTCCGACGAGGGCGGCCCGGAACCCGTCGGCGTGCACCTGGGCGGCGACGGCGACGGGGCCGGACTCCCGGACCGCCAGCCGGTGCGAGGGCCTGCCCTGCGAGCCGGCGGCGGAGCCGGGGCGGGAGTCGACCCGGATCAGGCCGAGCGCCTCCAGCTCCGCGGCGACCGCACCGGCCGTCGCCCTGGTCACCCCCAGTTCGGAGGTGAGGACCGCGCGGGTGGGCGCGCGTCCGGTATGGATCAGTTCCAGCGCGGGCCCGAGCGCGCTGCGGCCCCTCTCCAGCTTTGTCCGGGTGGTGGACACCTTGCCGTTCATGGGGGCGAGTCTCCCACGCTCCGAGGGTGCCTCCGACGCCCCGGTGGCGCGGTCTGGCCCCTCGCGCTCCCCTTGCACCTCCGTCTTGCACCTACCGTCCGGGCGCCCCTATGCTGAGTTTGTGCCGCAACTAAACAAACTGCGGACGGCCCTGTCGGGGGGACCGGGCGGAAACACCGCCGTACCCCCGTCGGCCCGCCTCCGTTCCGCCCTGACCGTGTTCTTCGCCCTCGACGGATTCCTCTTCGCCGGCTGGGTGGTCCGCATCCCGGCCATCAAGCACCAGACCGGCGCCTCGGCCGCCACCCTCGGCCTCGCGCTGCTCGGCGTGTCCGCCGGGGCCGTGGTGACCATGATGTTCACCGGCCGGCTGTGCCGGCGCTTCGGCAGTCATCCGGTGACCGTGGTCTGCGGCGTCCTGCTCTCCCTCGCCATCGCCCTGCCCGCGCAGACTCATTCGGCGCTCGCGCTCGGCCTGGTGCTGCTGGTCTTCGGCGCCGCGTACGGCGGGATGAACGTGGCGATGAACAGTGCCGCGGTCGATCTGGTCGCCGCCCTGCGCCGCCCCGTGATGCCCGGTTTCCACGCCGCGTTCAGCCTGGGCGGGATGATCGGCGCCGGGCTCGGCGGGCTGGTCGCGGGCGGGCTCTCCCCCGCCTCGCACCTCCTCGCCCTCACCGGGGCCGGGCTCCTGGTCACCGCCGCGGCGGGGCCGGTGCTGCTGCGCCACCCGGCGCCCGTCGCCGCCTCCGGCACGGACGTCGCCGGGAAGCCGCGGCGGCCGGACGGCAGGACCCGCCGCCTGGTGGTCCTGTTCGGTGTGATCGCGCTCTGCACCGCCTACGGCGAGGGCGCGCTGGCCGACTGGGGCGCGCTCCACCTGGAGCAGGACCTGCACGCCCACCCCGGGGTCGCCGCCGCCGGGTACTCCCTGTTCGCGCTGGCCATGACAGCGGGCCGGCTCACCGGCACCGCCATGCTCGAACGGCTCGGCCAGACCCGCACCCTCGTCCTGGGCGGCACGACGGCCGCCGCCGGGATGCTGCTCGGCTCGCTCGCGCCCTCCGTCTGGGCCGCCCTGATCGGTTTCGCCGTCACCGGTCTCGGCCTGGCCAACATCTTCCCGGTCGCGGTCGGCCGGGCGGGCGAACTGGCCGGCCCCGGCGGGGTGGCCGCCGCCTCGACGCTCGGCTACGGCGGCATGCTGCTCGGGCCGCCCGCGATCGGCTTCCTGACCGACTGGTCCTCCCTTCCGGCAGCCCTGACCACGGTGGCGCTGCTGGCCGTCGCGGCCGCGGCGCTGGGGTACGGAGCACGTAACGCGACCGCGCACGGCCGGCCGGTCGCCTCGGGAAAGTGGCCGGAATCCTCGCACCGGGAGTCCCGGAGCGGTGTCACCATCGGGTCATGAAGATCACCGACCACATCCGGTTGCTGTCCGCCGAGGGGACGTCGCTGGCGGACGCCGCACGGCGGGCGGGCACCGACGCACCGGTGCCGACCTGCCCGGACTGGCGGGTGCGCGACCTGCTCCGGCACACCGGCATGGTGCACCGCTGGGCGACCGCTTTCGTCGCCGAGGGCCACACCTCGTACCACCCCGACGGAGGGGAACCCGACCTGGACGGACCGGAGCTCCTCGACTGGTTCCGCGAGGGCCACGACCTCCTGGTCGACGCGCTGGAGGCCGCGCCGGCCGGGCTGGAGTGCTGGACCTTCCTGCCCGCACCGTCGCCGGTGGCCTTCTGGGCGCGGCGGCAGGCGCACGAGACCACGATCCACCGGGTGGACGCGGAGTCGGCCCGCGGCGGGCGGCTGTCACCGGTCGGGGCCGATCACGCGGTGGACGGGATCGACGAGCTGCTGCTCGGAATGCACCGCCGCCCGAAGAGCCGGGTGCGTACGGACACGCCGTGCTCGCTGCGGATCCGGGCCACGGACACCGACGCCGTCTGGACCGTGCGGCTCTCGGCGCAACCGCCGCGGACCGAGCGGACCGAACAGACCGGGCGGATCGGCGGAGTTGCTCAGGAGGGGCCGGTGGACTGCGAGTTGAGCGCGTCGGCCGAGAACCTCTACCTGACGCTCTGGAACCGGCTGCCGCTCACGGCGGTCACCGTGACGGGCGATCCGGAGCCCGCCCGGATCTGGCGCGAGAACTCCGGGATCACCTGGTCCTGAGGACCGGCCGGGACAGGACGGCGCCCGGCCCGGCGCCAACCACTCTCCCGGGCGCGGAGCGCCCCGCCCTTCGTCGTGCCCCGGCCCTCCGCCGTACCCGGTCAGCCGAGCCAGCCCGGACGCACCAGCCCCGACTCGTAGGCGAACACGACGAGTTGCGCCCGGTCGCGGGCGCCCAGCTTGACCATGGTGCGGCTGACGTGGGTCTTGGCGGTGAGTGGGCTGACGACCAGCCGCCGGGCGATCTCCTCGTTGGAGAGGCCCATGCCGACCAACGCCATCACCTCCCTCTCCCGTTCGGTGAGTCCGTCCAGCGCCGTCGACGCCGTGGGCTCCTTGGACCGGGCCGCGAACTCGGCGATCAGACGGCGGGTGACCCCCGGCGAGAGCAGTGCGTCACCGCCCACCACCGCCCTCACCGCGCGCAGCAGTTCGTCCGGCTCGGTGTCCTTGACGAGGAAGCCGGAGGCCCCGGAGCGGATCGCCTCGAAGACGTACTCGTCGAGCTCGAAGGTGGTGAGCATGACCACCCTGACGTCGGCCGACGCGGCGTCCCCGGCGAGGGCACGGGTCGCGGCGAGGCCGTCGAGACGCGGCATCCGGATGTCCATCAGCACGATGTCGGGGCGCAGTTCGCGCACCAGGCGCACGGCTTCCTCGCCGTCCGCGGCCTCCCCCACCACCTCGATGTCGGACTGGGCGTCCAGCAGGGCCCGGAAGCCCGCCCGGACCAGCAGCTGGTCGTCGGCGAGCAGTACGCGGATCACGGTGTCTCCTCATCGTGCGCCGTCGCGCGGGACGGACCGGGTGGGCCGGACGGACCGGGCGGCCCCGATGCCCCGGACGGGCCGGACGGCAGCGGAAGCTCGGCCCGCACCCGGAAGCCGCCGGCGGCCCGGGGGCCCGCCTCGATGGTGCCACCCAGGCCCGCGGCCCGCTCCCGCATCCCGGCCAGGCCGTTGCCGCTGCCGCCCGCGTCCTTGCCGGTGGCGGGTCCGTCGTCGTCGACACGGAGCCGGACGCGATCGGGGTGATAGCCGACGCGGACCCGCGCGGTGCGCGATCCGGAGTGCCGGACCACGTTCGTCAGCGCCTCCTGCACGATCCGGAAGGCGGCGAGGTCCGCGCCCGGCGGTACCGCCGGGCGTACGCCGTCCGTCTCGACGGTGACGGTCAGTCCGGCGCTCGCCGCCTGTTCGACGAGCTCGGGAAGTCGGTCGAGCCCGGGAGCCGGGGTCCGGGGGGCGTCTCCGGGCGTGCGCAGGGTGTCGAGTACCTGGCGGACCTCGCCCAGCGCCTCCTTGCTGGCGTCCTTGATGGCGGTCAGGGCGGCGCGGGCCTGTTCGGGGTCGGAGTCCAGCAGGGCGAGTCCGACGTTCGACCGGACGTTGATGACGGAGATGCTGTGCGCCAGGACGTCGTGCAGTTCGCGGGCGATCCGCAGCCGTTCCTCGTCCGCCCGCCGCCGCTCCGCGGCCTCCCGTTCCGCCCGCCGGTCCGCCCACTGCTCCCGGCGCACGCGTACGAACTCGGCGGCGGCGACGATGGCCAGCACCCAGGCGGCGACGCCCAGTTCCTGCCCCCAGGGCGAGGCGTGGTCGCCGGAGGGCGGCAGCCACCGGTAGAGCCAGTGGCCCACCACGACATGTCCCAGCCACACCAGGCCGACGGCCGACCAGGCGGCCCGCCGGTGCCCCGAGACGACGGCGCCGAAGCAGCCCACGGCGACGGCCAGGAAGACCGGCCCGTACGGATAGCCGGCCGCCAGGTAGACCATCACCGCGGCCGAAGTGCCGAAGACGGCCGCCACGGGGCGGCGGTGGCGCAGCAGGAGCACGGCGACGGCCAGGAGGAGCAGCACCCGCGCGAGGGGGTCGAGCGGCGCCCGCTCGCTCATCTGGCCCCGGGCCGCGACGGTCGACCCGATCATGACGAAGGCGCCGAGCAGGATCGTCGAGGGCCACGGCAGCCGGGAGGCCGCGCCGTCCCGCTCGCCCGTCAGCCACCGGGGCGGCTCGCCGTGCGGCCGGAAGGGGCCGCCGCCTCTGCGTGAGCGCTGCTCTTCCATGCCGGTCACGCTAGACCGCGGGCCCCGGCGGAGGCGTCAGCCGGGCGTGGTGGTCACCCGTACTCCCGGTGGAGTACGGCGTACGGGCCCGGCACGACGTGCCGGCCAATCCCTCCCCGGCCCCGGCGCTTCCCCGGTCCCGGTGACTCCCGGTCGTGGGGCGCCTCCCCGGTCGCGCGGGGCGGTGCTCAGGGGCTGGAGGAGTTCCGGCCCCGGCGGCCGTCGAGCAGGCCGACCGAGCGGGCCAGTTCGGCGACGGCTTCCCGGAAGAAGACCTCGCGGGCCTCCACCACCTTGTGGAACTGGCCGAAGACCTCGAAGGAGACCAGCCCGAACAGCTGCGACCAGGCGGCGATCAGCGGGGCGGCGACCTCCGGGGGGAGGCCGGGGGCGAACTCGGCGGCCAGCCGCCCGGCCTCCGCGCGCAGATCCTCGGCGAGCGGGGGCAGGGCGATGCCGTCCGAACGGTAGGCGTCCGTGACCACGCGGATCAGGACGTGGCCGACGCGCGCCGCGGGGCCGATCGTCGCCTGGGGCGCGGTGTAGCCGGGCACGGGCGAGCCGTAGATCAGAGCGTACTCGTGGGGGTGGGCCAGGGCCCAGTCGCGTACGGACCGGGCCACGGCGGTCCAGCGCGCGAGGTGCGGGGCGGCCTCGGCCACGGCGGCGCGGTGGGCGGCCTCGGCGGTTTCGCCCACGGCGTCGTACGCGTCGACGATCAGGGCCGTGAGCAGTTCGTCACGGCTGGGGAAGTAGCGGTAGAGGGCGGAGGAGGCCATGCCCAGCTCCCGCGCGACGGCACGCAGCGAGAGCTTCGCGGCGCCCTCGGCAGCGAGCTGCCTCTTCGCCTCGTCCTTGATCGCTGCTGTGACCTCGATGCGGGCCCGTTCCCTGGCTCCTCGGACTGTGCTCATGCCGGTCAGTCTGCCATGAGGAAAGAGCACCGACCAATAACGAGAGCGCTGCTCTTGCTTTTGAGCAGCACTCTCGTGCACGCTGATCTCAAGCGAGAGCACCGCTCTCAAAACGTGAAGGAGTCACCATGTTCCAGACCCGGACCCAGCCCCAGGCCCCGCCCGTGGCTCAGCCGTACTACCTCCGGGGCAACGCCTTCAACGTGCGGGTGAACAGCATCATCGGCTGGCTCGCCCGACACGGCATCAGCCTCCAGGGTTCGGCCGAACTGTCGGTGCGCGGCCGCAAGAGCGGGCAGATGCAGCGCATCCCCGTGAACCCGCACACCCACGAGGGCGGGCAGTACCTCGTCTCCGCCCGGGGCCACTCCCAGTGGGTGCGCAACATGCGGGTCGCCGGCGGCGGCGAGCTGCGGGTGGGGCGGAAGGTACGCGCCTTCGACGCCGTGGAGATCGCGGACGACGCGGAGAAGGCCCTGGTCATCCGTACTTACCTGGAGCAGTGGGGCTGGCAGGTCAACCAGTACTTCAAGGGTGTCACCGCGAAGTCCACGGACGCCGAGCTCCTGGCCGCCTGCCCGGACCACCCCGTCTTCCGGTTCACCGTGCGGGGCTGACCATCCGGTACGCCCCGCACATCTCACCCGCACCGCCCGCCCCGCACGTCCGGCACGTACCGCCCGCCCCGCACGTCCGGGCCAAAAACCCCTAGCGGTCCATCGCCGACAGGGCCCGCTGCGCCAGCGGATGTGTACGGACCAGCTCGCCGAGCGAGGTCGTCCCCCGGGTGACTCCGGCGAACGCGTTCCAGGCCGGGCGGAATCCCGTCAGCACCGCGTGCAGCACTCCCGGGCGGCGCTCGAAGAGCTTCAGCATGCGCCGGCCGACGCCCATCTCGACACCCAGGCCCGCCTTGATGGCGAAGGCGTAGTTCAGTGCCTGACGCCTGGCGTCCACCGCATCGTGCGACTCCGCGATCCGGACCGCCCACTCGCCGGCGAGCCGCCCCGACCGCAGCGCGAAGGAGATCCCCTCACGGGTCCACGGCTCCAGCAGCCCCGCCGCGTCGCCGCACACCAGCACCCGCCCGCGCGACAGCGGCGAGTCCTCGCTGCGGCAGCGCGTCAGATGCCCGGAGGAGATCTTCGGCTCGAAGCCGGCCAGACCGAGCCTGGCGATGAAGTCCTCCAGATACCGCTTGGTCCCCGCACCGTCGCCCCGCGCCGAGATCACCCCGACGGTCAGGACGTCACCCTTGGGGAACACCCAGCCGTAACTGCCGGGCATGGGGCCCCAGTCGATCAGCACCCGCCCCGCCCAGTCCTCCGCGACCGTGGCCGGCACCGGGATCTCCGCCTCCAGGCCGAGGTCCACCTGGTCGAGCTTCACCCCCACGTGGGCCCCTATCCGCCCCGCGCTGCCGTCGGCGCCGACGACCGCACGGGCCAGGATCGTCTCGCCGCCGGACAGCACCACGGCGACCGTGCGCCGGTCCGGCACCGAGGCGCCGTGCTGCTCGACCCTCGTCACCGTCGCCCCGGTGCGGAGTTCGGCGCCCGCCTTCTGCGCCTCCTCGACCAGGCCCGCGTCGAACTCGGGGCGGTTGATGAGCCCGAAGAGCATCCGCTTGGAGCGACGGGTCCGCGCCAGCCTGCCGTTGAGCGAGAACGTCACCGCGTGGATCCGGTCCCGCAGCGGCAGTTCGAACCCCGGCGGCAGCGAATCGCGCGAAAACCCGATGATGCCTCCGCCGCAGGTCTTGTAGCGGGGAAGCTCCGCCTTCTCCAGGAGCAGCACCCGTCGGCCGGCCACCGCCGCCGCGTATGCTGCGGAGGCTCCGGCCGGTCCGCCGCCGACTACGACCACGTCCCACACGGACGGTTCTTCGTGCTCATGTACGGCGTCTGCGTTCTCGCTGCTCACGATGTGCTTCTGCTCCCGATCCCACCAGTGGCCCATGCTGCTCACGGCATCCTACGGCGCGCCGGTCCCGGCCCCCGCTGTGGGAGGATCGACCGTGCGTTCGGCCCACATGCGCCGCCGCACACCCGGTGCGCATGCGGCCGGATTCATACACATAACGTCGCACCCACGAGGAGCGTGCCCATGACCGCCCGTCCGCTTTCCGAGACCATCGCCTCGCTGATGCCCCGCGCCAAGGCGGAGCTGACGGAGCTGGTGGCCTTCCGGTCGGTGGCGGATCCCGCGCAGTTCCCGAAGAGCGAGTGCGAGGCGGCCGCCGACTGGGTCGCCGACGCGCTGCGCGCCGAGGACTTCCAGGACGTCGCCCTTCTCGACACCCCCGACGGCACCCGGTCGGTCTACGGTTTCCTGCCCGGTCCGGCCGGCGCCCCGACCGTGCTGCTCTACGCGCACTACGACGTGCAGCCGCCGCTCGACGAGTCCGCCTGGCTCTCCCCGCCGTTCGAGCTGACGGAGCGCGACGGCCGCTGGTACGGCCGGGGCTCGGCCGACTGCAAGGGCGGCTTCATCATGCACCTGCTCGCCCTGCGCGCCCTCAAGGCGAACGGCGGCGTCCCGGTCTCCGTCAAGGTGATCGCCGAGGGCTCCGAGGAGCAGGGCACCGGCGGCCTGGAGCAGTACGCGGAGGCCCACCCCGAGCTGCTGGCGGCCGACACCATCGTCATCGGCGACACCGGCAACTTCCGGGTCGGGCTGCCGACGGTCACCGCGACGCTGCGCGGCATGACGATGCTGCGGGTCACGCTCGACACCCTCGAAGGGAACCTGCACTCCGGGCAGTTCGGCGGCGCCGCCCCGGACGCCCTGGCCGCGATGATCCAGCTGCTGGCCTCGCTGCGCGCCGAGGACGGCACCACGACCGTGGACGGGCTCGCCACCGACACCGAGTGGGACGGGCTCCAGTACCCGGAGGCCGATTTCCGCAAGGACGCCAAGGTCCTCGACGGGGTCGGACTGATCGGCACGGGCACGGTCGCCGACCGCATCTGGGCCCGGCCCGCCGTCACCGTCATCGGCATCGACTGCCCGCCGGTGGTCGGCGCGACGCCGTCCGTGCAGGCGAGCGCCCGCGCGCAGATCAGTCTGCGGGTGCCGCCGGGCCAGGACGCCGCCGGGGCGACCGAGCTGCTGACCGCTCACCTCAGGGCCCACACCCCGTGGGGGGCCAGGATCACGGTGGAACAGGTCGGCCAGGGCCAGCCGTTCCGCGCGGACACCTCCAGCCCGGCGTACACGTCGATGGCGCAGGCGATGGAGGCCGCGTACCCGGGCGAGAAGATGCAGACGGCCGGCATGGGCGGCTCGATCCCCCTCTGCAACACCCTCGCCACCCTCTACCCGCAGGCCGAGATCCTGCTGATCGGTCTGAGCGAGCCGGAGGCGCAGATCCACGCGGTGAACGAGAGCGTGTCGCCGCAGGAACTGGAGCGGCTGTCCCTCGCCGAGGCCCTGTTCCTGCGCAACTACGCGGATTCCAAGCAGGCCTGACTTCGCGTCACCTGAGGCCTCCCGTTTGGGGCATGCAGGGTTCGCGTGTCCCGGCGCGCACGCTCGCCGGGTTCCGGCGGACCGGGTCCGGACCACCCGCCACGGGTCGGTCCGGGCCCGGTTCCGTAGGATCGGCCCGTGACAACGGGGACGGGGATCGGCTGGACGCCGCCGACAGAGACCGAACGGCTGCTGGGGGAGGCCGGGGCGGGCGGAGACCCGGAAGCGGTGCTCGACACGCTCTCCCACTGCCGGCTCCATGTGATGGTCGCCCGGCTGCACGCCGACGCCCCGGGATACATCGCCCCGTTCCCCTCGCAGCACGACCCCGTGACCGGGCGGATGTGCGTCCCGGTGCTGACGTCCGGCATGTTGCCGCCCTGGCATCCGGAGTGGGTGTTCCGCCGGACGACGCTGACGGAACTCGCCGGACGCTGGCCGGACAACAAGTGGCGGCTCGGCGTGAACCTCGCGACGCCGGGCGCGTTCACCCTCGACGCCCGCCCGAAGCACCGCAGGGCGTGGCTGTCCGCCGACGCGCGGTCCGCCGGTCCGCCGGCGGGCAGACTGCTCACGGACAGCGGCGGTCCGCTGCACGGCCCGGTCGCGCACGGCCTGGCCGTCGGCGCCCATCTCGCCGTGCACAACGGCCTCGTCTGGAACCGGCTCGGCACCGCCTACGCGGATTACGAGTCGGACCTCGCGTGGCTGCGCAATCCGTGGGGGATCGAGAACCGCGCCGACCACCGGCAGACCCTCGACGCGCTGATGGCCACCCGTTTCATCGGCCGCACCCATGAATCGGTGCTCCGGATCCGGCGCGCGCTGGCCGACCGGTTGGGGCGGACACCCTCCCTCCAGGAGTGGTCCGAAAACGTCGGCGGGACGTTGGGCCGGCGCGGCGCGGCGGCCACCGAGCCGGCGGAGGCGGACGAGGCGCTCCGGCGCATCGCGCGGTACGAGGCGCGGTTCCGTGCCGACGGCGTCCTCGCCCCCGGGGGCAGGATCGACACGCTGTCCGCCTTCGACCACGGCCGTGCCGTCAATGTCGTACGGATGGGACTGGGGGCGCGCTACTGCGACCCGCAGGAGGCCGAGCGGGCCGTTCTGCGGATCGGTGAACTGGCCCGGCGGACGTACGGCTCCTGGGAGGAGTTCTCCCTCGGCTACGCCCTGACCCGGCTGATCATGTTCGACGGCGAGGACGATGCCGAGGAGAAGTACGCGCAGTCGCTCACCCAGCACCGCATCCTCACCCAGGATCCGACGAGCCCCTACCGGAACATCCCGTGGTCATGAATCCCCACCAGCCCTCCCACTCCCCCAACGTCCCGGTGTACGGGGCCCCTTGGGCCGCTCCCACCGTGACCGAGCATCTGCTGCACGAGGCCGGGGCGCGCGGTGACGTGGAGGCACAGCTGCGGGTGCTGGCCGGTGCGCGCCTCTACATCCTGGCGCCGAAGGCGGAGGTCGACGCGGATCCCGACATGGTGGTCTGGCGCTCGTACCGGGACGGGGCGGGACGTTCCGGGCGCCAGGTGCTCACTCACGGCATGCTGCCGCCCTGGCATCCCGAATGGGTGTTCCACCGGGTCTCCCTCAAGTGGATCGCCGAGTTCGACTGGCACGACCCGCAGCAGCTACTGGCGGTCAACCCCGGCAGCCCGGCACAGGTCCTTCTTCCCACCACCGCGCAGCACCGCGCGATGTGGCTGCGGTGCTACGCGGAGAACGACCGGCCGTCCGGGGGCCGGCTGATCGCACTGCGGCACGGTGCGCTGCACGGGCCGCTCGCCCACGGTCTGGCCTGCGGCGCGCATCTGGCGATCGGGAACGGCGTGCCGTGGAACGAGGTCGGTGCGGTGTACCGCGGCTACTCCGACGAGCTCGAACTGCTCCGCGACCTGTGGGACATCACCGAACGCACTGGTTGGCAGGAACAGTTGAACTTTCTGCTGGACGGCCGGAACAGTCCACCGGAACCCGATTTCGCGCTCCGGGTGCGGGAGCGGCTGCGGGCCTCCCTCGGCGGGCCGCCGCCCGTCGACCTGTGGCGCGAGACCGCCGCCGGGCACGCCCAGGACCTCGGGCTGGGCCATGACACGGTCCTGCACATCGAGGAGCTGGTGCGGCGCATCGTCCGGTACGAGGCACGGTTTCGCGCCGACGGACTGCTGCCGCCGGACGGGACGGTCGCCACCACGGTCGCCTACGACTACGGGCGCGCCGTGAACCTGGCCCGCTGGGGGCTGTCGGCCCGGTTCTGCCATCCGCACGAGGCCGAGCAGGCGATCGTGCACGCGGGGGCGCTGAGCAGGTCTGCCTACGGCTCGTGGGAGAGCTTCTCCGCCGGGTACACGCTGGGCAGGGTGCTGCGCTTCGACGAGGAGCAGTACGGCACGTACTACGAGCAGAACGTCACCGCCCACCGTCTGCTGACGGAGGACGAGGGCAGCCCGTGGCGGAACATCCCCTGGCGCTGACCCCGGTCCGTACCCGATCCCGCGGCCCCCGGCCGGCCGCACCGCCGCTACGCGTTCGGCGAAGCTCGCCCAGAGCGTAGAGCGACGGCTGCGGGCCTGCCGTCCGCGTACGTTCGGGGCATGGACATCGTCGAAGTACTCCCCCAACTGCACATGTTCCGCTTCCGCATCGGCCAGGCGTACCTGTGGCGCGACGGCACCGGCCTCACCCTGATCGACGCGGGTGACATCGACGCGGCGTCCGCGATCGAGGACGGGGTGCGCGGCCTGGGCCTGGACCCGGCCCGCATTTCCCGGATCGTGATCACCCACGGGCACTGCGACCACTACGGCGCCGCGCAGGAGCTCGCCGACCGGTACGGCGCCGAGATCCTCGCCCACGGCCTGGACGCGGCGGTGATCCGGGACGAGGAGAAGATCGCCGACCCCGTTCTGCTCGACTGGGAACGCCCGCTGTGGGAACACGCGCGAACCGTTCCCCCCGCCCCGCCGACCCGGGTGGACCGCGAACTGGCCGACGGCGACGAGCTCGGCTTCGGCCCGGGGGCCCGGGTGGTCCATGCGCCGGGCCACACCCCCGGCTCCATCGGGATCCATCTGCCGCGCCACGGTGTGCTGTTCACCGGGGACTGCGTGGCCGGGGTCGACCGGGTGATGCTGGGCGTGTTCAACATCGACCGGGCGCAGGCCGTGGCCTCGTTCCGGCGGCTGGCCGCACTGGAGCCGGCCACGGTCTGCTTCGGGCACGGCGATCCGCTCACCACCGGCGCCGCCGCGGCGCTGCGCAAGTCAGCCGACCGGGACTCCGGCCTCCAGATTGAGCACGGTTGACCGCTCGCGGGCGCGCAGTGCCCAGCGCAGCCGTTCGTACCGGGTCGGGGGCAGCATGGTGGCCGCCTCCTCCTCGGTGACGAACCGCCAGCCGCGCAGTTCGGAGCCGGGCAGCAGCAGCCGTCCGGCGTCCGCGCCGGTCAGCAGGCCGCCGTCGAACAGCAGCCGCAGTCCTCCGTAGCCGGGCGGGTGGGGCGCTTCCCAGTCGACGACGAGGAGTTTCGGCACCCGGTCGAGATGGATGCCTATCTCCTCGGCCACTTCACGGATGCCCGCCTGGGCGGGCGCCTCCCCCGACTCGACCACTCCGCCGGGGAATTCCCAGCCCGGCTTGTACGTCGGGTCGACGAGCAGCACCCGGTCGTGTTCGTCGAAGAGCAGGACGCCGGCCGCCACGGTCTCGGCGGTCGGCTCGGGCGTCTGCACGATCTCGCACGGGGGCGCCGCCCCGCTGCTGACCGCCTCGGCGATGCGCCCGGCCGTCTCGGACGGGGTGAGCGCGCTGGTGTCGATGGTGTGGGCGTCCCGGGTGAGCCAGTCCAGTGCCGCCCGGTAGGGCTCGATGTGCTGGTAGGCCCACTGCCGTATCCGCTCGCTGTGCTCCGGATCGTCGGGGAACTCCACCCGGTCGGCGATCCGTTTACGCAGGATCGTTTCCTCTGGTGAGAGCAGGACATGGCGCACGGGGATGCGCCGGGAGGCGAGCCCTCCGAAGATCTCGTCGCGGTACTCCTGCCGCAGCAGCGTCATCGGTACCACCAGCACCCCTGGCACCTCGGCAAGCAGGGCCGCCGCGGTGTCCACCACCAGGCGCCGCCAGATCGGCAGGTCCTGGAAGTCCGTCACCTCGGCGAGTCTCTTCTGGGGCAGCAGATGGCGCAGCCCCGCGCCGATCAGTTCAGGGTCGTAGAAGGTGCTGTTCGGGATCAGATCGATCAGCTCGCGCGCGGCGCTCGTCTTGCCCGCGCTGAAAGCACCGTTGATCCAGACGATCATTGATACTCCACAACTGGTAGGCCGCTGAACAGGGGCGGAGCAGTATCACGCAGGTCATCTGGGAGCGGCATGGGAAAAGGAGGTGTCCATGACCCCGCGCCCACTACTTCTTTCTCCCATACGCGCTGAAGGTACTCCCCGATTCGCTCCTCCATCGCGACTGTCACCTCGCTGTACACACCCTCCACACCCGGAAGCTCATGCCCCATTCGGGCCTCCACTGCCACGCGTGGCATGTCACCCGGCTCGTCCAGCTTCGCCTTGTGCCAGTGCCGCAGCCGGTAGATGTCCTGCCCGGCCATCTCCGGGACCGCCGGCATCGCGGGCCGCGCCCACCGTGCATACCGCGGCCCGGAGTCCCGCTTCTCGGCGCCGTCCCGGATCGGGTACCAGTAGTCCCGCTCGAAATCCGTTCCCAGGAGCGGCTTTCCCATGACGGACAGAAACGTCCACGGCTTCTCATGAGACGCCGGCAGAGCCTCATGCATCAGGCCATGGCCACCCTCAAGGGGTGGCGTCTCCTGCGGAAGCTCCGCTGCAGCACCAACCGGATCACCGACGTCGTGAAGGCCGTCCTCGTCCTTCACCATGCATCAGCGTGAGGTTGGAAAACGCTCAGTAAATGATCAAACGGATTGTGGGGGCACTGCTGCCCCTCGTCAGCTTCGGGCTGCTGTCGTTCGCCCCGTTCCTGTACCTCATGCTCACCCGCAAGACCGGGCGCGATCGGACCTTATTCGCCGTCTTCACCGCCGCGAGCGTCGTGGAGATCGTTCTCATCGCGCTCGTCGGGCGTGACACAACCGAGGGCCTCGCTGACTTCCTTGTCGGCGTCTACATCGTGGTCCTGGCCATCGTCGCCGCGGTCATGACGTTCGTCGAGCTGCGCCCCGGTAAGGAAGCGGCGGCCATGCCCGGCCGCGCCTACCTCTGACCTATCCACACCATCCGTTGTCGCGTACCTCAATGCCATCGAGGTACGCGACAACGGTCACCCAGCACCGGCTCCCGAACATGTCCGCCGAATCCTCACCACCAGGCGCGGGCCACCGGACCGGATCCTGCACCACTTCATCGATCAGCTCCTGGACCTCATCCCGGGCCTGGGCAGTGGGCAGTTCGGCGATGACCTCTGCGGCCAGCCACTCCAGTACGGCGCGCACCCGTGCCTCCAGTCCATGCGCCGTCGTCGCGGGGCGCTGCGTCGGCCGACCGCCATCCGGCCGTGCTGCCGCGCCTGATCCGCCTCATGGTCCTCAGCGCACCGGGCAGAAGACCGCGTGCAGGGTCGCCTGCGGTCGTCAGCAAAACGTCAGTGAGACGTCAGTGAGACGTCAGGAACGCCGCTCAGGATCGGGTTGTTGTCTTTCACGCACTACCCTCAGGAATCCGAATACATGAAGAAGCGCATGGCCGCCGTCGCCACGCTCGCCGCCGCCGCGAGTCTCGCCGTGGTCGTCCCGTCGACTGCTCAGGCCGCGAGCGAGTGCAAGAGCGGTGGACAGGCCTACATCTGCGAGTACGGCGTCACCACCCACACTCTGCCGGACGGGACCAAGCAGGTCTTCGCGGTGGCTCCCGCCCACAACGTGGTGACCCGGTGGGTCGAGTCCGATGGCGACTGGAGCCGCTGGGAGTCGATGGGTGGCTACGGGCTCAGCAAGGTCAGGGCCTTCAATAATTCGAACGGAACTACCCGCATCGTCGTCACTATGGAGGACGACAACTGGGAGCGTAACCGCCAGCTCAGCGGGTACTGGACCCCGTGGAGTCGGGTAAACCCGGGGTAGCCAACCCCTGAATTGCGCGCCCCCGCGAAACGCCGTCATCACGGCTCGCGGGGGCGCGCTGCGTTGATAAAGACGCGCTCAATGAGTCTACGGGGCGGTGCGGTCGACCTTGGTCACCCGAGCAGACCGAATGTCCGCCTCCAGCAGCTCGCTTGCCGCAGCGAAGACCAGTGGCAGCGCGGCCATGTCGAAGTACTCGCGTCCTCGTACTGGCTTCATGCCTGCTGACTTGAGCCTGAGCAAGACTCCCTGCTCCAAGTGCCACGCCAGGTCATCCGGAAGTCTCTTCAAGAGCCATCGGACCGTCATGTACCCGTCCCGCGCATGCTGGGCCAGCCGGAGCTGTCCCTCGCCGTTCGTAATGCCGAACTTCACCCGCCCCGCAGGATCGTCAGTCACGACGTAGAACACATCCCACCCCATGCCCAGGCATTTCCGGCAGATCCCGCCGCCCTGCTGCACGTTGTTAGGCGTCGGAGTGCTCTCATGCCCAGCCGCGCACCGAACCCGATGGGCTGCGATCGAGCCTCTCCACTCCTCTTCGAGGACGGTGCCACCCAGTTCCGCAACCCTGGCCCGAAACTCCGTTTCCGCCGTAAGCGGGTCCTTGCCCGAACACGCCCGGCAGAGCGCTCGGCGGCCTGCCGCGATCTCCCCCGGCCTGGGCGCTGCAACGTGGCCGAGAGCGCAGCGCACTCGGTGTGGCGCACTGGACCCGAGATATTCCGGCTCAAGGACTACGCCGCCCAGCTCCGTAACCTGCGCTTGGAACTGCATCCACGGGGTAGCGGGATCCCGCCCACCACAAACCAGGCAGATGCTTCTGCCTTGCTGCACGTTGTTCGGTCGAGGGGCCGTCTCATGCCCTACAGCGCAACGCACCCGATGGGGCGTCTGGCTACCAAGCCACTCGTCCTCAAGGACCGTGCCACCCAACTCGGCGACCTGCGCCCTGAACGCTTCCCAAGCCGTCTGCGAGTCGATCCCGGCGCACTTCCGGCAGATGCCCTTGCCCTGTGACACATTGGACGGGACGGGGGCAACGTCGTGTCCAGCCGCGCAGCGCACCTGGTGAGGCTTATCGGAACCGAGCCACTCGGCCTCGAGGACGGTACCTCCCAGCTCGGCCACCCGGCTCTGAAAAGCTGCCCACGCCTTCCGTCCCCGCGTCACGAAGGACGCGAGCCTGCCGCACGTCGGGCAGATCCCTCGGCCGCGGGCCAAGTTGGAGGGGAGGGGTGTCGACTCGTGCCCGTATGCGCACCGGACACGATGTGGCTTTCTGAAGCCGAGCCAGGTTGGTTCGACAACTGTCCCGCCCAGTTCCTGGACTCGGGCGTGGAAGGCGTGCCGAGCACGCTCTGCTCTGGAAGGAAGTACGCATACAGTGGTCACCAGTGGACTCCCAACTAGTCCGCGAAGCGGCCCTGGCTGGAACCCACTTCCAGGCAGGGCCGCACTACGACTTCCACTGTGCCAGGTGCCTCCGACACACGTCACCACGCCTCGTGCTATGACCTACCGCAGGTTCGTGGGGGTGCGGTCCACCGTTGTGACCCGGACCTTCTTGATGTCTGCCATCTCGCCCTTGTCGATCTCAGCCGGCAGCGGTGCGGTGTTGCCCTTCGCGGTACTGCCCTTGCCGACCTTGTCCGCAGTAACACCGGTCGAGCCAAGGACCCGCCCGGCACCATCAGCGCGCCTGGTCCCGCTTCCTCCAGGAAGGGAACCCGGTCGCCCCGACCGGCCGGGCCATGGTGTTCACCTCGCTGCGCCCCTACCTCATCCCCCGAAGGGACCTGGGCATCGCGCGGGCCGGCGCCCTGCTCATCTTCCGCAGCTCCTGGGCGCTCGCCCGGCGCGCCGCAGAGCTGACCGTGGCCCTGGTCAACAAGATCCGTACCAGCGAAAGCGCGGACGCGGCAGGGGACGAGCCAGACGGCGGGAAGGCCGAGAAGGCCCCCGCGAAGGGCAAGAAGGCCAAGAAGGGCGGGAAGGGGACCGGCAAGTCCATCAGCGTCGACACGCTCATCGGGGGCGCGATCATCACGGGCATGGGGGTGCTGTTCGTCGTGAACACCCTCGCCCCGCTCGCCGCCAACACGGTGACTGACCTGGCCGCATGGGTCATTGCCCACCCGGGGCCCGTACTCAGAGCAGCCGGGTGCTTCCTGGTCGTCTTCGTGCCCGTCGCCTGGGTCGTCGGCCGGGCCGCAGCCGAGGAGGACGACACCGCTACCAAGCCGGGCGCAGCAACCGAACAGCCCCCGGTTAACGAGGCTCCCGAGGACCAGGGCGAGGCACTGCTTAGGCACGTCGTGCAGGCCATGGCCGACACCGAGGCCACAAGGCATACCGGGCTGCACCTCGATGTGATCCTCGCTTCCGCACTCCTGGGCGGCCTTGTCCCCCGTGACACCGAAGTCCCCGAGCTGAAGCAGTGGGTGGAGGCCTGCGGGCTCCCCGTCGAGACCAAGTTCGGCAGGAGGGTTGAGGGCAAGTCGGTCACCCGTCCCGGGCTCCGCGTCGACGCGGTCACCAAGGCCCTGGGGAGGTCCCCCGCGGCGTGGCTCCAGGCCCGCTCCGAGGCCCCCGCCGAGGGGCCGACCAGCACCCCCGTCCGGCCGCCGGAGGAACCCTCTTCCACCCCCCTGGACAAGACTCCGGAGGCCCCCGTTCTGAGGGTCATTTAGGGGGCTGGATGAGCCCGTTCTCCACCCTTCCCCTCCCCCTTCCCAGAGACGCCCTCAGGGCTTCCGATAGACCGCTCTATCGCACCTCTGACCTGCGGTTCTATCGGTCCCCTAACAGGGCCCTGACGGCCCCCTAACGCCCCCTTCCCCCTCTCCGAGAGAGACCTCACCGGTCCACCGGCGGACGCTCCGGGCCCACCCGGAGCGCGCGCCGACCGACCGGCGGCCGAAGACAGGAGAAACCCATGTTCAACAGGAACAAAAACAAGACCGAGACCGCCCCACTCCCGTACCCGGCGCCCACACCCGGAAGCCACGTCCCGGACCAGGCCCCGCCCCCGGTCGGCTCCCGCATCCCCGACCAGCGCCGCAAGTGGCTCCAGGAGCAGGAAGACAAGAAGCAGCGCTGACCCCGTTTGTCGGTCCTGGCCCGTACCGTGGATGGCATCCCATCCGCGCTTCTGGCTGCTGCGCGCTGGACCCAAGGCCCCGCCCCGTCAACTCGGAGGCGGAGCCTCCTCGTATCCCCCCAGCCCCTCGCACAGGAAGAGCGCATCCTGGCGCAGTAGCCCCGCCCCCATTAGGGCGAGGCGTGGCGGGCGAGGCCCGCGGCCAGTCCCAGGTCGCCCGTAGAACTCCCAGCCTGCTCGTGCAGCAGAGAGGAGGCCCGCGCGAGCCAGCCCGAGGAGCCGAGCCGGTCGGTCGGGAGAATCGTCGGCACCGCACCGAGCAGCCGGCACAGCCGCTCCAGCGCCGCTGCGCATTCGGCCTCCGTCCGGCCACGGATCATGTACGACACCGACATACCCACAGTGTGCCGAACAGCGGACGGCCCCGTGAACGAAACCGGGCAGACGTGCAGTCAGGTCAGGCCTGGCGGCTTCGGGTCAGCCCTGGCCAGCCGACCGCGCGGCCCCGTGCTCCCAGCAGGAACGCCGCGCTCCCCCGCGGAAGTCACGCGAGGAGCCTGCACCCGCCCTGCAGCAACTACGCCGCACGCCAGGCCCAGCAACTCCGCCAAGGCGCTGCCCGCCCGGCCACAAGGCCCTCCCTGCATCCGCAACCTCCGCCCCTCGCATACCCCGGGCCGTATCCTCAAATCGACGTACGAGCACAAAGGAGGCGACATGCGACGAGACACCACAGACCAACCACGCGACGGCAACGGCAAGTACGAGTACGTACACACAGCCGTTCAACGCGACGCCGCCGCGTCCCTCCTCAAGGCGGAGGGGAAGACCTACCAAGAGATCGCCGACGAGCTCGGCTACTACGACCGCGGGCACGTTTGGCGCGGTGTCCAGCGGGCCCGGCGATCCGTCCTCCGCGAGCCCGCCGAAGAGCTCGTCCAAGTCGAGGCCGACCGTCTGGACGAGCTCTACGTGGAAGCCCTTGCGATCCTGGAGCGCGACCACGTGATGGTCTCCCATGGCAAGGTCGTGTGCGACGAGAACGGCGTGCCGATCCGCGACGACGGGCCCCGGCTCGCCGCACTGCGTGAGCTGCGCCAGATCCGCAAGTCGTACCGCAAGCTCCACGGCCTGGACTCACCAGCCAAGGTAGACATGGGCGGCGAGCTGAAGTACGAGGTCGTGGGCGTGGACCCCGGGAACCTTGTGTAGAAGGGGTGAGATGGACGGCACCGTCATCAGATACGAGCCGCGCGGCGGTGCCGCGGACCTCCTGAACTGCCGGGACGCAGAGGTCCTGATCTGCGGCCCGGCGGGTACAGGCAAGAGCCTCGCGATGCTTCAGAAACTACACCTAACCTGCCTCGCAGTCCCCGGCCTCCGCGCACTCCTGGTCCGCCAGACTCACGCCTCGCTGACCGGCACGACCCTCGTCACGTTCGAACGCACAGTGGTCGCGGCGGCCATGGCCAACGGGCTTGTCCGCTGGTTCGGCGGAAGCGCACGCCAGCCGCCCGCGTACCGGTACTCCAACGGGTCCGAGATCCTCGTCGGCGGCCTCGACCGACCGGAGAAGTTCCTCAGCTCCGAGCTCGACCGGATCGCGGTGGACGAAGCCACCCAGATCACGAAAACCGCGCACGAGACGCTCATCACCCGACTCCGTGGCGGAGCCCCGACATACAAGCAGATCGTGTGCGCTGCGAACCCCGCTCACCCCACGCACTGGCTGAAGCAGCGGGCGGACGTCGGGACCATGCGGCTGATCTACTCGCGGCACCGCGACAACCCCGCCTACGTCAACACGGACGGCACGCTGACCGAGGTCGGGGCGTCCTACCTTGCCAAGCTCGACGCCCTGACCGGAGTCAGACGTCTGAGGCTCCTAAAAGGGCAGTGGTGCGCAGCCGAGGGCATGGTCTACGAGAGCTGGGACGATGCCGTCCACCTGGTCGACGACTTCCCCGTCCCGGAGTCCTGGCCCCGCTGGTGGAGTGTGGACTTCGGGTTCTCCAACCCGTTCGTGCTCCAGTGCTGGGCTGAGGACCCCGACGGCAGGCTCTACCTCTACCGGGAGCTCTACCGCACCCAGCGCCTTGTCGAAGACCACGCGCTCGACATTCTCCGTCTCGTCCGGCGCTGCACCGACTGCTGCGGGTCCACGCGCGACGGGCACGACTGCCAGAAGTGCGAAGCATGTGCGCTGGAGTGGACAGAGCCGAAGCCGCAGGCGGTGATCTGCGACCACGACGCCGAGGACCGGGCCACACTCGAACGGCACCTGGGCCTACCGACCACCGCGGCCCGCAAGACCGTCTCCCCAGGCGTCCAGGCAGTGCAATCCCGGCTCAAAGTGGCCGGCGACGGGAAGCCGCGCCTATTCCTCATGAGCGGCGCCCTCACCGGCAGGGACCCAAACCTTGACGAGTCCAAACGCCCGGCCTGCACGGTGGAGGAGATCCCCGGCTACGTGTGGGCGGTCAAGCCTGGAGGGGACGCGAAGGAAGAGCCCCTGAAGAAGGACGACCACGGACAGGACGCACTGCGGTACGTCGTTGCCCAGCTCGATCTTGTCGGGCGCGCCCGGGTGAGCGCACCGTCCGGGCAGCGCGCCAAGCGGCCTTCGGTCGGGGCCGCACGCTACGGGCGGCGGATTGGTACGTAGCAGGCCCGCGGGCGGGACTCTCTGGGCGCCCACCATGGTGGGCGCCCAGAGCTTGTTCATGCGCCCAGGTGATCAGGCAGCCCAGCTCCCGTTGGACAGGGCAGTCGAACGGAAGTCGAAGTAGAAGCGGGTGCCGGTCGCCACGTTGGTCGCGAGTACGTTCCATTGGCCCCCCGTGGCCAGCGTGTAGTTCGCCTGGCAGTACGGCGACCCCGAGCTCGGCACGAAGCACACGGCGACGTAACGGTTGGTGTTGGGCTTGATGTTGATGTCGGAGCAGTTGCTCGTGGTCGTGAGAGAGGAGGAGCCAGCCGGGTAGTACCTGTTCCCGTCAGGCTTTGAGTAGGACTTGGCGCTGCCGTAGCAGGACGTGGCAACTCCTGCCTGGTTGGGCTCGTTGGCCTGCGCAGCCGGCGCGAGGGCCATGGTGCTGCCGACGAACGCGGCCGATAACAGGACAGCGGCGACACGCTTGCGAAGCCTCACAGATAGTTCCCCTCTGTCGGATCGGGACCTGCTGGTCCCTCTGGCGGCTCACAGTCCGTAGGCCCCAGCAGCGGGGCCCATACGAACTGGCTCCAGAAGCTACGACACATCCCACTTGACGGGTAAGCGCTTTATCCGCCAAGCGGGATGGGTTTGATGGGATTCTTGAGGTCGTTGGTGATGCAGAGGTAGTCCCAGCTGCCGCCGCTCATGCGCACCGTCTCCGGGATGGGCGTACGGGCGGAAGATCGGGAAGTGGCGGGCGTACTGCGCCGCCTCCGGGCAACGCCGTTCGTCAATCCCGTTGGTCCCGACGGCTGGGCGTGCGCCTCCCAAGTGCCCTGCGTGCGCTCCCGATGTGCTCTGCGCGGAACGCATTGGGCCAACCTACGTTGTTGCGGCACTGATCTGACCACTGAACGGGAGGCTCCCATGTCCATGCGCCGTACCGCTGCGGCCGTGTCCACGCTCGTACTCGGAGCGGGCTTACTGCTGGCGACAACAGAGTCTGCGGCAGCCAGCCCGGCCCAGACTCAAGACGTGACCTGCACCGGCCTCAAAGAATTTGTGGGCAGCGGAGGGCACAACGGAGCGTCCATCACGTGCCTCGGGAGTGGCTCCTTCACGTTGAAGATCTACTGCGTCAGGACCGACAACGGATACGGGTACTGGCACTACGGCAATAGGGTCGTGGCGCCCGGCATTTCCACGGCCTGGTGCGACCTGTACGCCGAGATCAAGGCTTACGGCGTCGTGTAGCCAGGAGAACGGCCGGGAAGACGAAGCTGCGGAACGTCTGCGTACCGGGCGAGCTATGGGAGGCCGCCATGGCGGAAGCGAAAGCCGAGGGGCGGACTTTGACCGCTGTCATCGTCGGCGACCTGCACCGCTACGTGAACCGGCGCCGCAGGGAGCGAGCGTCTGACGCGGACGCCACCCCGGACTTGACTGCCTGACTCGCGGCAGCGGGAGAGGGGCGGGCGTCGCTGCGCGGGAAGGTGGCCGTGGCCCCTTTTCCTCGGACTTGATGCCCCGGGGGCACCCCTTCACCACCACCTGTCGAAGTTCTCGGCCGGCCGAGTGGCCGCCAGGAGCCAACGGAACTTCGGGTCCCGGCCACCGGCGCCGTGTGGGGACGCGTACCGGTGGTTCTTCCGGCGACGGGTCCGGTTACCTGCGGGGTCCTGCACGGTCAGGCGATGCGGCCCGTGCCGGTCAGCGTCGTTCCCCATGAACTCCGGGTGGCGGTGGAGGTGGCGGGGCCTGGGTGGTGGCGTTGGTGGATGGGCGCGCGGCACGGGCCAACCGACGGCCTGCGGCCTCCCGGTACGGGCGCAGCTTCGGCAGCGGGGGAGGAGCTGGCACCGGACGTCGGTGACCGTAGCCCTTACTCGATCTGACGGTCCCGTTGGTCCCGTACGGGGACGTGCACCGAAGTTCTTCCGGCGGCACGCTCCAGCGCGGTGGGAGGATTGGGGCATGAACGCCATGCCTGACTACGATGCCGTCTCCCGGCCCGAGGACGCCCCGGCAAGATCACGGCGGGACCTGGACGATGCCTGGATCATCGCGAAGGGCATCCGGCTCGGCGGCTCCGCCAAGATCGTTGCGGCGCTGGAGGCTGCGCGCGCTGAGAGGGCGCTCCGCCCCGACCGCATCGAGCTGCTCGCCCACCCCGGCTGGGACCGCATCGAGGTCGAGGAGCGGCTCAACGAGCCCCGGCGCGAGGGCGTCGATTCAGTCGGCCTGGCGCGCCTCTACGGGCCGGAGAAGACCGACGCCCCGGGGCTTGCCCCCACCTGGGCGCTGGCCGCCTCCTGATACGGGTGGCTGCCCGGCACGTACGCAGACCGCGAGGCGGCGCTCCTTGCGTACGGGTACGTCCTCGGAGGGGAAAACCGTGGAGGGCTGGAGGAGCTGCGCGACCAGGTGGTCCGTGGCGAGCGCCGCTCCATCACGCCGGCCGACCTGATCGCCTTCGCCACCCGCTGACCAACACCCCCTGATGCCCGTAGTTTCCGCCCGCTCTCGGGCTGCCCCACCAGAGCATCACCAACACGAAGGAGCGGCACTCATGCCGAAGCCCCGCCCCACCGTCGACGAGCACACAACGTTCGGCCGGCGCCTCTCTGGCATCCATGCCGAGCTCGTTCACCTCAGTACCGAGCTTGCCCACCACTATCCGCAGAGCGGACGTGAGGCCGCCCCTCAGCGGCACATCGACAAGGCCCGCCAGGCTCTCCTCGACGCCTGCTACGGCCTCGAGAACCTTGCGATCGACGAGCACGGCGACGCGATTACGACCAAGGTGCACTTTCCGCGCTCGGAACACCGGCACGTCGTCGTACCCGCGCCGCCCGAACCAGCCGCTGCGCCGGAAGAACGCACCGCCCTGAACGACGCCTAGGACGTTTCTTCTGGATCACTCTCGCAGGGGCTGGTTGTCAGTGCGGCGTGGAAGAGTCCTGGGCATGACGATGCCGGAGGGCCTTGAGCGAGTGCTGCCTGAGATCGGACGCGACTTGTTCGACGTTCTTGTCATCAGGACCGACTTCAGCGACGACGAGTCGTGGAGTGCGGTGGTTGGGGAGTTGCGGCGGCCGTGGGGGCCAGGTAGTGAGTTTCCCGCGAGAGTGCAGCTGGTTGATGCGTCCGCTTGGTCAGGGGCGACGGCTGACGAGGTTCTTGCCGCGGCGGTGGATGAGGATCTGAGCGTCGTCTTCCTCGCTGACCGCGAAACAATGGAGTCGCCGGCTCGGGCGTTGCTGGCTCTGTCGACCGGCTGGGAGGACGAGAGCGAGCTCGACCCCGTCTACTACCAGGAACTCATCGAGTCGCCGGAGCCCAGGGAGTTTCGAGCCGTGCCCGCCGCGGTGCACGGCATCCAGGTGGACCTGGCGCTCGGCAACGTGGACTTCGCAGAGTACGCCGGGGCTGCTTCCGAAGAGCCTGATCAGGTGCTGCGGCCCATCTGACCGGAATGGCGGGCGGCCGTTGCCTCTGCAGATACTGGCTCGTTCGTTGGGGCATTTCGTTGAGTGATGCGCAGTGGGCGCGGATCGAGCCGTTACTGCCGGACCGGAAGCCGAGGCGAGGCGGGCGGTGGCGGGATCACCGGCAGGTGATCGACGCGATCGCGTTCAAGTACCGCACCGGGATTCCCTGGATGGACCTGCCTGAGCATTTCGGTTCGTGGAAGGGCGTCCACAACAGGCTGCGAAAGTGGGCAGCTGACGGTACCTGGAAGAGGATCTTCACGAACCTCCTCGCCCAGGCCGATGCCGAGGGCGATCTGGACTGGGTCGTCTCAGTCGACTCCACGATCGTTCGTGCTCACCAGCACGCGGCCGGGGCACGCAAAAGGGGGGCTTCGGTCGAGGAGCCGGACCATCATGCACTGGGGCGGTCTCGTGGTGGACTGACAACGAAGATCCACCTGGCGGCCGATGGCCGCTGCCGCCCGCTGGCCTTCGTTATCACCCCCGGTCAGGCTGGTGATGCCCCGGCATTCCCGGAGGTGATGGCGGGGATCCGGGTGCCTCGGCCGGTCGGCAGACCGCGAACCACGCCCATGATGATCCTCGCGGACAAAGCGTATTCGTCCCGCGCGATCCGCATCTACCTGCGGCATCGCGGGATCCGGGCGGTGATTCTCCAGCCTGCCGACCAGACAGCGAATCGCAAACGGCTCGGCAGCCGTGGTGGGTGGCCCTCCGGCGTTCGCGCGCGAAGCGTACAAACAGCGGAACACGGTCGAGCGGGGCATCAACAAGATCAAGCAATGGCGTGGCCTGGCCACCCGCTATGACAAGACCGCCACCATCTACCTCGCCGCTCTCCACCTGGCAGGCATCTTCATATGGTCCGCAAGGTGATCCGAAGGAAACGTCCTAGTTGCCGGGGCAATGGTCAGCGTGCCGAGGCTAGAGCTTCTTGTTGCCGCCCTTGTTGACGATGCTCGCCTTCGCGCAGTGGCCCCACGTGACCTTGTCTTTCTTGGTCCAGCCGCCCCACTTGATCAGCGAAATGCCCTTGCCGTAATAGCCGATTCCGTACTTGTTGTTCTTGAAGATGTTGCCGCTCCCGCAGCCTTCGCCCTTTGCCGGGTCGCGCCACTCGCTGAGCATGGCATACGTGCCGGACTTGGTGAAGGTGTTCCCGCTGACGGTGTTGTTGCTGCTGCGGTCCCTGATCCTGACGGGGTCGCCGCTGATGGATGAGAACTTGTTGTTGGTGATGGTGCTGCCCGAGGTCCTGACCAGGTAGACCCCGTGCATCTTCCCCTTGTTCTTCAGGTTGGAGAAATTGTTCTTCGTGATCACGATTTTGGAGGAGTTCAGCACGTGGACTCCGCCGAAGCCGTCGGGGCCGCTGAGATTCTTGAACGTGTTCCCGGTGATCTTGACGTTCGAGACGTTCTTGAGACGGATGGCGTTCTGGTGGCCGGAGAAGGTCTTGCCGCTGATGGTGAAGCCGCCGGGGCCGCCATCGATGCAGAGCTGGTAGTCGCCCTTGGGGCATTTGACCTGCCCCGGATACTTGGCAGCTGCCGTACCGGCTGCGGCCGGGGTCGTTCCTGCGGTACCCAGAGCGGCCACTACGATGACGCCGGCGAGAGTAGCGCGAATAGCCTTTGCGCGCATGATCAACATCCCTTCACTGTTTGTGATTCAGGCAGATTCGTACTCCCGGTGGCTTCGCTGAGAAGCAGCCGGGGTGTCTACGCTGTACGTGTTGCCGCCCCGATCCTTGCCGCAGGGCGTGAGGAAGTTCAATGCCTTTCGGTTGTCGCCGAAGTGGCTGGTGCAGGCCCTACAACCTTGGGAGCGATTGAGTTCGGGGCGTGTTGGCCTGGCGGGTTGGCTGGTGGGTGATCAGCAGGCGGCCTGCCGGGCGAGCACCAGTTCCATGCTCGACTTGCGGCGGGTTGCCCGCCGGGCGGAGCGGTCAGAGACCAGAGCGGCGATCGCGAAGTGGGTCTCGGCGTAGGTCTCGCGGCGGCCGGTGAACCGCTGCAGGGGCCGCCACTGCTTGTACTCGGCGTTGGTGTGCTCCACGCAGATCCGCGCGGAGGACTGGCGGCGTCAACCTCGGCGACGGCAAGGACCCCTGGCCCAAGGCGCAGTACGACGCGATCGTCCGGGTGCAGGCCGCGTTGTGCCGGGCGCACGGCTGGTCGGCGAAGTCCGTGATCGGCCACCTGGAGTGGTCGAACGACAAGGTCGACCCCCGTGGTTTCACCATGCCGAAGCTGCGTTCCGACGTGGCCGAGCGCCTCAAGCACCCCGCGAGCTGGAACCCGAACGAGGAGGACCCCAGGGCAGGCATCACCAAGCGCGACATCTTCGACGCCGTCTGGAAGACCGATGCGATCGGCGGCCCGACGGACGCGGCGGACCACCAGACGAACCCCACGTGGCAGCCGCAGTCCATCCTGAAGGACATGCAGGCCCGCATCCGCTCCATGGACAAACGGATGGCCGCCCAGACCGCCGCGATCACCGCCCTCGCCGGCCAGCTCGGCAAGGGCGCCGACACCGCGACCATCGTCACGGCGACGGAGGCCGCGATCGACCGGGCTGTCACCGACGAGGTGGGGCCATGACAGTGTTCAGCGGCGCGTTCTGGGCCGCGACCGCCGAGCGGGCTGTGCGGACGGCCGCGCAGACTCTCCTCGCAGCCCTCGGGCTCACCGCGGCAGACGCCCTGGATGCGGACTGGGGCCAGGCGCTCGCGCTCGCTGGCGGCGCTGCGCTCTTGGCGGTGCTGACCGCGATCAGCGCGGCCGGGACCGGCGAACCGGGGCTCACCGAGATTGTGAGGGACCGGGAGTGACTCCGCCGCCGGGAAGCGATCGTGTCGCCGTCGAGCTGGCCGAGATGCGCGGGGAGATCAGGACCGGGTTCGCCGAGCTGAACGGGCGGCTCGACCTCGCGCTGCAGCGGACAGCCACCGCCGAGTCGGACATCTCTGCCCTGCAAGAACGGGTCGCAGCCCTGGAGCGCGGGCGGTGGCCGCTGCCAGCGATCGCCGCAGTGACGGGTGTCGCCGGGACAGTCACCAGTCTCGTTGCGCTACTTCGCTGATTACGAAGCCCTCGAGCGCGTGCGCAGCATCAGGGAATACGACGCAATTCGAGGTCACGACCTTCGGTTGTGTTCCGCGTTCGTTCGAAATGAGTGCGGCGCCTTTGCGGTGGGTAGCGGAAGTCGCAACTGCGGCAACTGCGGGATCGGGATCTCCTCCTTCTCCTTCTCCTTCTCCACTTTCACTCTCTCTGCCTTCTCGGAGCGCCAGGCTGCGGATATCCAAGCGGTCAAAGCGCAAGCAGCAGCAAAAGCCCCGCTCAGCGCTGCGGCAGCCGCTGAACCGTGGGGAGCGACAACGCCGAAGGGTAGCGTTACGAGCCCCAGCCCGAGACTGACAACGGCTCCACGAAGCGCCCAGCTTCGCGCGGATACACCAGTGTCGATCCACAAAAGGAAATTCACGAGCCGTCGCCGCATGGCGTCAGGATCTTTGGATACTGGAAGAAAGTCCCCGCTCTTGAATGAATGGCTTGACAGGAACGATGCGTACGCGACGGCCAGGGCGACTGAGGCTCCGAGGAAAATCACCGGGACCATGGCGATGGCGGGTGCCGCCCTGTTGTCCTTGACCGAGTAGATCAAGCCCAGAAGTGCTGTGTACGCGGTTGTCACGGCGGCAGCACTAGTGATCAAAATGTTGGTGCGTGTCAATGCGCGGTCAAGGGAGGTGCTGGCCGCGCTCAAATACGCGTCGCGGGTATCGACTAGTAGTTGGTTCGCGGTATCAGCGTCGAGTTCGCCCTCTCGATCCAGGTGCCGTTTCTGCCGTTCAATGTCCCGAAGGATCGTCTCTGGGGTGAACTCGGCAACCTCTCCATCGTGCTCCATCCATCGTGGAGAGTGTCTCTTTGACACCGTTCTCACCGCCTCAAGCCGAACTGAGGTGCAGGTATTTCTAGGATTGCAAAGGACCCCCGGAGAGGTCAAAGCGAACTTTGAGGGCTGTCCTGTGGTGGGCCCCCAAGTGATGTTGGCGCGCGGCTGGGCCAGGGCATCCTCCCCTTCCGCTATGCCGCAGTCACTACTAGACGATCAAGTCCTATGTCTTCGGTTGCATGTGGTGGCCGACGGGTTGGTGGGCGTGCTGGTTTCTCAGCGGTGCTGGCGGCAGCGCGCCACGACAGTGAGCATTTTCCAACCTCACGTTGAGGGTGCGCGGTGGAGAAGACTGCGGTGCTTCCTCGCGTATGCTCGCCCGACTGCGCCGTGGCGTCGGCCCGGCACCGATGGTCAGCTGCGGTCTTCGATGCTGCTGTCGGTGATCGCTCGGAACAGCTCGCGAGCCCGCTCGCAGAACTGCTCGATATCCGTGATGTCCGGCTCGTCACCGTCCGCCAGCATCCGAGCCTGGAGCTACTCAGAGCGCAGCCCGCCGTAGCGGGCCCGCACCTCCGTGGTCACCGGCTGGACCGCGATATGCAGGTGCTTGCGCGCGTCGCGGCCGTGCGACCACATGCAGACGTAGGTCTGCTCAGGTCGGCACAACGTCTCCACGACACGAGCGGTATCGCGCAGCAAGGGGCCGAGTTCCGCCGCTGCCGTGTCGATACCTCAAGGTGCCACGCGCGTTCTTCCGCGACCTGCGCGAATGGGAGTTGATCCCGCGCCGGTTCGACCCCGCCCACGCCATGAGGGCACCGCGGAGTGTTCGTGCTCTCATGGGCCCGGACTCGCGGGTGATCGCCGACGACATCTGGGCCGAACTGCTGTGGGCTGGCCTGACCGTCGAGCCAGGCGATCTACCGACTGCGGACGGCCGCACCGATCCGGTCGAACTCATCCGCGCCATCACACTGACCTGGCTGTTCGCCGGCCAACGCAGCGACGAGACAGCCCGGCTCCCGGTGGGCTGCATCCGCTGGCAGCACGACGGCCTGCCCATCCCCGGCGAATCCGGCGAAGTCCTCGCCCGCGATGCCGTCTGCCTGCGGGACGTTCCCGCCCACAAGACAGGCACCTCGTTCACCAAGCCCGTCGACCCACTGCTCGGCCAGGCGATCGAGGCATGGCAGGCCGTCAGGTCGGGCCAGCCGCCCATGCTCGACCGCAGGACCAACGAGCACGCCGACTCCCTATTCGCCCATTGAGCCCGCAGGGTGGCCAAGCACTACATCAACACGACGATCATCCCGATGCTCTGCCGCAAGGCCGGCGTCCCCACCGCAGACATCCGCGGCAACATCACCAGCCACCGGACCCGGTCCACCATCGCCAATCAGCTCTACAACGCCAAGGAGCCGATGACGCTCTTCGAGCTGCAGGAATGGCTCGGTCACCAGACACCAGAAGCAACCACCCATTACGCGAAGCTCACGCCCAACACCCTGGCCAGGGCCTACAGTGACGCTGGCCATTTCGCGAGGAACGTCCGCACCATCGAGGTCCTCGTCCCGAACGCTGATGAACCACGACCCGGTCGGTACCCCGGGTGATCGTCACGGACAAGCTCCGCTCCTACGGCGCCGCCGACCGCGACGCCATGCCGTCGGTCGAACACCGCTCGCCCAAGGGCCTGAACCGCCCGGTCTCGTTGCCGCACTTGCTGCCAGGGCCCGCGGACGCCCTCACCCGGACAGGAAGGGGATGACGCGCGCGTACGACGGGGCGCCCTGCGGCCGGCCGTTGACGCGCACGCGCACCGGCCCGCGCACCGGCCGCCGCCGGTGCGCGCATGGTGGGCATTACGAGATGCCGGGGAGCGCCCCCGCAGGCCGGTGCGGGCGGATCGCTGTCAGGCGTGGCCGCAGGAGCGCTGTCAGGCGTGGCTCAGCGGCACAGGGCCCTGTTCACGACATGGTCGACACGCTTCCTGGCCGCCTCGTCGGACAACTGCATGGTCACTGCGATGTTGGCGGCGCGACCGTCGTCGGTGGCGCCTCCCCTGGTCTCGTATCCCGGGAAGCTGCCGCCATGGCCCCAGTAGAGGCCGCCGCACGGCAGTGGTTTGCTCACGAGCCCCAGTCCGTAGCGTGCGCCGGGGCCGAAAGTGGCGTCGGCGGGTTGGGTTCCGGTGCGCATCTGGGTGAGCTGGGCTTCCTGGAGGAGGTCGCCGGACAGGAGCGCGGTGAAGAACCGGTTGAGATCGGAGTCGGTGGAGACCAGCTGACCTGCGGCCCACCCCCAGGAGGGGTCGATCTCCGTGACATCGACCAACGGCGCGTCGGCCGAATCCCGGTAGTAGCCCTTGGGATGAGCCTCACGGATGGTGGCGTCGCCCGGGGCCGGGAAGTAGGTGTGGTGCAGACCGATGCGCTTGATGATGCGCCGGTCCATCTCACTGGCGAGAGTGTGGCGGGTGACCTTCTCGACGATCAGCCCGGCCAGCACGTAGTTCGTGTTGCTGTACTTCCAGCCCTCCCCGGGGTCGAAGTCGGCCTTGTGCTGGAGAGCGATGCCGAGAAGCTCGCGGGGGGCGAAGTACCGGACGTCGTCGCCGAGGTAGTTGCTGTAATTGGGGAGTCCGCTGGTGTGCTGGAGGAGCTGACGGACAGTGATGCGGCGTCCGTCGATGCCCTCCCCGCGTACCAGCCCTGGCAGATAGGCGTCGACCGGTGCGTCGAGGCGGATCTTCCCTTCGCCGACCAGTTGCAGCACGACCACCGCGGTGAACGTCTTGGTGTTGCTGCCGATCCGCACCTGCCCGTCCCTGGGCACCTTCGAGCCGGTGGCCAGATCGCCGACTCCTGCGGTGTAGGTACCGGTATGCCCCGCACGGTCCGTGACGCTCGCCAGTGCGGCGGGCAGGCCATCGGAGTGCAGCAGCGTGTTCAGGCCCTGCTGGACGGTGTCCGGCCCAGGGGGGGCGGACACCGCGGGCGATGCCAGTACACCCACCGTCAAGACTCCCACGACCATTGCGGCCGCGGCTCCGCGCCGGCGCCCCCGCCGCTGCCCGGAAGAACGAACCCTCTGGCATGCCTGCTCGCGCACGAGCCAACTCCTCTGCAAACAATGGGAAACAGCGGTATGTGCCGGAACCCACATTTCCGGATGCGACCGCCCCGGACGATCCCGCTACCCGGCGGGCTCCAGGTAGGGCTACCCCCCGGGACCGGGCGCCGCCGCCGAGCACGCGGCGCTCTGGCCCCGCTGGTCGGGGCCCGGGTCCTGCGCGCCACTCTTCACCCGGGCCGTTCATCTGCCGCGCGTCGCTTCCCGGTACACAGCCGTCAGCGCGTCGTCGATGGGCTGGTGCTGCGGCTTCCCTCAGGAATCCGCATCGGCGATCCCGGACGCGCCGCGCCCTATCCGGTCGGCCTCGCGCACCTCGGCCCGTACACCCGGCACACCCACGCGGTGGACGGCATCCAGATGGACTCAAGAGGTCCCGGACCAGGGCCGGCCGACGGGCTCGCATTGCCCGCCGCCACGTCACCGACCAGGCGGCACTTTCCCCCTCACGACTCAGCCGAGCCCTGACCCACACCATCCGTGAGCTGCTGGAACGACTCCTGCCACCCCGCAGGCAACGCTCCAACCCCCGTGTCATCAAACGCAAGATGTCCAACTGGCACCTCAAACACACCCACCACCGCAACCCACCCCGACCACCCGCAGCAGCAATCACACTGGTCCCGCCCACCAAACCAACCAGCAAGCACCAGAAAAACACCTAAATCACCGATATTGCTTCTAGATGAGTCATTCCGATGTGATCAGTGGTCATAAGCGATCAAGGATCGTATGACGGGCTGGCCGGTCTTGTGGTTGTGCCAGATCGCGGCGGCCAGCGCGAGGATGCGTTGGGCGACGCGGACGGCGACACCTTCGAAGGTCCGGCCACCGTGCTGTTCCAGGTCGAGCTGGCCTTTGAGGGTGTCGTTGACCGACTCGATCAGCTGCCGCACCGACTTCAGGAGGCTCTCGCCCTTGCGCTTCTTCTCACGCCTGAAGGAAGGACGCAGCAACTCCGCGCCCCGGAAGGCCAGATCGGCCTCGAACTCCTTGGAGGCGAAGCCCTTGTCCGCGATCACCAGCAGGTTCGGCCGGTCCGTGGTCAGGTGTGGTTCGCGGTCCAGCATCGCCGACAG
Organism: Streptomyces sp. NPDC001732; assembly: GCF_053596315.1. Lineage (NCBI taxonomy): Bacteria > Bacillati > Actinomycetota > Actinomycetes > Kitasatosporales > Streptomycetaceae > Streptomyces > Streptomyces sp. NPDC001732. The sequence goes on from NZ_JBSFFY010000003.1 coordinate 306,931, forward strand.
CACCTCCCGCTCGTTCAGCTTCGGGTTCGCCAGTGCCCACAGGATGGGCATCCCGGTCGGGGTGCACATCAGGAACAGGCGCAGGCCCCAAAAGAACCGGGAGTGCGAGGCGCAGTACCCGTATCCGGCCCAGCCGGCCATGTCCGACCGCTTCACCGTCGGACGCGAGCGGCCGCACTCCACCGGCGTGGAGTCGGTGATCCAGTGGTTGTCGAACCAGAAGTCGGTGTCCGTCGCCAGGATCCGTATCGCCCGCTTGATCAGCGGCAGCGCGGCCCGCAGCCGCTTGTTCCACCCTGGCTGCTTCGGTATGTACGGGAACATCGCGCCCAGGCGGGAGCGGACGAATCGTAGCCACCTTGCCTCCGAGGTGAAGCCCAGCATCGCCTGGGCGACGGCGAGGCAGACGAGTTCGGAGTCCGTCAACTGTGGCGGGCGGCCCAGCCATCGGGCATCTCCGATCTCGTCGTCGATCTTCACGTACAGTGCGGTGAGCAGGGTGTCCAGGTCGCTTGTCACAGAACGATCTTGGGCGCCCTGCCTGCGTTCCCGGACACACCATCAGCAGAAGCCCGTTCAGAGGCGGGTGGCGGGAAGCGGTTCCACATCGAACGGGCGGGGCCCGAAAAAGCCGATGGATCGATCGCGCACCAGCGGTAGCGCCGCGTGGAGGTCTGCGCCGAGGTAATGCAGGGAGTCGAGACCGCGTGACTCCCAGATGGGGAACTCCCCGTCCGTGTTGCGTGACGCGCTGTTCCACAGCAGGGCATCGCCGTTCTCGCTCCACGCGAAGACTTCCAGGGTGGCAGCCAGGGACCAGTTGCCGTCCGGTTCCACCATCCAGTCGAATGCTTCGCTCTCTCCGTCTCGATAGCTCGCGCGGAAACGCCTCGTGGGCTGGGCGCCCCGACCGTGCAAGCCGTCGGCGTATCCCGGGCGGACCGGCGGGTAAACCAACCACAGTCCGAAGGCGCGTCCCCACCCCGCGTGGCGAACGAACGCACGATAGGAAGCGGGGAATCCCTCACCATCGGCGAAGCGGTATCCATCGAGGGCCGCGAAGTCGATGTGCTCGATCGTCGGTGAATCCCGAAGACGCAGCTCGGCCATTGCATCACTGATCATGTCGTGGATGCTAGCGATCGCACAGAACCGGAGCAGTAGTTGCCGGACACTTCCTCAGCTCAGCGGACCAAGACAAGACAGCGGATGACTGCCTCAAAGCGAGTGATGACCGAGAGAGCGCCAGGCCATACGCCAGCATTGGGAATAACTCGTCTAGGACATCTCGGCAGGGTGCCGGACGGCCCGCTTCAGTGCGGCCTCGACTTCGTACCGGTTCTGCCCGGTTGCCTCAGCGTGTGCGGTGATCGCCGCCTGCACTCGGGGCGCGGTCTCGACCGTCAGGCGGTGCTCCTGCTGCTCGGCCCAGGCCGCGCGCTCCAGCTCGATCAGCTCATCAGTCAGTTCGATTGCCACGTGGCCGGATCCTACTGGCTGAATCCAGGCGTCCCGAGTTCCCTCTCGACGTGGCTACAAAGTGAGGCCAGCAATGGCGCCAACCCCATCGAGAGCAAGATGCCAGGGGTACGCCTGCGGATTTCCTTGCTTCGGAGGGTGTGACTTGTACCCGTCCGGTCCGTCGAGGTACAGCACTCCTTGCGCCCGCAGGTCTGCAATGCTGCGGGCCACGGCTGGTTGCACGGCTTGGGCTTGGTTGAAGTACGGCATGGCCACTACCGGAACTCCGAGATGGACCCCCTCGGAGACCAGGCCCAGCGCGACCGTGTCCGCTATCCCGTTGCCCCACTTGTTCAAGCTCGTGCAGGACAGCGGGGCAACGAGCATGGCGTCCGCCTTTGGCAGAGCGTCCTGGTCCCCCGGCAGCTTGTACTGCGAACGGACTCGATACCCGGTCAGCTCCTCCAGCTCAGCAAGGCGCGGCTCCCACCATCGAGCAGCGGACGGGGTCAGGATGAGGCAGGTATCCCACCCCCGGGCCTGCGCTTGCCGGACGCCTTCGTCGACGTACTCGGTCGGGCCGGCCGCGCAGGCGATGAGGTAGAGAACTCGCTTCGTCATGCGGGGAGTCCACACCGCTCGGCGAGACGGCGCAAGTCTCTGCCGGGCACGGGGGTCGCTCCGACCACATCGGCGACAAGGTCGATTGTGGACTGTCGGCCGATAACCTCTTCCGGAGCCAGCCGAGCCGCTTCGATCAGTGATTCGGCAGCAGTCTCCTTCCGCCGTGTCAAGAGCTGAGCGCGTGCCATCGTGATGAGGTGCTGTGCCTGCCGCTCCTTCGACAGCCCGTACAGTGCTTCGTCCTCCAGATCGTCTGCGGCTTTGAGCGCCGCCCCTGCGTCATCGAGCCTGGTCAGCACATCCACTCGGTGCAGCTCGACGTTGGTGGGGCCGAACATGGTGTAGTCCTCGTCGAGGTCGGCGCCTTGCTGGTCAGCCACCTCGGCGGCCTGGTCCACGTGTTCACCTGCCTGGCGCACCGCAGCCGTCGACCGGCCCAGAGAGGAGGCCGCGACCGCCGCGGGCAGGTACAGCATGCCGAGCGTCGAGAGCCCCAGCGGTCCGCTGGCCTCCAGCTCCGTGGACAGACGCCGCGCCGCTCCCGTTGCGAATTCCACGGCTGTTCGGGGCTGTTGTTGGTAGATGAGCGACTTCGCTACCCGTCTCGACGCCGCACCGATCGCGACCGGGTCGCCAGACCGCTCTGCTGCGGCCAGGGCCCGGTCGGCGACCACTGCCGCCTGTACCGCCGTTGCCGGGCCGTACTTATGGAGGAACGAGGCTGTCAGCTGAAGGACTCGCGACAGCAGGGCGTGAGCCTCGCTGGCCTCAGCGCCAGCCCGCGCGGCGGATCGCCTGGATCCGACGATCAACATGGGCAGGTCGCGGCCGAGCGCCCCATAGCGGCAGGCCTGGAACGCCTCGCAGCAGTAGGTGAGTCGACGTCGCAGTTCCGCGAGCGGCGGGGGATCCCCGTCTTCGCTGTCGTCGCGGTACAGGACATCGATGACGGCAAGCGCTTCGACAGGTGGCGTGGTTGCCGGGGGCGGCTCGGGAGGCCCGTCCATCAGAAGTTGCTCCAGGGGGATGCGCAGGACCTCGGCCGCGCGCACCAGTACAGATAAGCGCGGGTCCTGCTGGCGCTGCCCGCCCTCCAGATCCTGCACCCACCTGCGGGTTTGCCCCATGAGGCGACCGAAGTCCGCCTGCGTGAAGCCGCGGAACCCCCGCCAGTAGGCGATGCAGCGGCCGATGCATCCAGTCTCCATGGAGCACTCCCCGAGCAGGGCACGCATTTTGCGTGCCCACACCTGTTCTACCCCGCTCTACCTTGCAGTCACAGCAGATCGCCAACATTCCGGGGACGCCATGCCAGTAAGGGACCTGCCACCAGTAGACGGGCTGACGGACCAGCAGCGTGGCGCGAACTGCTGCTTCTGCGGCGCCCCCCTGCTCAACGGACGAGCCCACGACCTCGGTCCCCGCCCGATCGACGCGCATGGGTCCTCGGCCCTGTGGTTTCCCCGCTGCTGTCCAACCTGCTGGAAAGGCCACCAGTGATCACTCTGACGAAATCGGTCGGCTCGCCCGACGACGCGTACCGCACCCTGCGCGGCCACACCTACAGCTGTGCGGCCTGCCGTGCGGGGCGCAACTGTGTCACCGCGGTCCGTCTCGGCCGGGCCCGGCGGGAGGCCCGCCGATGACGTGCGACTGCTGCCAGCACCCCATTGCCCCGGGGGAATCGAAGACGTACGACGTGCCTGGCGCAACTGGGCCCGGCTCCACACTCCACGGTCACAAGGAGCCGTGCTCGCTGCCCGTCGCGCACCGGCCGACGCCGTATCCGGTGCGCCGCCGGTACTGATCTCCCGTTCGTGGCTGCATCGCGCCGGCCAGTCACGAACGGGCCCAGCCGCCCCGGTCGCGCCGTCCCCCGTCGGCCGGCCGGGGCTACTCGCGCACGAGGTCGGCGAGCGGCACACCGATCGCATCGGCGATGCGGATGAGGGTGTCGATGCGTGCTGCGGCGTGGCCTTGCTCGATGCGGTTGTACAGGCCGAGCGTGATGCCGGCCCGGAGCGCGACTTCTTCCTGCGACAGGTTTGCCCAGAGGCGGGCAGCGCGGAGCTGCTCGCCGATGGCCCGGCGCCTGGCGATGACGCGCTCGGGCGGCATGAGCTGGTGGTGCACTCGACCACGGTCACCGCAGCATGATCGTTTTGTCTTTACGGTCAACCGCAAAATATGTGATCTTGCAGCCATTTCCGCTTGGCGCGGATACGCTTCCGGGAAGTACCAAACGGTTTGTAGCTAAAACCAATCCGCGCGTGACCGAATGCCTCGCATCGAATCGAATTGCATGCGCGTTCGACACTTTTTCGCGCACCCATGGCCGACCATCCGTCCACCGCAAGCGCCCCTCAGCGGCGGACCACCCAGGACTGCTAGGGCAGGATTTAATCCACCTCCCCGGGTGGATACCCCGCCCCGGCCAATGAGAGCGACCCCCAGCGCTGGTGGCGCTGGGGGTCGCCCCTTTTCCCATGGGAGACAGATGGGAGAAAGATCTTGCTCACCAAGGCCAAGTGAGGCTAGCCCAAGCTAACTGAGGCTAAGGACTGTCCCGTAATCCCCGGTGGATCAGCGCGCGGCGTCAGATGCGGTGCATCGCAAGGCGGAAGGGCGTCCGCATACTGGATGTATTCGGACGTTCCGACAACGCAGCGAGGTGCCGTAGCTGTCGTCGCGCGCCCGCCGGGGATTACGGGACAGCCCTTAGATACCCGCAAGGAGTTCCAGCAGGTAAGCCGCTGACCAGTAGCTTCCCGGGCTGCACCGTTGATCCAGACGATCACGGCTCCCCCTCTTCCGTAGCCCCCCGTGGCTTGCCCGCAACACCCTGCCGCGAAAACCAGGCCGTGGCGACGTCTGTGGCCCGAACGGACCCGACGGCCACCCGCCGCCCGCGCCCCGCACCGCGGCTCCGCCCGCGCCCCGCACCGCGGCTCCGGCCGGGCCCGCGGCCGGTACGGGGGCGCACAAAGGGAGTCGAAGCAGAGACAAGGGCGGGAAACGTCCCCGCCCGACCGGGTGCGGCAAGCCTGGCACCGGGCAGCGGCGCACATGCCGACTGGTGCCGCGACCACCACTCGGGCACCAACCTTCCGCCTTTTCATCACAACTGAATCACCAACGGAACATGTGACTCCTTGGTGTTCGGCGGGGCAGTTACGTTCATCCCTCCATGAGCCGTACCAGGGGGGACATATGTCTCGAAGTCAGCAGCCGCCGTGGGGGCATCCGCCTCAGCCACCCGCCAACACCCCTTACGGGCCGCCCGCTTCACCGGATCGCCGTCCGAAGTGGGCACGGAAGCGGATCATGATCCCGGTCGCCGTCGTCCTGTTCTTCATGGGCGTGGGCATCGGCGGCGCCGATGATCCCGCCAGGACGGAGAAGACCGCGGACGCGAAGGCCGCACCGTCCGCCACGGTGACCGCGACGGCCACGGTGACGGCCACCCCGGCACCGTCGGTCACCGAGACGGTGACCGCGAGCCCGGAGCCGGCGCCGACCGTCACGAAGACCCGGACCGTCCGGGTGACCGTCCCGCCCGAGGCCGAGGACGACGGGACCTCCGGCGGGTCCGGATCGGGCGGGGGCGGCGGCAGCAGCACGTACTACGCCAACTGCAGCGCCGTGCGCGCGGCCGGCGCCGACCCCATCCGCGTGGGCCAGCCCGGCTACGGTCGCCATCTCGACCGGGACGGGGACGGGGTCGGCTGCGAGTAGCGGCCGCCCGGGGCGGGCCTCGTCCTGGGGGCCGGCGGCTGTCCCTTGCCGGCCCCCAGGGTGAGGCCCGCGATGAAGTGGCGCTGGAGCAGCAGGAAGACCACGACCGTGGGCAGGGCGACGATCACCGAGCCCGCGGCGAGCAGGTTGTTCCGGGCCACGGCCCAGAACTGCGGGTACTCGGTGAAGAAGGTCGTGCAGTTGCGCGTGCCCACCCACCACCGTCGGTCTGCGTCATGTCCAGCTCCTTCGGACACGCAATCCGACACAACCGGACGCGCGTTGGGATGTCACTCCCAAGTCATGGCGTCACCAAGAGTTTTGACGAAGTGGCAGACAACTTCTGTCGCTCCTCTTCCATCGGAGCCCAACACGTTGTGACGCAACCGCACGCCGGGCACGCCCCGTGCCGCCGCCCGGCCGCAGGCCCGCAGGACGGCGTCCGCCGGGCCCGGATACCCGTCAGCCCCGGGCATCCGTCAGCTCTGAGGGACCGTCAGCCTCGGCGGCCACGGCCCCGCCCGCGCCCGCCCGCATCGCCGCCGCGGCGGCGCCCACCAGCCCCGCGTCGGCGCCCATCACCGCCGGGGCCACCGTGAGCTGCTGGACGAAGGAGAGCGTGGCGTACTGGCGCAGGGCGCGGCGCAGCGGGCCGAAGAGGATGTCGCCCGCACCGGCCACTCCCCCGCCGATCACCGCGATGTCGATCTCGACGAGCGTGGCGGTGGCCGCGATTCCGGCGGCCAGGGCCTGTGCGGCGCGCTCGAACGACGCGACGGCGACCGGGTCCCCGGCGCGCGCCGCGGCGGCCACCGCGGCGGCCGAGGCGTCGCCGTCCGGGCCGGGCCGCCAGCCGGCCTCCCGCGCCCGGCGGGCGATGTTCGGGCCGCTGGCGATGCGTTCGACGCAACCGCGCGAACCGCACGGACACGGGTCGCCGTCCAGGTCCACACTGAGATGGCCGATGTGCCCGGCGTTGCCCGTCGGGCCGGGATGGAGCCTGCCCCCGAGGACCAGCCCGCCGCCGACCCCCGTGGACACGACCATGCAGAGTGCGTTGTCATGGTCCCTAGCGGCGCCCAGCCAGTGCTCGGCAGCCGTCATCGCGACCCCGTCGCCGACCAGTTCGACGGGCAGTCCGCCCGCCGCCTTGCCGACCCTCTCCACCAGCGGGAAGTCGCGCCAGGCCGGGACGTTGACGGGGCTGACCGTACCGGCCGACGCGTCCACCGGGCCCGCGCTGCCGATCCCGACGGCCGCCACCCGCTCCCACGCCGGGGAGGCGGAGACCTCGGCGAGGACCTCCTCCACAGCCGCCATCACCCTCTCGGCGCCCTCCCGGGCAGGGGTCGGCCGCTGCGCCCGCACGAGCAACCCGCCGTCGCCGTCCACCAATGCGGCGGCGATCTTGGTGCCGCCGATGTCCAGCGCGGCGACGAGGTCGGTATGCATCGGTGAGGCTCCGTGAGTAGGCGGCGGGACCCGGGGCCTCTCGTGCGGGTCGCGCCGGGCTCGCGGGGCCCGGCACGCGCACCGATGCGGCCCGACCCGAACGGAAGACCCTGGGTCCAGGAATCGGTCTGCCCAGTCTCCATTCCGCTGACAACGTTGTCCAGGGCCTATGCTCGACGGCACAGCCTCCGGTCGGCCCCATGGCGACGCCCACGGACCCGCCGGGCCGCCCGCCTCCGAGAACAGGACAGCGCACCGTGGCCGAGACCGCCCGTCACTCCGAGCCCCGTTACGGCAACCGGCCGACCATGAAGGACGTGGCCGCACGGGCCGGAGTGGGCCTCAAGACGGTCTCCCGCGTGGTCAACAGCGAGCCGGGGGTCACGGCCGACACCGAGCGCCGGGTCCAGGAGGCCATCGAGGCGCTCGGCTTCCGCCGCAACGACAGCGCGCGCGTCCTGCGCAAGGGCCGCACCGCCTCGATCGGCCTGGTCCTGGAGGACCTCGCCGACCCCTTCTACGGTCCGCTGAGCCGCGCGGTGGAGGAGGTCGCCCGAGCCCACGGCGCCCTGCTCATCAACGGGTCGAGCGCCGAGGACCCGGAGCGCGAGCAGGAGCTCGTGCTCGCGCTGTGCGCCCGCCGGGTGGACGGGCTGATCGTGATCCCGGCCGGTGACGACCACCGTTATCTGGAACCGGAGATCAGGGCGGGCGTCGCCACCGTCTTCGTGGACCGCCCGGCGGGCCGGATCGACGCCGACACGGTTCTCTCCGACAGTTTCGGCGGTGCCCGCGAGGGCGTCGCGCACCTGATCGCGCACGGGCACCGGCGGATCGGGTTCATCGGGGACCAGCCGCGCATCCACACGGCCACCGAGCGGCTGCGCGGCTACCACGCGGCGATGGCGGACGCCGGGACGGAGGTCGCGGACTCCTGGGTCTCCCTCGGCTCCACCGAACCCGACCGGGTCCGGGCCGCCGTCGAGGGGATGCTCTCCGGCCCCGAGCCCGTCACCGCGATCTTCGCGGGCAACAACCGGGTGACGGTGACGGCGGTACGCGTCCTCGCGGAGCAGGAGCACCGCATCGCCCTGGTCGGCTTCGACGACATCGAGCTAGCCGACCTGCTCGGCATCACCGTCGTCTCCCAGGACGCCGCCGCCGTGGGCCGCACCGCCGCCGAACACCTCTTCCGCCGGCTGGACGGCGCCGATCACGCCCCGGCCCGCGTGGAGCTCCCCACGAGGCTCGTCGCGCGCGGCTCGGGCGAACTGCCGCCCGCCTGAGCCGCACGGCTTCCCGGCGGTCGGCCGTTACGGCGCGGTCACCGTGAGCCCGGCCCGTCGCGGCGACGCGAACGCGTCCAGGTCAGCCCGGGTCAGCCCGGTCAGATGGGCCACCTCCGCGGTGTCCAGGGCGCCGCAGTCGATGCCGCGCAGGAGGTAGCCGCTGAGTGCCTTGGCCGTGGCGGGTTCGTCCATGACGTCGCCGCCGGCCTTGGCGACGTACGCGGCGAGGCGGGCCGCGGCCTGCTCCAGGCCCTCGCGGTAGAAGGTGTAGACGGCCGCGTAACGGGTCGGCAGGTGGCCCGGGTGCATGTCCCAGCCCTGGTAGTAGGCGCGGGCCAGCGCGCGGCGGGTGAGCCCGTAGTGGAGCCGCCATGCTTCGTGGACCCGGGGGGTGGGGCCGACCGGGAGGACGTTGGTGGAGCCGTCGCAGACCCGTACGCCGGTGCCCGCCGCGGCCACCTGCATGACGGCCTTGGCGTGGTCGGCGGCGGGGTGGTCGCTGGCCTGGTAGGCGGCGCTGACGCCGACGCAGGCGCTGTAGTCGAAGGTGCCGTAGTGCAGGCCGGTGGCCCGGCCCCGGGCGGCGTCGATCATGCGGGCGACGGCGGCGGTGCCGTCGGCGGCGAGGATGGACTGGCTGGTCTCGATCTGGATCTCGAAGCCGAGCCGTCCGGCGGGCAGGCCGTGGGTCTCCTCGAACGCCTCCAGGAGCCGGACGAAGGCGGTGACCTGTTCCGGGTACGTCACCTTGGGGAGGGTGAGGACCAGCCCGTCGGGCAGGCCGCCGGCCCGCACGAGACCGGTGAGGAAGACGTCCGTGGTGCGGATGCCCCGGTCGCGCACGGCGGCCTCCATGCACTTCATCCGGATGCCCATGTACGGGGCCGCCGTGCCGTTCGCGTACGCCTCCGAGACCAGCCGGGCGGCGCGGGCCGCGGCCTCGTCCTCCTCGGCGTCGGGGCGGGGTCCGTAGCCGTCCTCGAAGTCGATGCGCAGGTCCTCGACCGGCTCGCGCTCCAGCTTGGCGCGCACCCGGTCGTGGACGGGCCCGGCGAGCTCGTCCGGAATGCCGAGGACGGCCGCGAACGAGGCGGCGTCGGGGGCGTGTTCGTCGAGCGCCTCCAGCGCCCGGTCGCCCCAGGAGCGGATGGTGCCCGCGGCGAACGTGTCGCCGGGGACGTAGACCGTGTGGATCGGCTGACGCGTGCCGGGGTCTCCCGGGTAGCGGCGGGCGAGCTCGGCGTCGACCGCGGTGAGGGAAGCGCTGATCTCCTCGCTGACCGTACCGGCGAGGCTCGTTGCCACCTTCTCCTGCTGACCCATTTCCACACCCTCCACAGTCACGTTGTTTCCGCTTCCTGGAATCAACAATCCGTATAGTGAAGTTATAAGGCGGCCGTATCCGCGTCAATGGTGACCGGAAACGGCCCGGGGCCGCGCGGCGGGAACACACCGCGCGGCCCCGGGCCGTCAGGATTCTCTGCCGGGGGTCAGCCCTTGCGGGTGTTGACTTCCTCGGTGAGCTGGGGGACGACCTGGAAGAGGTCGCCCACGACGCCGTAGTCGACGAGGTCGAAGA